>JASHPO010000140.1 GCA_030038075.1 Nitrososphaerales archaeon | reverse complement strand
TGATCTTCCCGGCCTTGTCAATAACAAAAGTCGTCCTAGGCGGCAGGAGCATGCTCGTGGCACCGTAGAGCTTCCTGATTGATTTGTTGGAGTCGCTGACCAAAGTGAACTGCAAATTGTGACTCTTTTTGAAATCAGCGTGGCTCTTCGGATCGTCGGAGCTTATTCCCACGACAGTTGCGCCAAGAGTTTGAACTCTATCCCAGTTGTCCCGAAACGAGCACGCCTCCTTGGTGCAGCCTGCCGTGAAATCCTTCGGGTAAAAGTAGAGCACTATCGAACTCTTTCCAATCAAATCAGAAAGTGAAAATTTCGTGCCGTCATCCTTGACTGATTCGAACAAAGGCGCAGGGTCGCCTACTTTGAGTTGCATGAAATCTTTGCAATCTCTTCCAACATTTAGGGATTTTTCAAACTCCGAGAAGTGCTTATGAGCGGTTAAGAAAAAGGTGCGTTCCATGTCGTCCGAGCTCCTGAATCCCAAGGACACGATTCGGGCGGTGCTGTGTCATCTGAAACGGGATAACCATTATCTCCTGCTATTGAAAGCTGGCGGCAGGTTCGGGGGAGGTTTCTGGAACGCACCGGGCGGCAAGATAGAGCCAGACGAAACGGCAGAAGCCGCTGCAATCCGCGAAGTAAAGGAGGAGACAGGACTTTCCGTAAGAAAACTGGCGAAGGCAGGATCTCTGGAATTTTATTTTGGACATGGCAAGGTAAAACCCGACTGGACGTGCGAGGTTTTCACCTCGACAGAATTTTCGGGCGAGCTAAAGGAGAGCTCCGAGGGAAGACTGGAATGGTTTTCAGAAGGAAATATTCCTTTAGATCAGATGTGGGAAGACGACAGGTACTGGATGCCGCTTCTCACGAGTGGGCAAAGGTTTCACGGCGTATTCGAATTTTCTTCCGACTCTACAAAACTCGTCGCGCACAAAGTCGAGAAACTGTGAAAAGTGCACGAGCTTCATTTAGCCCTTTTTTTGCCGTTCATGCGCTATCGCGCACAGTCCGTCTGAATCTATTTGCAAGGGGATCGTGAGGAGATTGTAGTAATTCTCCACGGCATTTATCCAGGTAATCTCGGCAATCTCCCAGTCCTTGAAGTACTTTTGGAGTTCCGAAAATGTAGAGTCGGAGACGCGCTTGTAGCGGGTAGCTTCCTCCGCGTAAGCAAGTGCCGCTCTTTCCCGATCAGTAAAGAGAGAGCTCGTCTTGTATTCTGAGAGCGCGTTGAATTTCTCCATTCCAAGGTGTTCGCGTACGACCATGGCCTGCCCTAAATCAGTGCAGAAAGCACATCCGTTTATCTGTGAGGCGAGCATCCCAATCATGAAGTGAAGGCTATGATCTAATCGAATTCCCGTCAACTCGAACTTTGAGATCTCGTTTGTAAGTTTGAACGACCCAGGCATCCGCGCGGTCACGACCTTGACTGGAGTAATCACCTTTCCGAACTGGCGGCGGATTCCCCAGTACGCCATGCGCATAACGAACCCCGTGGGCTGTTCAATCGGCTCCAATCTAGGCATTTTCAGTACCCTACAATGGCAACACGAGATCAAGATTTAATGCATTATCGCCGGCTTGTGCACACTTCCTGAAAATAGCTATGCAGAACATCTACATCATGTTAGTTTGAACGATAAACGTTTCTCTCGATCAAGCCCCTGAGATAGCTTACGTACGTCGGCTCGATCCTTATAATATCACTGGCAGAAATTACGCCAACGAGAGTCCCCTCATCCAAGACTGGGAGTTTCGTCACGTTTTTCTCTGTCATGAGCTTCGCGGCATCTTCCAGAGAAGCTGAAGCCTCTATCGTTACTGGCGACTTTGTCATGATGGACCCAACTTTCGTCTTCTTTGGATCTAGCAACTTTAATAGCGAATTTCGCAGGATATCTCCCTTCGTCAATATACCTGCAAGGTCTCCATACTCCGTGATGACAACGCATCCTACGTTGTTCTTTATGATAACGTCCGCAGCGTTGTAAACAGAATCTGAAGCATCGACAGAGACGACTCTCATTGTCATGTAATCTCTAACTTGAGGTACTGCCGCCATTTTTGATTGTATGTTCTATTTTCGTTTGGGTAGATAAGTCGCTACACGATTCTCAAAGGTGATAAAGCGCCGATCGCCTAATATCTCGAATTATCAAAACTGAGAATCGTATGCTCGGTTTAATTAGCAAGGCGTGGTCCCTAATATTGTAGTTGGAAGAAGATGTCCGAATTGCTCGTAACAGTCGACGGTTCCAAACACTCTGAAAAGGTCATCGACGTTTCTTGCGAACTGGCAAAACAACTATCTTCTTCGATAGTTCTTCTGTATGTACAGAGAAGAATGCCAGAAGAGCCAGAAGGTGTCAAGGCTTTTGAAGCGGCAGAGCATTACCAAGAGGCTTACGCAAACTATCTCGCGAATGTAGGAAAAGAGGTGACATCGAAACTCGCCACGAGAATAGAAAATCAAAAAATATCATATGCCAAAATTGTCGAGTTTGGAAATCCCGTCGAAAAGATTTTGGAAATCGCCAAGCTCCGAAATGCCAAGATGATTGTGGTGGGACTGCACGGTCATCGTTTTGCAGGACGAATTCGATCGCTTGGGAGCGTGGCGCGGACTGTAATTGAAAACGCGATCTGCCCAGTGCTAGTCGTTCCCTGAGAGCTTCCAATGATACACGAGTTTGCGATTCAGAAAATTGAATTTCGCCTCGTTGGGTCGAAAAGTGCTCATTCTAGAATGGCAATTCTCGCAATTGATAATCGTCTGACCATCTTTTATTCCCGAAGACCTACAAGCGCCCAGAGAACCTGATGTCGAAGGGGATAAGACAGGCTAATCTTGCTGAAGTTCTCAATCTAGTGGGAGAGAGGAAACCAGCGACAATATCTGCCGCTGCAAGTGTATCTTCTGCAATATCGCTGATGCTGAAGAATGGTTTTCAAGAATTGCTTATTGATTCGGTTCCCCAGAGTGGCCAAACGCGCAGGATATTCTCTGGATACTCCCTCATATCCAAGCTCCTTTCCACACCACCTTCCAAATACGAAGAGTTTCTCCGATCCTCGTGCGGCGACGTCTCACTGGCCGTGGGCACCATAAGCATAGATTCAGATTTACTCTCTCTTTTTCATGTCTACGAATCAACGACATTTGGTTTTGCCGTAATCCATAATGCTTCCGACAAAATATTGGGAAAGATTTCAATCAAAGATCTCTTGGGTTTATTCGACAGTGGCATGCTGTCCTCAAAACTATCCATCAATGACGTCGCCTCTCAGCCAATTTTTTCCTTGCCAAGAGGGACTATAATTGTCGATTGCTTGCGCCAAATGGAAAGCAGGAAGTTCAGAAAAATTCAGCTAACCGGCACAACTTCAATTGTAACTGACAAGCAGATTTTATCCTATATATTCAATGACAGAAGATTACAGCAAATATCGAAGACCCCTCAGCATTTACTGGACTATACCTTGGAAGTTCTGGACACTGTACAAGCACCATGGATGGAGGGCAACAAGAACGTATCAGAAGCAGCTAGGATGTTGGCAGAAAAGAGCCACGATTCCTTACTCACTGAGCACGGAATAGTGACTCCTTGGGATCTCGTAATCAAAACATGGAGATTGGGCGAGCTTCACGTTTCGTAAACTAAATATCTCCCGCACAGGTTCGGGATTGTAACCATTAACCCGCAACTCACCTGATCTCTCCAGGTGAGTCAGAAAAATGATGAAGAAACTTGAACCCGGAGTAGCTGAGGCGGTCGCAAGAGCCATTTCCGACGAAACAGAAAGAAAGATACTTGTTTCTACAGCAGGGAAAGCAAAATCCATTGAGGAAATATCAGTGGAGACCAAGATTCCATTAGCCACATGCTACCGAAAAGTCCACACGCTCACGAGTCTGGGTTTGTTAGCCGTAGAGAAGATAGTGGTAACTGATGCAGGGAAAAAATTTGAGAAGTTCAGCCGAACTTTTAGACATCTCCGCATTTCATTGGATAAAGAAGGGCTGTCGGTATGGGACGACGATCCACCGATGGTTCCCTTGCTCGCATTGGAAGTGACTCATTGAAGACCATTCAAAGATGGAACTCTAGCCTGAAAATTGAAGACGCTTCTATTCAATAGCTCTTAGTGCGAGCGTGTTGATGCACGATTTCACGATAGAGTATTATTTTTAAAAGACTCGCCATCCACGCTGGCAAATGCTTCGCTCGAGTTCATGAGACGAAATATTGCGAATCACAAGTGAAGTACCACTCCAAAATTATCTGATCAGTATATTTACGGATTAGTATTCTGCAAGAATAATTGAAGTCAACAGATATTGCGCAGTCAGCTCGTGATTTAAGCGAGTCCACTCAAATTCCATTGAGTACGGTTTACCGCCGGATCAGGAGATGAGGGAATCCGGGCTAATGGAAGTTGAAAAAATCCTTGTAACTGATGATGGTCGGAAGACAGAGTTCGTGCGGAGCAAGTGCAAGGCATTCAGCATAGATCTTTCTGGTCCCGAACTTTTGATTGACGCGGAGTTTGCCCAAGTACCCATCATTTCGGTTCGACATTCCAGGTTACCATGTGATTGCAATCATCGCACTTTGTAGAGAATGGCGCGACCGCTTTTTCTTTGGAAACTTTCTGAGCTACACCTTGGAGCCTTTTGTAAGCACTTGTGCAATCGCACAAGCATCGACTGGACACAGCATCACAAGATCTGCACAATTTCTCATTTCCATAAATCAGGCATACCAATTATCAAAAAGTTTAGCAAAAGCAGCGGAGCTCTAAACAGTTTTTATCAGTGGAGCCTGTACCATCTTCTCTGAAGCAGTTTCGAGGCGTTTTCTCTCCTCGATGAACCTTCTGATGGCATCGTTAACGACTTCTGCTCTGCTACGATAACCTAGGTCGTTCACTAGAGTGTCAAGTTTCTCCGAAAGCTCTGCAGGTATCTTTACTGTGGTGTAGCTTTTTCTCATACAAATTCACCTCGAAAAATAAGAAAAGAGTTGCAAGAAGAATTGCAACCCTCTACTTCCTGAAATAGTTGATCAAGAATCCGAGTCCGCCGGCGAGTACGCCGATTCCGCAAACGATCAGTGCATATCCTGCAGGATCAACCAGTGGAGAGAGAACGTTGATGTGTGTCCATAGCTCTGTTTGGTTCAAGCCGCCTTCGCTCGTTGGCATCAAGGCTCTTTCGCCAAAGTATCCCGCATACATCAAGATGTACGAAACCGCGGCAGCCCCTGCGTTCATCAGTATCAGATGGATCCAAGCCAGTCCGTTGGTGATTTTTCCCGTGTATGGCTTATCGAGGTTGACCTCAAAGTGATGATAGAACAATGCCGTCAGACCGACTGCAATGACACCTACTGTTATGTAGAGCACATACCCGACGAGGAACCATGTTCCTGCGCTGCCCGATGCGATAACCTGTGCAACTGCCGGTGAGATCTTTATTCCCAGTATGCCGCCGGTTGGCCATACTATCGGGATTGTCAGAAGCACCGCTGCAAAGCCCTGAATTATTGCTGCCCAGATGAATCTGTTTGACCATTTGCTTACTTGGAGAGGTTCTTGATTTTTCCTTTCCTGAATTGTTTCGGTCATCTGTTTCACTTTCGTGTGAGTCATATGGGAAGCCTCTGTACTTAAAGCCCGGATATGATTATCAAAATTGGGAATTAGGTACAACCGCACTGAAAACAACAGGTTGCTCTCCCCAAGTTATCCGCGAAAAGTGTCCGTTTGAAATGATAGGCGAGAAGGGTGTACCGGTTCCGATATAGAACTTGGAAAGCCATTCGTAAAGCTGCAATCTCATATCTTGGATGTAGACGATCAGTCCTTCCATAGACATCACTATAATGTTCAGGAATATCGCTATGACGCCTCCAAGTACTCCAAACGCAAGTACTCCCGCCACCAAGCTGCCAAGAACATACGTCGTGATCATGAGTACCCCGAGCCTTACATAGCTCAGCACGTTTGTAAAGAACTCGAATGGTTTTGCAACTATTTGAAGTACACCTGATCCTATTGCTCTTACGAGATCCTTAGATTTATGGGAAGATTGGTATGCTACAACTGGTTTACTGATTGCAAGTACGACAAGAGACCCTAAAATGAATGGAAGCGAGTCTTTGGCAAGAATCGAGACAGGTATCTGAAGTCCCAGAAGCTGATTAAAAAATGGAGTACTGGCGGTACTGGTATAAAGCACACCGAGCTGTAGATCCGTTCCTGCCACTGCCAGACCGAAGGGGATTATGCTGCTGTATAGAGCAAGAGTTGCCATTCGGTCCAGAAAGGCCTCCAAATAGTCGCGTGACCTCATCTCGTTGACGAATGAGATCACGTACGCCGTGGCTAGGTGAAAGGTGCCTATGACGATAGCGAGCTCAAGTATCAGCGGTATATTTTGGAGCGTAAAGCCAGCGCTCAATGCTCGGGTCAGGGGAATAACTCGCTCAACGGGGGACGGAAACTCTACTCCGAAAAACAAACCTCTTACGAATCCCATGACGAGCGCGGAGCTACCCAAGACGGCGAGTAACTTGCCCCAGTAAATGTACTTGGTTTTTGAAAAAAGGTACCAACTAAGCGCAAGGAGCGTGACCCCGTGACCTACGTCGCCGAACATTATTCCGAAGAATAGCGGAAATACAAACGCAACTATCGGCGTGGGATCTATTTCGTTGTACTTTGGAATTCCTCTCTGCAGCGAAAGATCTTCAAATATAGAGATGACTTTTCTGTTGACCACCAAGCTCGGCGTACTGGAAGACCGGGATTCTTCCTTAGTTAGCGTCTCGACGGAAAAAACATATTTGTCTAGAATTTGTCGAAAGTCGTCGATCGAGCTTGAAGGGATGAATCCTTCGATCGTTACTATTCCTGCAAGGTCGTATTTTACGGATATTTTCTGAAGGTTATTGAAAACTGTAAGCGAGGCCTCTCGAATAGATAGCAGCATATCAGAAATTTCAAGCCTTTCAGATTCGGTTGGAGTGTAAGCAAGAACTTCACCAAGTGTCTCGATGTCGTCTTCAAACGTATGGATCAGCTCATCGAGGTCGCGGGCTTTGAATTCTCTGAGTGGAGCTTTTTTATTACGAACCAGCTTCACGGCGTCCTTTCCGAGAAGATCGCCTGTTTTTGAGTAGACGGACTGAGCTCTGGAACCTAGGACTAGTAGGTCAATATCCTGAACAGAATCTTTTCTCTTGATCGGATGAAATCGCCCAAACTCCATGAGCTTAACAAGCATTACGGGCAGCTCGTCGCGCGGCGACCTCAGGGTTGCTCTGCTTAGACGTGCTACTGCCAATCGGAGGACGTCTACTCAGAACATTTGTTTGCCCTAGATGGGAAAATTTCTAGCGAACGACTAGGACGGAACAAGTCGAATACTGGACCAGACCTGCAGCCACACTACCCACGAGTAATTTGGCTGATTGAGTCTTACCTCGGGTCCCTGTGACTATGAGGTCCATCAATTGATTTTCTGCATAACCTATGATAGCGTCCAGTGTGGAGTAGGCTCCAACCAAAATCTCTGTCTTCAGAGTCATTCCATGAAGAGCCGCAATACTCTCAACATCCTTCATCCACTTTTTAGCTTCTTTTTTTGCGTGCTCGTAATAGTCTGCCGCACCGCCTACAATTTCAAATGGCGGACTTGCAATTACGTGCAGCGCGGTCAGTGAGGCGTTTTCATCTTTTGCAATTTTAGCTGCGTGATCTGCAGCCTTTAGCGATATATCGGAGCCATCCACAGCTACCAGAATCCGTTTGAACGTTAATTGTTGGGGCAAAACTAATTCTAGGTATTCATCAAAGTTTGGCGATGCAATTAAGGCAACTGACAATTCTCATTATTGAAAATGGCTGCTAGCCATAAAGGTCTCACAGAAAGAAAGGAATAGGAACCGGCGCGCAGAGACCGCTAGCGATATTTGTTCCTAATAGTTGTCGTCTGGGTTTGAGCCCACGGCTGATGTCGTTGCGGTTGACTGGATCACAGTCACAATACCCTTCTCAAACGAGTAAGTTGGACTAGAGTAAGGATACACTCCAGGAGTTGTATACGTGTAGCTGAAGCTGGCGCCAGGTGCCAGAGTTTGAGTCGAGAAGCTGCTAGTTCCGGCTAACGTTTGTGACACAGTGTCTAAGTTTTCCCAAGTTACCGTATTGTTGACGCCGATAATTACGGTGATATTTCCTGGGTTCAATTCGATGCCCGTATCTTTGGAAGCTCCGTAAGCTATGTAGACGAACGCAGTCGGGCAGTTCCCTAGCGTTACACACGTTGGGCTAGCTCCTGTTGCAGAGGCCTTTGTGGTAGTGTAAGTAACAGTTTGAAATTGTGTAGCTGTTGTTCCTGTGCCAGTTCCAGCTAGATATCCAGCGGCAAACGCAACTATCAAGACTATGACTATGACGATTGGCACTATGTATGAAATTGATCTTTTACCTCCAAGACGATACAGAGTTTTTTGCGTACACATTATCATTTCGCGTTAAAGACAATTGCCAGCTCAGGTATTTAATGGGGCTACACGATTCCCAAAACTGAGAATCCAACGCTCTAAGTAATTAGGCGGGCGAGCACGCTCTCTGTTAATTGACAACATTGAGCTGCAAGTGCTGTTGGTCTTCGACTTTCGGAATTCCCCGCATGTGATCTGTCATTCGCTCGCCACTATAAATCGCAGTATCGTATTTCCCATCCAACCTGTAAAGGCTGTGGACAACCTCTTGGCCGAAGCCTGAGGCGAGGATTCGAAGCAATCTGAAGCTAAATTTCAAACCGCTGGCGCTGTGCCATTCTAGCTCGTTTTTGCTGAAAAGTGAGTCAACATTAGCCTTCTGCACCGCTTCTCTGATTTTCTCTAATGCCTGATCCCGCTCTGGCTCCGGCAGAGAAAATGCTTTTGTCATGGCATCTATCGCTTGCTTTGCGGCTTCCATGTGCTTCATAACTTCGTCGTAGGTTTCCTTGTTCATTAGTCCATACCTGAGCTTCAAGTCGTTTAGTCCAGCTGCAACGTCATAACTTGACTTGAGAATCTCTTGGCGAGTCATGGAATCAGTTTCGTACGATAGGATAGTCTCCCAAGTTGGCTCCAGAAGAGCTCGCTTGTGTTCTTCGAGAGTGCGATAAAAGTGCTTGTAGCCGTACTTCGGGTCTTCAAATGCTCCACAACCAGGATCAAGGAAAGGGCCCATTGGCGAAATGAAAAACTGGAGTCGAGGATCTGCGTCGAACCGCTTTATTAGTCCCTCGCAGTACGGAATTGTAGCCATCGCGTCGCTGTATGTTTGATGTGGGATTCCGACCATGAAGAACATGTCAAGCTTACGGCAGCCATGACCAAGTGCACTTGCAATCGTGTCCTCAATTCTGCTATTCGGTACAGGGAACTTTAGTCCCCCAAACTTCCTAAGCTCTTCGTTCGGAGTCTCGATTGTCAGCTGAAGGCTCCACTTTGAGACGCTGTCTGTGATCATCTGAAAGTAATCGTCTCCAGCAGGGTAGAACAGTTCGAAAGCAAACTCGTTCGGAATGCGCTCCCTTTTCAGAAGAGCGAAAAATTTCTGTGATCTGGGCAGGCCGCCGACTCGCGGGTCGTGTATCATTACGATGGGGCTACGAGTAAACGAGGCGATAGACTTTGCATCATATACCAGCTTCTCGGGAGACCTGAATGCCGGCCAGCATCTGTGACATATTTGTTCGTAGGCGGATCGGGAGCCTCCACATGTTGAGCAATTCAAGGTACACCCGCGAGAATTCAGGAGCATTGCCGTGGGGTGCTGGAGCCAGCGAAGGTATGGTACGAGATCACTCAGGCTTCGGTACTTGAAGACTTCCTTTATGGCGTAGGCGTAATCTGGAATGTCCACGTAGTCCAGATTATTCGGAATGAATGTGAGTGGATTGATTACAATTTCGCCGTCTGCACGTTTCCAGGTTAAATTCTCGACAGAATCGAGAGGCTTCTTTGCTTTGAGCGCTGCGAGCAACTGCCGGCAAGGTTCCTCCGTCGAGTCGCCACGCAATATCAAGTCGACGCAACGTTCCTTTATCAGTTCCTCATGATAGTAGCTGGAAGACAGGCCTCCGAGAAGGATAAGACTCTCCGGGTGCAGTTTTTTCAGGAGCTCGGCAACTGTGATCGCACCGTGAGCGTGAGGCAACCAGTGAAGATCGATACCAAAAACTGGCGCGTGCATATTCGCAAGATGTTTTCTAGCATCATAGTTTTTGTCTTTGAGCATTCGATAAGCCAAATTTACCATTCGAACATTGTACTGATTCTTTGCAAGGTAGGCAGCTATGCATGTTATGCCAGCCGGATACATCTCGAACTCGTCCGTAGAAGGAACCGCATCGGCAATAGGTCCTTGGAGGATAGTCTCTTCCCTAAAGTCGAAAACCGAAGGTGGGTGAATCAGTATGAGGTCTGTTCTAAAGACACCTTTGATGCCCATTTTCTCGCGTTCCTGTCTTTTACAAGAATCGCTATTCGGCTAGTTAAGCAGCGGACACGATTATCATGTCTGGCAATCACACATGAGTCATAAGTTTGGGGACAGATTGTCTGCTACTCAGATTCCCGTTATATCCCTTCACGTGCACTTTAATTGAAGCAAAGCGGGTCTAAGGTGCGAGAGTTGTGTTACCTTGCGCAATTTGATTCACACTCGACTGAGTACCTGACAGAAACTAACTAGCGACAAACGAGGGTAACCGTTGTTGCTAGTTTTTGCAAAGCTAGTTGCCTCTTCTCACGGCAGTTTCTACAACGACTTCGACCTTTTGTTTTGGGATTTCAGACAGGTGTGTAAGTGCAAAAACAATCAGACAGACCAGAGCCAAGACTGCTGCAGTCAGGTATACATCAAATTGACTTAAAGTGAATGTCTTGAAGCTGATTCCCAGAGCCTTGTACACCGGATCCATTACCGATTGTCCGTAGGGACTGAGTTCGCCCCCGATAGAGCCAGCTATCGTGGTAAAGAATATCGCAATTATGGAGGTTATGAATGCAAAGGCGTACAGGCCTTTCTTTTCCCATAGGCCGGGCCCGCACCAGAACCTAAAGAATACGAATGCTCCCCAGAAGTATAATGCGCCAAGTGCGGCGAGCTCCTTGTTCAAGAGGAGAGGAGTGGTGACGTTAACATAGTAAGGTTCAATCAAAAATCCCGTAATTCCCGATATCACAAGAAAAAATAGAGCAAAAATTCCACCAAAGTAGGCAATAGCATCGGCGTCACGTCTGACAATTTGTACACGCGCGGCTGGCATCCACCTCTTGAACAGGATATCAGTTGCAACCATGGCGACTAGAGCTACAAAAGCAAACACCGCTGCTCCAGTATGAAGTTCCACCACGAGTGCGTGGACAGTGGATATTGGTATACCGCCTACTTCTATCATTTTTGGATCAAGCCTGCTCGTATCTTCTCGCTACTACAACCATGAGAACGCTGAATCCGGCTATTACGACAAGAAGCTCCTCGGCGTAGATGTTTGCAACCGTTGCGACCCTCGCAGTAGTTACACTAGTTTGTGCGGTTCCGGTAGAAATTATGACCGACGATGTTGCAGTGCTACTACTCGAAGTAGAAGACGAGCTGCTTGACGTACTGGTGCTCGAAGTTGAGATCGTTGATGATATTGAAATAGAGCTGCTGCTGGATGAAACACTTGACGTTGTTACTTGACTCGAACTACTTGTAGTGCTAGCAGAGCCTAAAGTCTGTGTCGTTGTAATCGTCGTGGTCTGAGAACTCGTCACAAGTGTGTACGTGCTCATATCTGTTGCCAAGTGAACGCCTGGGTTGTCGAACTCTCCAACAGCGAACCCAATTTCTATGGGAGACCCAGCTGCGAGTGTCGGGAATGGGTCGTAAGGTGATGCTCCGCTTAGTTTGAACGGGCGATAGCATTGAACAAGCCATGTAGATCCTGAAAAGCTTGTGCCGCAAGTTGATTGCGTCTTGTAACCTGCCGCTTCCACTGTTTCCGGCGTACTGTCCGACGTAGATATGAATTCATCGTATCCTTTGGAGAACGACGGGCTGGCCAAAATCATTATTGTTGGTGTCAGGGCTGTTCCCATTTCTCCAGTGTTGTTTAATTCGCCAAGTTCGATACCGCCAAAGCAGTACTGGTCTGTGCAGTCACCAACTCCATAGGTCCACGACATGAGGAAAAACAAACCCGTTCCGTTCTGCTTGAACGCAACGGTCATGCCTGAAGTCGGTTCCTTGATGAGAGGGGTATCGCTCCACTGACTCGGAACGAACGTCCCGCTGAGCGTTACGGGCACTTGTGACTGGTATGCAGTGATCGTGGTTGCTGCGTATGCTTGATGGATTTGAGTTACCGAGAAGAAGCTAGTCAGTAACACGACTAGGACAAGAATTGCCTTGAGGCTTACAGTTTTCGACTTGCCTCATCTCCAATCCAAGCTTTACAATGAACCTTCTTAGGATATCCACGGTGTCAGGGCAGCGGCGTTTGTACCAGAGATTCTGCCGAACACCACTAGCGCTCCATTGTTCTGACCGAGTGAGGTCCATCCATCAATAGCTCCGAGCTCTCCATTCAGATACAGTCTTGGAATCGGATTGCCGTTCGTGTCAAGCACTTCTGCGTTTGCGCTTCTTCTTGGACCACCCAGTGTATTTGGTCCGCCAGGCCAGAGAGGCATAGCATAGAAGGGAGGCGTTACGATAGGCACTAGAGTAGAAGCTGGTCTGCCAAATTGTGCATCGACTCCAGCGGTACAGTAGCCGTTGTAGTTGTTCAGTGTTGTTTCGAGGTTGGTCGCACTCATGTTCATCTGTAGAGTGACCTGTGCCCCGGTTGTCGGATCGTAGCCACTTACTATTGTTGCGTTGTTTATCGCTGCGACGAGCGCGGCAATTGTGCTTCCTTGAATTATCCAACCCTTACTGATCTCAACGCTGTTGTTGCTGCTCCATGCGGGCGCACCGCCGAGTGCGGTAGGAAGTTTTGCAGATGATGTACTTGTTATTGCGCCTGCATTGCAACAGGTCTGGTCGAAGATAATGAAACTTGGAATTCGAACGTAATCTGGGACTGTCAAGTCGACCTCAGAGAGCTTGAGCCACCAGTTGTGCGAGTACGTCGAGAGCTCGGTTTCGTCAGCGTATCGATTCCCAGTCTTGTCGACGTAAATCCACCCGTGCTGTGAAGGAGCTGTAGTGCTATAAGCAACAGGGTACTCTGGGAACCATGGCACCATCCTAGCTGACATGACATTCATGTGCCAGAGGTCCGCGCCGACCTTTTGCGCCATTGGAATTCCATCTCCTGTATTGTACGCCCAGCCGTAAAAGTGAGCGGGGTAGCCCTTGAGGAAGTTTGCCATCAACTTGTTGTTATACTCGAAACCACCGCAGGCCAAGATCACTGCCTTGTTTGCCCTAACCGTTATAGGGGTGCCGCCACTTGTAGGTGGGCTCCAGAGAGCTGTATACCCAGCACTCGTCGTTGTTGATGTAGTGCTGGATCCAGTTGTTGAGCTTGAAGACGTTGTGCTTGACGACAACGTAGGAGAAACCAAAGGAGCTGGATTCTGAACCGCATTTACACCGTAAATTTCACCAGTCGTTTGATTTTGAATAAGACTCGTGGCAGGTGTGTTGAAAAGTACAGGAATTTTTCTCTTCTGAACCAGTCCATCAAGAGCTTGGAAAAATCCAGCTCCCCCTCCAGTTATTGACATTGCCCCAAAACCGCCAGCTCCAGGTAGGTTAGGAAATTCGGCAGTTGTTGCCGATGGAGCTGAGTGCGCGATTCCATAAGTGTCAAGCCACGTCGGGTTTTGGCTTCCCATTTCCGCCCAAGCTTGACAAACATCCATCGGTGTCGTACCCAGTGCAGCCGCGTAAAGGTACTGGGCTGCCTCATCTGGAACCATAGGAAAGACCGCGTTCCCTGCATCCATTTGCGTATTGCCGCCACCTCCAGATATGGTGGGATTGCTCACACCAAGTGAGGCAAGACTTGGAGTTTTCTCAAGAATAATCACACTCGCCCCTGCGTCATAAGCTGTGATGGCTGATACTGCACCTGCTCCACCGTACCCTATTACTACAACATCAGCTGTCTGATTCCAAGTCGTTGGAATATTCGATGGGAGAACCGCGCTCGCAGATTGGGTGGTTGTCTCTGTTTGAGTCTCTGTTTCAGTCTGTGTCTGCGTTGAGGTTATATTTTTCGTAATGGTCTGAGGAAATCCTAATGCGCCAACACCAGCACCTATAACTGCACCAGCCACAATGCCTGCTCCCAAGCCAGTCAGAAACTGCCTTCTTGGCATTCCGTTCTTGGTTTGACGTTGGTCCTCTTTCTTGCTTTCAGAACTGTCGGACAAATGATATCAGTATCAAGCGACGGAGCAGAGGATACATAAAGGCCGAATACGATTCTCAGAACTGAGAATTATTCGCCGATTCCTTTGCCGCCGGCTTTCTTTTTGCTTGCTCAAGCATTCGCTTGTTTTGCTCTTGCTTATTTGGCGGAAGAAGAGTCGAGGTAAAGGCCGTGAAAAATCGAGCAACAGGATGATCAAAGACACCTACAGAAATAGCGCCCTCAGTTGTGCCAGTGATAAACTGCCTTCGCGAAATTTCCTTTGGACGTTTTTGATCTGTGGCTTGAGAAGAAGAGTCCTTCTCTGAATTTTCAGACACAGGAAATCTGCTTCTAGTAAGAGAATTCGCGGAAATAAACAATCGGATGATTCTCATATCTGAGAATCGTGCTAGCCGATAAATAGTCAGAAGACTTGTTTTTCATAAGATGGTTTTGCCGAATATCGAGATGCTTGACAGGCGTGACTTTCTAAAACTAGCGGGATTTGTTGGAGTCGGTGCTGTGGTTGCATACTATTCCGGTGACATCAAACGCGTATTTGCTCAGAATGCCGCCCAAAATAACGGGGCCGTTCACTTAATCTGGTTGCCAATGGGAGGAGACTCTGGTTGCACGATTTCGATGCTGCAAGCTTCTAATCCTGATCTTATCGAGGCGGCTGAAAATCTCCAGCTTTCAGCAGACTTTTGGCAGCCGATTATGACTCCAAATTATCAAATAGGTTCCTCTGGCTGGATCACGGCCGGTTACACAACCGAGACTCTGTCTCAAGTGCCGCTTGTCAACGCCGCCTTCGGAAACGCTTCAGTTGATGTCCTAGTAATCGAAGGAACACCACAGGTCGGCACTCCTAAGGGCGGGACGCCTGGAGGCTTTATGCAAATAGCCGGCTACAACGGTTACGATCTTCTTCAGAAACTTGCGGCCAAGGCCACGTGGGTAATCGCAGTAGGGCAGTGCTCCTCATTCGGAGGTATACCTGCCGGCAAGGGAAACCTAACTGGCGCTGTTCCAGTAACTGAGGCGCTGAAACAAGCGGGAGTTACAACGAAAAATCCAATTGTGAACATACCCGGCTGTCCAGCGCACCCTGACTGGACATTGATAACCCTTTCTTCGGTGCTGCAAGGATTTGCTCCCGATCTTGACGATCTAGGGCGTCCAACCGCTTTCTTTAGCCAGTACATTCACGATACATGTCCGCGGCGCGGCTATTATGACAAAGGACAATTCGCTACAAGCTTCGACGATCCCGAATGCCTGTGGAATTTAGGGTGCAAGGGGCCGATAACGAAGTCGGCTTGCGCCGAGACAAAATGGAACGGAGGTTTGAGCTTCTGTACTCAAGGCGGCCCCATGTGCTGGGGATGCATGCATCCTAGCTTCCCTGATCCACCGACGAGCAATTTCTTCGAGGCGCTACCACACTTCCCAGGAGTCAATATCCCGACGCTCGAAGTTGCAGGTGTTGCAGCAGCCGTTGTCGGAGTCGGCCTTGCCGCCGGCTTGGCGGTGAAGGCAAAGAAAGAAGGAGAGACCACTCCCAAAGCGAATGAACCGACAGTCACAAAATAAAAGTCGAACCGGGAATCGAGACTCGTCATGTCGAACACCAACGCTTTCGTTCGAAAGAATATCGTTGCAATAATTGTTTACGCGCTAGTCTGTGGACTCGCACTTTCTTGGCTCTCGATCCAGGTTACGATCCCGCTTTTAACGACGCCTGTGACTATTTCGCTGAACATCTCGACTGACCTATCGAATATCAATCCTCTTGCGAACCTATTCTTCCAGCTTTTGATCACGGGTCTAATTTTGTTTGCAGTAGTCCACAATAGCTTGGACCTGGTGAAGAAGGCAAAAACCGGAGAGACCAACTATGCTAATCAAGAACCCAAGGTCAGGCGCTTCGACTTGAACCAGAGGATTCAACACATCTGGCTATTTGTGACCACTTTTATTCTCGCTCTGACTGGCTTTGCACAGATGTACTACAACTCTTGGGGATATTACGTCGGTCAGATGCTCGGAGGGCAGCAAAATCTCATTAGCGCGCACCTTCTCACGGCGTTCTTTCTAGGCATTCTGATTGTCTATCATTTTGCGTTCTATGGAGCCCAGTATGTCATCAGGCGAATGCAAGGAAATCCAGTTCGCCTTAGTATCATGCTGAGTAAAAAAGACATCACGGACTTTATCCAGTCGATGAAGTATATGATCGGCCGCGCTGATACACCTCCAAACTACGCAAAGTATGATTACGCGCAGAAATTTGACTACTGGGGAATTTACTGGGGAATGATCATCTTGGGCACGCCAGGCGTTCTTCTTTGGGCGTTCGGCTACAATTTCCTGAACGGACTACCTTTCATAATGCACACCGATGAAGCGATGCTTGCAGTTCTATTCCTTATGGTATTCCACTTCTACCAGACTCACTTTAATCCACGCTACTTCCCGATGAACAAGGTTTTCATTACGGGGAAAATGTCTGAAAAGGACATGGAAAAGGAGCACCCGCTTGAGCTAGAGCGGATCAAGTCGGAAGCTCCGAAGCCGCCAAAAGAAATTGAGGTTAGTGAAAAGTAAGTATGTCGTCCACCATAGTAATCGATCCTGTAACTAGAATAGAAGGCCATCTGAGGCTAGAGCTCACCGTTGAGAACGGTGCGATAGCCAGTGCAAAGAACGTAGCTAGCCTATACAGAGGTTTCGAGAACATCGTTCTAAACCGAGATCCGAGAGATGCGGCCCCGATACTTTCCGCAATTTGTGGAGTGTGTCACAGCGACCATCACTTGAATTCAGTTAGAGCAGTAGAGAATGCTGGCGGTTTGACCCAGTACACTAACAGTTACGCCAATGAAACAACCGTTCTGCCTATGAATGCAATCCTTGCAAGAAACATAGTTTTAGCAGCTGACTGGAGTTACTCGCATGCGGTACACCTTCTTGCGCTCGCTGGACCTGACTATCAATTCTACGGACTACTCCAAGCGCTAAACCAGTCAATAGTCGTGACAAATTACGCTGATCTACTGAGTGTAGTTGCAATACCCGCTCAAGCTTTGATGCACCAGATAATCACACTCTGGGGTGGAAAGGCGCCGCACCAAAGGGGAGCTATCCCTGGCGGCATGCCAGTAAGACCATCCTCGGACGTTATTGAATCGACAATTGCAAGAATACAAGAGTTCAGGACCACGCTGGATATTGCCGCTCCGATTATCTGGAACTATCTAACTGCAAACGCAACCCAACTAAGCTCTTTGGGTGCGGGTCCCGGAAATTTCATTTCAATGGGAGGCTTTCAGGATCCAACCAACGGAACCACGAACATGCCTCTTACAATTCCCAGAGGCGTGATAACTTATCCAAGTACCACTGCTGAATCATTTGATCCTGCTAATATCACTGAAGACACATCAGAGTCGTGGTACGACCAATCTACTCCGCTCCCAGTTACTTCGGAGCCTCCTCCGCAGCCTGACATGTCAAATCCGAACGCATACACCTGGGCAAAGTCTCCCAGGTACAACGGAAACATGACCGAAACAGGCCCGCTTGCACGCGAATGTATTTCAGGAATTTATCCGAAGCTAGGGAAGGTTATCAACGGAATAATTTCGAGCGTCCCGGGCCTGCCGCTGAACCCCAAGGGCTCAGTCTTCGACAGGATGGTTGCAAGAGCATTGGAACTTGTCGCGCTTGTTGGTTCAAACAACACAACCCAAAATCTGCAAGTGCTGGGTCAGCCGCTCAACCTTTCATTGGTTGATGTTCTTAACGCTCTGGGCCTTCCGCAGAATGGACTAATGGAAACTTGGCTCAACGCGATGGATGTCGGCGCGCCGTCATACACCTCGGCTTACAAGAATCCTGATTCGGCTCAGGGAATAGGGCTGTGGGAAGCTCCCAGAGGATCTTTGTTCCACTGGATCGATATAAAGTCGGGGAAGATAAACGACTATCAGGTAATCGCACCGACCACTTGGAACGTTCCTCCAAACGGCCCCTTGGAAGGAGCTCTTGTAGGAACGCCTGTAGGAGACACCGGAACCGATAGTGATCTACTGCAGACGATGTACGTAGTTCGCTCATACGACCTGTGTCTTGCCTGCACGGTGCATTACATTGACGCGCGCGGAAATGATAGATACAAGCGCGCAAGCTAGATATCTGAGCTGTCGCGATAAAAAGCACCACGATAGTAGCCACTTTTAGCACGATAGCGATGCTTTCCGATAGGGCTTGCCAAAAATACGTTCTCTCTTGTGTAACTCTAGGTTAAAGATTCATAGCTATTATCATATTATTGATCTCCTATCTTTCGGTACTAGGTAGTCTAAAATTCTCAGTGGAGGATCTAATGTCCAAAGGGGCTCTGCTCGGAAACGTTGTATGGCTCTTCCTTCCTTAGAAATTGGTAAATCACGATCAGAGAAATCAAGACAACTACTCCTATGATCAAAGCTTCTATGGGCATCCCAAGCAAGAGCATCAAAAGCGCGATAATGGCTACAATAGACAAATAGGGAAACCACGGAGTTCTGAATTCTGCCCTCTTTCCGGCTCTTCGGAACCTAAAGACTGCCAAGCTACTCATAATGTAACAAAAAATCAAGCCGAAGTTGCTCACCGCTGCGATGACGTAGATGTTCCCGAGAAGCAAGAACGGCAAAGACAAAATTGCAGAAATGATCACTCCGTTTGTAGGGACGTCTCGAGTGGCATCAACTTTCCTTACGATTGCTGGAAGCATTCCGTCCATTCCTAGTTGGTGAAGTATGCGCGAGGAGGACAAGATCATGGCAAGCGCAGCTGATGTCGTTGCGACAAGTGCACCCAACTTGATTAAAACGGAGAGTGATTCCGGAGCGTTGGAATGCGCAAGGGCGAACGCGATAGGATCGCCAGAAATTCCGTAGCTTGACACAGGCGCGAGGAACATCAGTGAAATTGCAACGGAGACGTACAAGACCAAACTGATCACTACCGCGGTTATTACCGCGCTCGCCGCTCCCTTTGCCCCTCCCCTGACATCGGAACTCACAGTGGAAATTGCCTGAAACCCGGTGTATGCAAAGAAGACCGCCACGCTTGCAGCAAAAACTGCCTGAAAACTTCTCTGGCTTGAAAGTGAAGCAAAGTTGCTTACATTGGAAAAGTGCAGGTGAATAGAAAAGACGAAAGCGAACGCGATGAGAACTGACAGGACGAAGATCTTGAACGAGACTAGTCCTAGCTCCACCTTAGCGGCCTTTGCAACTCCCAAGATGTTCACGATTGCAAGCACTGCAATTAAAAGAAGAGCAACGACTAGCTCGAATTCATATCCGCCAATCCCCAAAAGAGAAGAGAAGTACTCCGAGAAACCGATAGCTATGACTGGAATCGATGATACATAGGCAAAGTAAAGCAAAATCCCGGTAATAAATCCGAGCTCGTTTCCAAAGGCGCCGCGGACATAAGAGTACGAAGCTCCTTGCGCGCTTGGCATGAGGCAGCCGAGCTCGCCAAGCTCGAATGCGACTATGAGTGCGACAACTCCAACCAAAATAAAGGAGAGTAGAGCGTACTCACCGGCGAGTGAAATGGCGGTGCCGCTCAAAACAAAGATACCGGCACCAATTATCGCACCCAGTCCTATCGCTACCGCCGACTTTTGGCTGATAGTTGCCGCCAAATCTTGGTTTCAGTGCCGACTTCCCCTTGGGTACAATCATAAAGTAATCTCTGCTAAATTGAGGGATGGCAATTAGATCAAGTGAACTTCTTCCAACTCCATGCAATGTAGAAAGTGAAAATTGCTGCGATAACGGTACCAGCGACTATCGATTCGGCGTTGATACCATCGAAAGGAAAGAGTCCGGTCAAGACCATAGTAAATCTACCTGCGATGTCTGCGACAAGGAAGACAATAGCGAGAGCAGCACCCCATTTCCTCATGGTCAGGATTAGCAACCCAGCTATGGAATAGAAAGAGCCTATGCTTGTTGATGCCAATGTGTACGTCAAAGTTCGGGTGGCTGACAACACATCGAGAAAATTGCCAGTAACGCCTGTTACGACTTCTGCTAGACCAAAGAGAAGCATCAAGATCGAAACAATAACAAGGCCGCGTGGTCGAATTCGAGTTTTAGAATTATCCTCCTCAACGCCTTTGATAGCGGCGATGCCTTCGCCGAGTTCAGATCCACTTGTGGCTCCATAGCTCATGGCTCTCAAAAATTCAAAACTGGATCCTTCCGCCTTCGTGTTTGAACTGTCTAGTTTCATGCAGTTTCGACTTCCTATAATAGCACTAGTCCAGCTGCGCTAGCCTGAGAAGTCGTATGAGGTCTTAAGCTGCAATGACGATCCTCATGTTTGAGAACAAGTAATTGCAAGATAAATTGGCGCGATTTGGATTAGATAACCTCACTATCCGCTTCTCCAGATTTTTACGAGTAAGCCCAGACCAATCTCGGAACAATTCGGTATCAAGAATTCGGCGGTTGTTTTATTGCCGTGTTTCCAAATTAGGAACGTGAGAAAATGCCCGAAAAGGTTTCCTTTCACTCGGCTAAAGTATTACTAGTACTTTCTCAGCCAGATCACTGAATGCTTTGGAGATCGGATTCCAGCGGCCGAATAGCAGAGTTTCTAAGCTTGTAGAATTCACACTGTATTCGAGCGGTATCTCAGCAAGTACAGGAGCTTCCAGTTTGCGAGTCAGATGCTTTGGATCGAGTTTCCCAAAGGTTTCGATCTTTTTCCCGCCCTCATTTACGTATGCCATGTTAGCTACGATGCCTGCCACTGGTACGCGTTCTGATTTCGCGAGCTGCCTCAGTCGCGAGACGATGGAAATAGCGTGTCGGGATGGGGTCGTTACGAGAAGTAGAGAGCACTTTTCTCCGAATAGCGCAAAGGCGGAGAGCAGTTCTTCTCCCGTGCTGGGCGGCAGGTCAACAACTAGGTAATCGAGCATCCCCCAGTTGGTTAGAGAGAAGAGTTGAGGAATAAGTGCCTGCTTTTTGTAACCTCTTAGTGGAACCGAATTATCGCCGGTAAAGAGGGCGACGGACATTACTCCGACTTTGCCGGCTTTTGCGGGCTGCAGTCCATCTTTGCCACTCTTTATGGGTGGTTTGACGCTGAGATAATTAGGGAGGCTAGCTCCATGGATGTCGAGATCTAAAATCCCAGTTTTGTACCGTCTGGATAACATCAGCGCAAGTCCAGAGGCGACAAAGCTTTTTCCCACGCCCCCTTTTCCACTTCCAACGAGAATGACCTTACCAATGTTCTCCAATCTCTTTTTGGATTCCACTTCGAATATCGGATTGTTTTCGACCAAAACAAGTTCATTCCATGACTAGTTTTCTTAGTTTAATGTTGTCGCCCGCGACGGCCGCGCTATCAGCGCTACCGCATTTGGGGCAGTGAACAAAACTTGGAAGAAGTGACGGAAGAAAATGAAGCGGTAGTTCTTTGCTGTCAGGTTCTCTAACCAAAAGCGAGTCCGAAACCTGCTTGAGCTGTTCTCTTACCACTTTCATGTCCCACTCGCTGCCGCATTTGTTGCAATAAAACAAGGCACTCTGCACATGGACGAAAACCTCGGACTTTTTTAATCTGGAATCGTTGTTAATGAGAAGCTCAAGCGATTCGGAAAGAGCATTGGTATCCAGTTGCATGAGCTCGCCGACTTCGATGTTTATCTCCTTCACTTGTTTTGCCTTGTGCTTGTCGGCCTCTAGATTGACGGCGTCGACAATGCTCTGCGCAATGCTCAGTTCATGCATTGGCCAGAAGCTCAATGCCAGCCCATATCAAGATTGGTTATTTTCTCAAGTTTGGGAATCGTGCTTGTGTGTTATATAATCCGGCGCTTACTTGAAAAGCGGGTAATTCAATTTGGCACTTGACGATCCAATCGTATGGGTACTGATACTTGGAGTAATCGTATTCATGTTCGGGAGCAGCAAAATTCCGCAGTTTGCGAGGTCACTGGGACAGGCGAGGAAAGAGTTCGAGAGCGGCTGGAAGGAAGGAATTGTGGCACCAGCGACAGCAACGACCACCGTTGCAGCGACAGTAGCTCCCGCTCCGGCGGCGCATGTTGATCCTATTGTGCTAGCCGCGGAGAATGAAGGAATCGACACCCGGGGCAAGAGTAGAGAACAGGTCGCTGAAGAGCTTTCACGCAAGCTCAACCACGTAGCTTCCTGATAGTGTAATCCGCACACAAAGAATCTGTAAGCGGCCTTGTCCTCTTGACTCGGCCCCGGTTTTCAGGACGTAGGATATCGATCTGAATACGCGGTAAGCCTTCCAAGCAAAACTCACCTCAAGAAAACTAATCTACCGTTATCCAAAAAAGACGGATAGTCGACGAGAGAGTTGTCTGTTGCCAGAGAGCTGCCGCCGTTAAGCACCAATATGAGGTCTGCGATTGGTTTACTCGAAGTTTTCGTTATTGCCATCATAGTAGCGCTAGTAATCACGATAGGAAGCGTATCTCCCGGCGTCAAACTTCTGGCAACAGTTTTGGTCTCTCCAATAATTGTTCTGAGCATCATTTTCATCTACTTTTGCGGAAAAAGAAAGGCTTGGAGCTTTGCGGGAGCCTCGATACTCGGCGCCATCGGTGTTATCCTTCGGATTGTAATCAGCACTAAACCCAGTCTAGAAGTTGGCGGTGGCTTGCCTCTAGGCGTGACGGTTCTCTACATTATGCTGGGCTCACTTGTTTCGCTCAAGAGTTACGAATCTTTTCTTGAACTGAGAAAATTATAAGCTCTTGAGTTCTTCCACAACTTTGGCTGTTGCGATCGGCACTGCGGCCGCGACTCGCTCAGTCAGTCCTTCGCCAAAAGTGCAATCCTTTGGTTCGATCCCGATGATTACCGAGGAATGCGGGAGAACTCCGGTGTTGTTTGCAATGTCCATGATGTCAAAAAGCTGGAGCTCGTGGAGATTTGGCAGTTTCAGGAAAGGGTCTTCTCTTGAGGTTACGGAATATTTTGATACAGTTCCGGGGGCACTGTTCGATTTCAGCGCGTCCACTATAATCACCTTCGAGGCATGTTGAAAATATGACAGCATTGCAAGGTCCATCGCCTGATAGTCATAAACGAAAACCTCGCTGCCGAGATCGAGTTTTCGCAGTTCGCTTGCAACGCTGGTTCCTATGCCGTCGTCCTTCATGTAGGGGTTGGCAACACATATCACTACTCGCTTGCCTTTGAGAGCCTCCGGGTGGAGTTCGGGCTCTGGCTGCTGGGCCATCTGCGAGGATATTATCACTTTTGAGAATTATATTACGCTTTATTTAGTGAATACCCTCTCATGAATCCCAAATCCGAGTGAGGGCTATGTGCGTTACAAGAGTCGGCAGGATTATTGAACTGAATGGTGGTGGAACTGCCACGGTAAGATTCCTTGACGACGGCGTAACTCGAGAAGTCAATGTCTCCATGGTCGGGGATGTTAGAAAGAATTCATACATCGAAGTGTTTGCAGAAAGCGCACTTAACACGCTTACTCCCGAGGAAGCTCAATTCAGGAAAAAACTATGGATCGAGCTCAGGGAGAGGAACTCGAGGGCAGCTATTAATTGAAGATTGAAGTGAATTCTGAGAGCGCTGGCGAGTTTCTTCACACAAAGCACGCATTCCCGCCGAACAGCTTGGGTTACTGCGGACCAGACGTCCGTGGCAAAATCCAGGATTACCTGCATAACCATGATGCGAACGGCGAGGCCCTACTGTCCACACTTACAAAGTTCGAGGCGGCCTATCCTTTCGTTAAAATGATCGCCAAATCCACGGGAAGAAAGCCGTTTGATTACAAAGTCACAGAGGCTTACTGGCTCGGCAACTCCCTTCTAAATCACGTCGAACCAGTAGAGTTTTTCGAGTTCGCCCACAAAGGAATCAATTCTAGACTCCCGAAGAAGGATTCGAAGCTACTTTTCGAGGAGCTCGGCGCAATCGCGAGGCCCCACCACACGTTTTACGTTCTCGGAATGTATGCGAGACCCGCCTCCCAAACTGCAAACAGGGACAAGATATTGGAACTGATGGATTCCTGCAGGATCTCTTGGGGGAAAGTGATGGATGTAAAGGACAAAGAACTGATCGTGGAACGCCGCCCCCTAACATTTGCTGATGGTGATGAACAGTTGCTGCTCTCAAAACCAGTCAAGAAGAAGGTCGCCTATGACCGCGAAATTTCTCCATTTGACACGATAAAGTCTGGGGATTGGGTCAGTCTGCATTGGAACTTTGCCAGCGAAAAGCTGACGCCACAGCAAGTTAGAAATCTCAAGGTATTCACCGCTCAAGACATCAAGGCAACAAACCTCTTTGCCGATATTTTGCAAAGGCGAGGCACGAATCTGTCTGAAAGGGCATCATTAACATGCAGAATTCTGAAGTAAAATCGACAAAACCGCCGCTTATGGGACGCTCATCGATAATTTTCCTTTTCGTCATGACGCTCGCCTACGCTGTCTTTGCTATCGATCGAAGCGTACTTTCAGCCGTTTTGAGTCCGATGGAGAAATCCTTCGGCGCCTCCAACGCTCTAACACTATTCCTTCAATCAGCTCAGTTCATAGGCGTCTTCTGTTTTGTCTTTCTGGCCGGCCACCTCTCCGACAGGTACGGAAGATGGCCTGTCCTCGCCATGGGAGTCGTTGTCTTTACTGTCTTCACGTGGATGATAGGTCTCGCGTCCAATTATACAGAGGCGTTCATCTTCCGTCTTGTAAGCGGCTTTGGTGAAGGGATCTTTTGGCCGGTCGCGATGGCGTGGGTTGCCGCGTACTTTGGATGGCGCAAGGGCCTTGCGCTTGGTATCTTCTACGTCGGCTTTGATATCGGAAGTTCTTCCGGTCTAGCTATAGGCCTCCTGACCTTTGCAATATACAAAGCCTGGCAGCCTGCATTTTTCATTGCCCCGTCGATCGCTCTGTTGGTTTTCGCATGCCTCCCTTTCATGCGAGATAGCAAATACAGCGCGCCGGAAAAGGAGGGAATGAGAATCAGATTAGGGCGCGACGCGCTTGATTTGATCAAGAAAAAAAGTGTGCTACTTCTGATGCTCTTTGCATTCTTTGCAACTTGGGCTTCGCTCTGGCAGACAGCGTTCTTGCCGCTATATTTTAACAAGGTAGCTCACTTTTCTGTGCCATATGCAGCACTCATGACCATCCCAGTTTTGGTATCCGGCGCATTCGGGAAGGTGATTCTTGGAGGAACTTCAGACCGATGGAAGAGAAACAGACTACTTCTAGCAATCTCGGTTATCGTAATTGCCTTTTACTCGATTTTCTTTTTCTTTCGGAATTTTGACGTTGATGTCTTAGCAGCCTTGGGTATGGGTTTCTTTAGCGCCGCGATATTTCCAATTTTGCAATCGCTGATCGTGGACACATCCGGTGCGGAAAGAGGAGGCACCGCCCTTGGTCTCACAACATCCGCTCAATCACTGGGGGCGATCTTTTCGGCAACCTTCGCGGCAGCCTTTGCATCCTTCGGGATAGGAAGGGCCATCGCGCTGGACGCGATGCTACCGACCGTGGTGATAATCGTGATAGCACTACTCCTTGTTGAGCCGAGAATGTCCAAACTGAACTCTCCAGTAGAGAATACTGTATCGCTTTAAACACTAAGATGACCTGCTCTTTATCAACTTCGCGCTGTTGTACCGTTTGGCAAGAACGCTCGCATTTACAGCATAAGAGGTTAGGCAAGATCACGAGTCTCTCTGATGCGCATGTAGAATCAAAGCTAGGTTTTATTGACTCATACTGTCCAGCTCGTGAGCAGCCTGCCTTCGATCTTCGGCCGCAAGTTTGCGTTCAATTACCCGGCGAAGTTCCTAGCTCCAATTACCTTGCTTGACTTCATTATAAATAGAGAGATTTCTACGAACATGATTCCCGCGAGAGCTCGCCAAAGTCTTTTCCAAAGCCGCTCGCGGACATGACAGTATTTGTACCAACTGACGAGAGCAATAATGATGATTTCCTAGTCTTTTGCCACAACTTCGGCCGCCGATCCAAATAGCGATTTTTCTGCTTCTTTTAGTCGCTCCAGACCTTTCAGCTCGTATGGAAACATCGGCAGTTCTGTGATTTTGAGATAGGCAAACTTTTCTCTAATGTACTTGAGGTATCCTGTCTGCTCTTTTGCTCTGGTAAGCAGGAAATCGGAGTCAGCATTTCTGACAACATTGTTAACTATCAGCTCCCCGACTTTGAATCCGAACTTGTTCAGCTCGGAAAATACTCCGTCTAGCTGCTCGATTGCAAGGGCCTCTGGGATCGTAACCATGATAAAGCCAACCTGATAGCGAAGAAAGTCGATGTTTGTCTCCGAGAGCTCGTGCCACCTCTCGATTATGTCCATCAAAGACTCTTTAATTTTCTGACCGCGCTTTAGTTTGGAATAGATCCTCGGAGCCATCCGAAGATGCCTCATTACAAGCGTTGGCGTTTGAAGTAACGTTAGCGTCTGACCCAAGGGCGCGGTGTCCCAGATGATAGTTTCGTATTCACTTGCGAGATCGAGTTCCCTGATGTAGTCGACCATGAACTCGTCAAACATTCCTGGAAGGAGCGAGGTCATGAATTCCAGAAAATCCTCATACTCTATCGAGACAAACGATGAAAAGACCTCATAGACCTCGCGACCGAATTTCCTGTCCCACATTTCCTTGACTTCGCGTAGGCCGAGCTCACTGATGTACAGGTTCTCCTTGACTCTGGCAGGCTTTGCGTTGTCAGTTACGCCGAAAATGTGCGAAAGAGACGGAGTTGCATCGGTCGAAATGGCAAGAGTCTTCTCACCCAACCTCGAGTGATGAAGCGCGCTTGTGGCCGCGCATGTTGTTTTTCCGACGCCGCCCTTTCCCGCGAAGATTGTTATCATTGGGGAGATCAAAAGTCCGGAATACTAAATCAAGTAATTAGGCATTGTTACGATTCAAACACTACTAATCTTCTCTTTGCCAGTTCATGTAGCAGGCGAGTTTCTAAATGGGACGTTTCTTCTGGCAATGCCATCTGCACAATGAATCCAAACACGATCCCTACCGAGGCAAAGGACAATACGCAGGCAAACAAGTAGCTCTGGACGAAGGTCACGAATAACAGTGCGGTACAGTAGGAAAAGACGATGTAAGTGAAGAGAATGCACGCTATCATGCCATAGTTGGATATGGCTTTTGTTCTGTGATCCGGAGTACTTTGGACTGCCATGGGCATGATTTTTATGCGTTCAGGTCTTAAAAGACCAGAACACGATTATCAATTCTGAGAAAACTGCTACGGGTTTTGCTGTTGCAGTCCTAGTGGTTGTGGGAACCACATCGTTTTCTAGCTATACTTGTCCAGTTAAAATTGGCCGCT
Organism: Nitrososphaerales archaeon; assembly: GCA_030038075.1. Classification (GTDB taxonomy): domain Archaea; phylum Thermoproteota; class Nitrososphaeria; order Nitrososphaerales; family CADDZS01; genus DATLTL01. The sequence goes on along the minus strand of JASHPO010000140.1, from coordinate 14,115 downwards.
AGCCCAAATGAAAGCTCTGCTAAATATCGTGGCAAGATGAAGAGTCGTAGTACGAGCCTACTTCAACTCTGAGATGACGCTCACAATAGCACGCTGTACTTCCGCAGCGTTTTCTTCTGAATGATAGGCGATTCTCGGAAAGAAAAAGCCTCTCAACTTATCGCCATGTCTTCTGGGCACTATGTGAATATGTAGATGAGGTACGCTCTGGCTGATCTTGTTATTGATTGCGATGAAAGTTCCGTCAGCCTTCAAGCCTTTTTTGACCGCCGCCGCGATGAGTTTGGCATTAGTAAAAATAGGCTTGATCAAATCTTCAGGTAGGTCAGTCAGCGTCTCGTAATGTTCCAAAGGTATGAGAAGGCAGTGGCCATGAAATAGTGGCCTCTTGTCAAGGAAGGCCATAGAGACCGAGTCTTTGAACACTGTGAAACTCGAGTTCTTTCCACTGGCTATCCCGCAGAAAACACAGCTCTCTTCAAACAAGCCCGAAGCTCAGCATCACTTTACTATGATGACCGGGACTTCGGATAACTTTACAACTTTGTCTGACACGCTGCCCATGATCATCTTTTCGATTTTTCCCAGACCTTTCTTGCCTATGACGATGCAGTCGCAGTTTGATTTCGATACCTTCTTCAGTATCTCTTCAGCTGGATCGCCAGCGAGCTCTTGAGTCTCGTAATCGACGCCGCTCTTCAGAGCCAACGCTTCACATTTTGACAGGGCTTCCTTTCCTAGAGTCTCGAAGGAGCCGACCATATCCGCGCTTATGCTGTAGCTTTGTTCCGAAGTTGATGCTCCAACTACGTTGACAAAAAGGATTTTTGAGTCCAGCTTTTCAGCGAGGGCTATCGCAAAATCCGCTGCCCTGTAACCAATTTCCGAACCGTCCACGCAGACCATGATTTTTTCAGGTACTTGCTTTGATGTCATTAACAACTGATTCCCATTAATCGTGATTAGGCAAGGTTCAGTGTCTCAATAACTTTTGTGCCAACACTTCGTCTGCAAAATCTTCACTAGGCTTCTCGGATTAGCTGTTCTCTGCTATGACAACGCCCTCCATCCATGGATGAAAGGAGCATGTATATTCGTAGATACCCGGCGTCGTGAAAGTGTACTGAAACGTTTGTCCCGGGCTCAGTGGACCAGAGTCGAACGTCGAATTGGCAGATGTTACAGTATGATCTTCGTCGTCCCAATTTGTCCACATCACCGTATTGTTAATACCGATAACTACGGTTATAGATTGAGGCGAATAAGCGAATCCGGATATACTAACTTGAGCTACATAAGGAACGAGATTCAACGTGAGATTTGCTGTGGAATAGGAATTGTCATTTCCCGATTGTATCGTAGTTTGAGTAATGATTATTGTCGTGGTGTTTACAAGGCCGAATGTGGCTGCGGATAAGGCGATGCCAGATACCAGCCCGACTATTAGAGTGCCGAGTATAACAAGAACCGAAACAGAACTAGAGCCCAAGGTTTTCTTCATTTTTATCTTTGAGGCAGTATCTACGCTGATCCTGAATATCTATTTTACAGTCGATTCTCAAAACCGGTGATCGTCTTCCTATCTTAAGTAGGAAGTTTGGCTTGATCCTGCTTGTAATAAGATATGCACGTAGGTATAGCGGAGCCGCTTCCCGAGATTCGGAATATAACGGTCGCCTTGGACGGCTCTGAGAATTCTTTTCAAGCTTGCGAAGTAGCGAGCATAATAGCGAAAGGTAGCGGAGCTAAGGTTACCGCAGTCTGCGCCCTACAACCGGCGAGCATTTTCACCGTGCCCGTAAGAGATGAGTACTATTCGAAACTACAGCAGAACGCGATGAACGCTACTGACGAGGCGATGTCAACTCTGCGGAAGGAAAATATCGAAGCTAGTAGCGCCGTAATCTACTCCAGATCCGAGTCGATCGTGGAATCCCTGATCGATTTCATCGTGGAACAGAAGAGTGATCTAGTAGTCTGTGGTACGAGAGGACTGGGAGGATTCAAAAGAGTGCTCCTTGGCAGTGTATCTAGTCATCTCGCGTTGCATTCTCCTTCTTCTGTGCTGGTCGTCAGAAAACCCGAAGGAAAGAATGATCTGGAGCTCAAGCGAATTCTGGTAGCGACCGATGGGTCTGAAAGCGCGTCGAAGGCTATACGGCTCGCGATGAGCGTTGCGAAAGCTGTTCATGCGAAGCTAACTTTTGTCAATGTTGTCTATCTCCCGCCTGTCGGCTACGACTATGGGCATGCATACGACAGAGTGATGCTGGAGATGAAACAGGATGGCGAAAAGATCACAAAAGAATTCGCTGAGTTGGCAAAGAGTAACGGAGTTGACGCCGACACCAAGGTTGTCGACCGAATCCAAGCTCCAATCGAGGCAATAACGAAGGTAGCCGAAGACGCGAACTATGACCTGATAGTCTTGGGCACAAGAGGGTTAGGAGGATTCAAGAAACTAGTTCTTGGCAGCGTCGCAAACGGAGTCTTGCACTACGCTCACTGCTCAGTTTTGGTGGCAAAGTGACTTTTGACGCGATTGAAGCATTTCTGGAACAATTCGTAGGAACCTCAGAATTATGAATTGCTAACAAATCCCAAGTTCGTAAAGTAGACGGTATCCATCATATGCGTTCCAAGCTTTTAATAGGAAAACAAACAAAGAGAAGCTATGAGTTGTAGGACCAAGATTGCTCTTGCTTGCTCAATCGTAGTGGTCTAGGGATTCTTCTTTGCACAGGTATTCCACTGGTTCAATTATGACCCGGCAGGCTACATGCTGAACCCGCCCACTTGGAAGGGCTATAGATCTTTGAGTTGCGAGACCATTGGATTAGGCTATATCTATTCTACTCATGGCAGGTTCTATAAGATGTGTAACTTCCCTGTTCCCTTGTGACCAATAACATGATCAAAATATTCCAAAATTCAAATGATAAGATTTAACGAGACTTGTCTCAATCGTAAGAGAGAAGGACATTGCCGCTAATACATCGAGTAATTGTTTCAAAGTCCGAGTAGAATAAACAGAGGAATATGTTTACAATCACTAGATCCAGTATTCCCACAAGAAATTGGACGATTAAACATAATCCCAGAGCAAAACCAGTGATCGGGCATTTGGGCGGTCAATAGACTCATTAGTGACTCATGAGACTCGGCATCAGAAAATACTTCCAGCCAATTTTAGGGCTGTACCATGCGGACTGTTCCATTTGATGCAGAGATCTCTTAGCAGAATTCTCTAAATACCAGCGGCCAATTGATTTTGTTCGCAGAATCTCTTTTGCTGGCTGATGATAGCCATGAATTTAATCTACTACTAGCTGTATTTGATGAATACAATCGCCGAATACTCTGCTCAACTATCGCTGGCGCAAAATCTATAGAAGAGATTAGTCGCGAGTGCCACATTCCGTTAAGTACATGCTACAGACGCGTTCGCGAGCTTGTTAACGCTTCTCTGTTAAGAATCGAGAGTACTCTAATAACCCCTGCTGGAAAGAGACATGAAACGTATCGCAGTGTCGTAAAAGGCATAACAATCAGTTTCCTTTCCGAACAGCTTTCGGTCGATGTAGAAGCTAATCCTCGGGACAGCGATCGCAAATCGCTGATAACGCAAATTCAGACAACCTAGTAGACTTTGCCAACCTTAACTCTTTTTGATTACGAGCTCTCCGCCGATTAGAGGTTTCATCACGAGATCCCATGGAGTTACAACCCCTTTATCGCAGATGAGGCATTCCTCGGCTGTATCTCTCATCGAGAGGGCTGCCTTTGTGATGCTCGTTCGACCATCCATCGGAACTGGTTCCATCTTGTCCAGATCGCCGAGCTTGACATCGAGCAGTATCTCTGGTTTTTTCGTTGTTTCAGTGAGCCTTGAAGCGCTGAAGATATAGCTGATTATCCTTCTGTCGGTTACGAGACTTTTCTCATTCGATACAAAAATGCGTCTGTATCGATGGTTGAACATTTCCTGCAAAACGGTCTTCAGGCTTGAGTCCGCCGGCATCGAAAATATCGGGGAAGCGACCTGCTCCATAGTCATTTTGGTATAAATTAGACCACTCTTGTATAGCTCCAAGAGATCGCGTAAGCTTGCAAAGCCTCCCAACCTTTCAGACTCTATCCAAGCAAAACCGAATCTCGTCTTTTGGAAAACTTTGAGCAAATCCTCGATTGTGTCATCCACATCTACCGTCGCTAGCTCTAGCGAAGCTTTTTCACAGGGCATTTCGAGAAATTTTCCGTAGTCTTTTGGTGATGTTTCCTGCAGCTTCGCAAGGCACGAAAATCCAAAGACCGCATATTTCTTCTTCTGCCTCGGCTTGAAGCCTATAGGAAGCGCGTCAATCTGGTGAAATCGAAGTAGCGAAACGGCCAGAAGCATCTGCGTTCCGTGCTCAAGTACTGGATATGTTTTTTTGAAAATGTTAGGCAGCGCTTCGCCTATCCTCATGAGCTTGAAGACCGGAAGAAATGCTCTATTAGCCTTTCCTGAAATGAAATGGAGAATTGGTTTGCACATTGATGAAGCGAGAAAAGAGTATTAATCCCGAGCCAAAGTCTTAGAATCACTCTCATGATTCAGCTCCAATTCCTGGTACCGCCAGAGAGCTGGATACGTACTCTATGCCAGAACGATCTCGCTACAGTGAAGATATTGAGTATGAAGCTCGAATCGTCAGATGCGCCGGGGGTTACGCATTTCGTGGACATTGTTTCCGACAAGGTTAACGCCGACGATCTGATAAAGGAACTGATTAAGTCTCCAGATGTCGTCGGAAGTGACGTAGCAAGTGTCGGGTCAAACCGGATCGTCGGCGCTGTGACTAGCAAGGATTGTAGGGTTTGTTCAATAATTATGGACTCGAAGACCGGTTACTTTGTGGGTCCCGCGGTTTCCGAGCACGACGGACAGATGAGCTACAAGCTTTTCATGAGCGGCGATGCAATCCCAAGATTCTTGCAAACGCTTCACGCCAGCGGGATCGACTACAAGATATCTGATATATCCAAGCTTGCGCCAAAAAGAGCAATTACGCCGAAGCAAGAGAAAGTCTTGAAGTCCGCCTTGGAACTTGGTTACTACGAATATCCGAAGCGAGTTTCCACGGAAGAGCTAGCCAAAGTCCTTGACAGCGCGCCGAGCACAATATCAGAGATCCTCAGAAGGGCTGAGCGAAGAATAATCAGCGGATACTTTGACAAGGATTGAAGCTGTTCTCAACACGAAAATCGAATAAAATTTCACCTCGCCAGCTCTATATCTGTGCAATATCTGCGAATGTTTCCTAGCGTACCGAGACACTTTACTCGAATCTGTTCGTATTTCCAATCCCGCATCTATTCGGGATTGAACCCAATAACTGCCTACTCCGTAGTGGCTCACAGGTTAAGACAGCAATGCTCGTGACAGATAACGCAAAGGCGGTTGAAGTCGTAAAGGCGCTTTCAGACGAATACTCTCGAAGGATAGTTCTTTCGATAATCTCGGCTTCGCTTCCAATCGAGGAAATCAGTAGGGAGCAGAACATACCAATAAGCACCTGCTACAGGAGAATTCATGAGCTTCAGCACTACGGTATCATCAAGGCCGAGAAAACAATTATCCAGGACGATGGAAAGAAGTTCGTTTGTTACAGGTCGTCCATCAAGAACGCATCGATCAGCTTGGAAAGCGGCGAGCTCGTAGTCGATGTCATACTGAACAGACAAGTTCCCACGCCAGCACCGGTCGCGCCGACGGCCGAACACATCTCAGCGCCACGACTGGTGGTTCGCGCATAATCTCTGGAGTGGATAGATGTTGACCAAAACAGTTCAGCTACTGATTTCTAAACAGATGCTGCAATACTGGCCTTGCTTAAGGTGTGAAAGACACCGATGGTATCCATCGATTCCGGCAGTAACTCTGCACCAAGGAGATACTTGCCTTATCTGCAAATCTAAGGCTGAAAAGACCACTTCGCAATAAAAGCGTGCCGAACGGCGATTTGAAATAAGGAGAGAAGTGTGCGGATGATTCCTCAATACAAAAATTCGACTAGACTTGGTTTATCCGTCGTTGCATTCGTATCTGTGCTTATTCCCACGTTTGCGCTGACATCACCGCTTCTCTTGAGCCAGTCATCCTCCAACACATTTGAGATTTTACTTGCTTATGCAGCTTTGGTCGTAACAGCTCTTGAAGTCGGTATTGTGGTCTGGATCAAGAGTAGAAAGTAATCATGAAGGTTGTCAAAACAATTAACACTACAGATTAGTAAAGAAATGTTCCCAAATGGTGTTGTCGGAGATTATGTTCAAAAACCGACATTCATTGCCCTGGCAGAGTCAGCTCGAAACGCGGCAAAGATAATGGCAGAAAACGACTCCTCTTCTGCGATTATCACCCTGAATGGTCAGGCTGTCGGAATTATGACAGAATGGGATATCATCACTAGACTTGTAATATTGGGCAAGGATTCTGGGACAACTCCCGTGAGCGAGGTAATGTCCGCGCCACTTTGGACCGTTCCTGCGTCAACAAAGGTCAAGGACGCCGTATCACTTATGCTTGAAAGAGGATTTCGGAGATTGGTCATCAAAAACCAGGAAAAAGTTCTTGGAGTCATTAGTATGAACCAAATTACCGGAAACAGAAGGGAGCAGTCAATACCGCTTCCTTTACTGGAATTACCCAAAGGCGACTTGTGCCCATTTTGTCAGACAGATTTTGGAAGTAGAGAGGAACTAGTGAGTCACGTGCAGCTGAATTTCTCAAAGGAAATCAATAAAACCGATTCTCAAAAATGAGAAACGTCTCGCTCCTTATATACAATAAACCCTACTTTTGGAGCCGAATATAGTGAAATTTTCCGTACTTCTGGTTTTCGTACTGCTTGTTTTCTCAACTTTCGCGTTGACTCTGCCGATTAGGGCAGATGCACAGACACAGTATGTCTCCGCTTCTCCGGGATACATTAATTTTGGAATGGAAACAAACATTACTGTTACGGCGCCGGCTTCAGGATCGTACACCGTAGAAGTAGTTAGTCCAACAGGCGTGGCGACTCAGGTGACCGACACCTTTACCGCAGCCGAACAGGCGCAAACCACAGTATTCGGCGTCTCCGCATCGGGATTCAAGTCAGTTGTAAACCATGTTGGAACATATAACGTATTTCTTGAGCAAGGCTCGACGGTTGTCTCTTCCACTTCGTTCTATGCTACTAACAAGATAAACATCGTTATGGACATGGTTACTGGAGGAACTTGCGCATACATCGCGGGAGCTGAGAGAGGGAGCAAACTTATTCCTAGATTCCATCTAACATATGCTTCGAACGGAGCCCCAGTGACCAACAGCGACGCCGGTATTACAGTGACTTTTACGGCCCCGGGAAATGTGATAATGCCTGCGAATTGGGATTCAGGAGCCAGTGTGTTCGACAATGCAGTAACGCCCAACTGGAACTACACTGCAGTTGGACCATGGACACCCAATGCAAATGCGAGCGATGCGGCTGGTAACGTTGGAACCTTTACTTACAGCGGCAGCCCATACGTGATTTCGCCAGCTACGCTCAGCACGACGGTTTTACTCGTTAATTCGAACACAAACCAGACAATTACTAGTATCACCAGCGACGAGAACATTACAGTTTATGCCATAGTCACCTATCCAACGAACGCCGAACCGGTCTCGGGATTTGTCGGCGTACTAGATTCAGCAACAAGAGGCGGCGTTGTTAGCGGTGTGGTCGGATACGGGGCTTACAACGCTACGAGCAATACATTCAGCGGAAAGAGTTCAGGTGATGTAGCAACAGTCACTTTGAGTTATACCGGCGCCAACGGAATCTGGAAGGGCACATTCAGCGCTGGAACTCTCCCCACCTTGAGCTCTTCGCAGACCTTCGCAGTTGTAATCAACGCGGCAGACAAGGCATCACCACCGAATACGGGCACTGCGACTCTTAACCTAGCACCTAGCGCGCCATCGGCATCGAGCACTCAAACCTCATCTACTTCGTCAAGCTCCAGCAGCACCAGCACTGTCACCACAACCACGTCAATCCCGATATGGGCTTATGCTGGGACGACAATAGCGCTAATCATCGGAGTAATTGTTGGATTCTTAGCCCGAAAAAAGTAGATGCCCGCCGATGAAACCTATCATAAAGGTAGCCTTGGGTGCCGCCTTAGCTTCCGGATTTTTACTTCTACAGTTACTTGGGTCGGCTCTACCTTATACGACGGCTGCCTCAACGACATCCTCTTCCACAATTACGATTTCGCCGACGGCTGGCATAGTAGGAACAACGATTGTTGTCAGTGGAAAGGGGTATGCTCCCAATACGAACATGATACTTCAGTGGAGCTCCGATAACGTAACTTGGACTCTTGCCGGGAACCCTACTGAAACAACAGGAATCGACGCAGTACCAGTAGAGTGGCAGCTCACCACCATACAAAGTAACGCCTCAGGGTCTTTTTCAGTTGATATTACGGCGCCGGTGGATTATGGTGGAGCTCACACAATTCAAGCCTACAGCACTAATGGAACTGCGCTTCCTGGCACAGATTTATTCACAGTTGTACCTTCGTTTACAATTTCAAACTCTAGCGGGCCAGCTGGAGCTCCGATCACAATCTTTGCCAAGGGCCTCGGCATAACTGACTATGCAGCGAACTATCAGGTGAGCTGGGACAACAACTACGTCGGTGATATGACCGCCGTCACAACACATGGCGAGGCAAATGCGACGATCTATGCGATCGGCTCACTCGGCAAACACTACATCGACATTTACGAGGGGTATCCGGGCGCTGCTTATCTGAATCCCGCTCAGCATCCATCTGACGCGATTTGGTATCCCCCTTACATACCATATCAGACAACTTATACAATTACATCCGAACCCTTCTCGCAAGTAAGTACCTCCAGCGCGGGCGGATTCTCGCTAATACTGTCGCTATTGGCGCTGGCGCTCGTGGTCAGTGCATTTGCGCTGACGCCGATAATGGCCTTCCACAAAAGGAAGAATGACGGCGACAACTTTTTCAAAAGTGCTCTCGGCAAGATCGGCGCACTCGTTGTCATTATCGCACTTTTGATTGCAGCAACCGGCGTGGTGGTCATTGTTCATAACCACTCTCCAGCCACAAATTCTTCCGTTGCAAGCTACGTTCCAGTGGCCACAGCTGTAATACCGACGATTACCGTCCCTCAAACAAACGCAACTTCCGGGCCTCGAATCTTCGTAAACCCCAACGTTGCAACGGTAGGAGAAACTGTTAACGTCACAGGATACGGTTTTGCGCCAAACTCGAATCTTCCTGTTAGCTGGTCCACCAGAGTGGGAAGTAATCTCAACGGCTACAACATTGTCAACAGCGTGATGCGAAACGTAACTAGCAGTGCATCAGGCTCTTTCACGTTTACGATGCAGGTGCCTTCAGATCTTGAAGGTGATCATTTCATCTCGGTAGAGAACCTCACTCTCAACAGCAACGCAACGCTCTACATCCAGCGCGACGCGACTATATCTCCGACCGAAGGCCCGGCCGGCACTGAGATTACGATCCAGCTCCTAGGGACCGGCTGGGATTACAATACTAACATCGTCGTTATTGACTACGACAATTCATACGTCGGATTTGCCTGCGGCTTTGCAAGCCAGGGAAACATCACTGTAACTATCCCTGCAGTTGGCGCGCCGGGTCTTCACACGATCGACCTCTACCCATCAATTTACCTGGGTCCGATACAGCCCGGCCAGGTCATGGTTTACAGGTATGGGATAATGACGCCATACGACCAGCCAGAACAAGTTCCGTCGTTCCACTTTTCGTTCCTGATAACCTCAAACACAACTAGTAGTTCGAGCAGCTCAAGCACCCTAATTGCATTCGCTCCCGCTATCTTGAGCTTTTCAAGCATAGGCGGAGGGATTTACTTTTTGGCTACACAAACTCCAGCGAGTTTTCGCAAGTTTACGAACTAGAAATCAATCTACGGGATATTGGTAAGCGGAAAATGAGTTCAAAGGATGAGAATGAAAAATCATCATCGGACGAATCGCGTAGAAACGTCCTAAAAATCGGCCTCGGAATAGGGGCGGCGCTAGTTATCGGCGGGGTAGGGTCGATCACAAGAACTCTACTAAATCCAGGCATACCGGAAACTGTTGAAACAACGCAGAGTTCTACAACTACTGCTGCTACAACAGGAGGCGCGACCTCGGCCACTGCAAGTACGTTTGTGCCGCCGCCGGCGACATCAGACTTTCCGGTGATAATGGTTGCCAATTTGAGCGGCCTTCAGGATGGAAACCCGATCTCGTTCAATTACCCACTCCAAGAGCAGCCGAATATTCTTGTGAAGTTGGGCGTGCAAGCCGCGGGTGGCGTCGGACCCAACAGTGACATCGTCGCGTTCAGCCAGTACTGTCAGCACCTCGGATGCGTGTACGGTTTTGTAGCTGCAGGTCAGGCGCCGTCATGCAACAGTGCGTACAAAGCAACAGATCCCGTGGGTTACTGTTGTTGCCACGGAAGTGTATATGACCTGACTGAAGCCGCCAAGGTGATCGCTGGACCGGCTCCGAGACCTGTACCCCAGGTGATTCTGTATTTTGATCAAAGTACTGGAAACATATGGGCTACCGGGATGAACCCTCCCACGATTTTTGGTTACGACACCGGTTCAAGTGACGTGTCTCAGGACCTAGTCGGCGGAACACTCGTGTAGGTTATAGAGAACCAATTTGACCGCAGCAGACGTCGAGGAAAAGAAAGAAGCCGCTGAACGCAGAGCTGAACAATCTAAAGAATATGTGTCGCCTGCGCCAATTGGCGGTCCCATAGGAAAGATTGCCGGCTGGTTTGACTCTAGGCTGGGGCTGTCTTACCCATTTCTCAGGGACGCGCCAGCCTACTCTGTAAATCCATTCTACTGGCTGGGCGCGCTCACTGTTGTAGCCTTCGTGATCCAGGGTGTAACCGGGATCATGATGATGCTGTACTACATACCGACCCCGACCGAAGCTTACTCGTCCACGCAATTTATATTCCAGAGTGTTAGCTACGGTCGTTTTCTCGAAACCGTTCACCTCTACACTGCTTATGCGATGATAGCGCTCGCGTTCATGCACATGATGCGCGGCTACTTTGTTTCCGTTTACAAAAAACCCAGAGAGATGATGTGGGTAATTGGTATGGGAATGGGCTTTGTCACTCTTCTTTTCGGATTCACCGGATATCTTCTCCCCTGGACTGTTGTCTCAAAGTCAGCAACGGATGTTGGTGTGGGGATGATGAGCGCACTTCCCGAGCCATTTTCATCCATCCTTACGTTCTTGACAGTCGGGGCAAACGGAGATACCGGAACTCTGCTCAGATTTTACGATCTTCACGTTGTAGTTTTACCTGCAGTTTTGCTGTTGCTCTTGGTCTTGAAGATGTATATGCTCGAAGCTCACGGCATATCAGAGCCTGCAAGAGGATTGGAAAATACCCCTGAAAAAAAGAAGAAATTAATTCCTATCTTTCCCGATGTAACTTTCTATCTCGTAGAACTTGCAGCTCTGTTTGGAGCTGCCATGCTTTTGATATCTGCAGTGTTCCCACTGAATCTCCCGCCAGAATATACGCCGCAGCTAGCCGCAACATACGTAGCGCAGCCAGACTGGTATTTTCTATGGATATACCAGCTGATTAAGATCCAGGCGTTTGAAACCGCTGGACTTCCAGTAGCTCTCGGGTTCATTACAGTCATCTTTCTCATACTGACATTCCTCCCGTTTATTGACAGGAGCAAGGAAAAGAGCATCGGAAAGAGGAAAATCTTCGTAACTCTCGGTGCAATTTTCGTAGCCGAAGTTGTGACGCTTTCCGTGTGGGGCGAGCTCACGCCCGGCCGAATAATACCGACCGAGCAGGGAGTTCTTGTTTTGGGTGGGATTGCCTTGCTGGTTGCTTTGGGTTCAGTATTGATGTACAAACTGATTTACCGAATGACTTTCGGGCGAAAAGGTCAGATCTCTGTTCCTGCGGCTGCTCCCCCTGCCCGAGCGATACCAGAAAAAGCCCGGCCTATTTCGCAATCTGCATCCCTGTGGACCGCAGGTAGTTTTGCAGTCGTCTTGGGACTATCTACGTTCTGTCTTGGAAGCGCGATAAACTCCTTGACAAGCTTGGTGCTTCTAGGCCCAACGGGTTCGATAATGGGCTCACTGACTCTCGCCTTCGCAGGTCTCGGAGTTTCGGTTCTAATGATTTGTTATCTAATTTACAGGCTGGAACTGAATTCTGGCATGCTAAAGCAGAGAATCAGATTGTTTGAGATAGGGTGGAAAAGATCACAATGAACAGCATGCGTTCTCTTAAAGACTATAGTACAAACATCGTCTATTTACTTTTGGTTGTCGAGGCAGTCTCAGTCTTTTTTCTATGGGATTTGAATCCAATCAACGAGGCCGGCGAGTCTGTCTTTGCAATACTCCTTGCTGTTGATCTTGTTGCGTTCGCCATGATTTCGTACATCTACAGAAATTACAAGAACGGCGATACGCTCAATCGAGGTTTACTGCTTGCGGCATGTTGCCTAATACTAGTGCTAGTGTACGCCAGCCTCGCCGTCTAATCGCTTGAAAATTCATTTCGAAAGCCTGAATACCTTCCCCTCGATTTATTAACGGAACGGATGCAGTGAAACTGTGTCTTATACCAAAGACTTTGCCGGCATATGGTTGTTTGCTCAGTAATAATCATCATAGCTGCCTAACGGAAGCTTGGCTCTGGTATACTGGAACTTATCAGTACTTTTGCCCACTTGCGGATCAGTGCGGGAGCATATTTGCCCAATCAAACGAACCAGCCGGAGGTGACGTGATCGCTTTGATGGTAACGGGAGTAACTGGAATTATTATCGGGGTTGCCATTCTTCATAAGGACAAACGATCGAAGCCCAGAGGATTGGAAATCTCAGCCACTTGATTTTAACTAGAACAAATCGATCGAGTCAAAGCGATGCATCTCACTTTACGACGATATCGCCAACCAATACCAGTCAAGTGGCCAGAGTCAAAGTCCCTTGGGTCAGGTTTGGATAGCAGGCAAAAGTCATAGGCAAAACGTCTATTAGTAGGATTATGGGAATATATGTGGGATGGGAAATGCAAGGGGAAACTGAGATTGACGAGAGAGGCAGAGTTGTCATTCCTAGCGAACTAAGGGAGAAGCTCAAGCTCAGACCGGCGCAGAAACTCAGGGTTGAAGCAAGAGACCATGAACTCATTCTACGGACCGTACTCGATCCAGAGGAGTTCATTAAAGAAATGAAAGGTTGTGTGTCCGGATCTAAAGTGAAGCCAGATGAATTGAAGGAAATCTGGGGCGCGAAGCATTCTGACCATTGACACTAGCATCTGGGCTTACTATTTTGATACCGAAGCTCCAGAACATACCCATGTAGAAAAGCCCGTAGACAGAGCAATAAAGTCAGAGCAGATCTCCGTAAACACAGTAATAATAATGGAACTGTCTCATTTTTTGATCAAAAACTTGGGACCGATCCAAGGCGGTGAGAAGCTCGGGACCTTTCTTGGCTATCCGCTCATAATCGAAGATCTGGATTACGCGATGATGTTAGAGTCAATAGAACAGCTAAAACGATACTCGCACCTTGGCATAGGTGGAAGGGATGCTACCATACTAGCCTTCATGAAACGTTCGTCATCAAAAAAGATCATGACGCATGATTCAGCGCTAAAGAAGGTTGACTGGCTTGAGGTTTCAGATCCAATTCCAGAAAAGTAGACGGGTATTAGATTGTTCGAATCTCTCACTTTGTCGTAGACTTCAGTGTAACTGACCGGCCCATTCCAAGGCCTTGTTCTGTCTCTCGCGACAAAGGGCGGCTTCAAAAGTCATCCAGTATCTCGAGCTTTTGATGTTTGGCAGATATACCTGAATTTTCTCCACAGCTTGGATAAGCAATTGGGAAAGGATGTTGTTGCTGTGATCGAATCACAGACTCTCTCAGAGATTGAGGCTATGGGATGCAATCAATGCCCGATTCACAAGCTAGAATTGGCGAGAAAGCAGAAGAGGTATTTC
>JASHPO010000139.1 GCA_030038075.1 Nitrososphaerales archaeon | reverse complement strand
CTGTGGCCAAAATGGGTAAGATGGAAGAATCCTGCAGAGGTAAAGCTCGGGCTTTTGTTTGAAAAAATTGGCTTGATATTTTGTGATGTAATTATTGCTCAATCTGCCGGAGTCAAAAAGTACATGATCGAATTTTACGGGCAACGAATCGCCCCAAAAATCGAGCTTATTCACACAGGCGTCGATGATAAGAAATTTCTTCCATTGAACAAGATGTCTTCCAGTCCCCGCATTTTGTTCGCCGGCACACTTTCTGAGATAAAGGGTTTAGCTTGCCTTATCAAGGCGTTTGCTCTGGTTCACGCCAAGATTCCCGAAGCAAAGCTTGTCCTCGCAGGGACAGGTCCATCAACGGAAGAGTACAAAGCATTGACCAATAAGCTGAATCTGGAGGAGAGTATCATTTTTCTGGGTCCGGTTCGAGACGATGAAAAAATGATCGAACTTTATCGTGATTCTGACGTAGTCGTATTGCCATCAAACGTTGGAGGCCCCATTTCATGCACTATTCTTGAAGGTCTGAGTTGCGGACGCCCTGTGATTTCGACTAACGTCCCCGGTGGGATACCCGATATTGTGACCAGCGAGGTTGGGGCGCTCATCGAATCTGGAGATACCAACCAGCTAGCCTTTGAACTATTAAAACTGTTAAGCAATAAAGAGTATCTTAAGAAGATAGGATCAAATGCACGGCACGAAGTCGAAAAGAAATATACGCTAGAATCAATGATTGACCAGCTCACTTCACTTTATGAGAAGATTGGGCGATAGGGGTAGTAAAGTGATTCAATCATCCTCCAATTTTACCGGCAAGTCGTTTCTAGTTACCGGTGGAGCGGGTTTCATCGGTTCCCATATCGCAGAAAAACTCCTAAGCTTAGGAGCCAAAGTAACTATTCTCGACGATTTTTCGAATGGCGGTCTTGAGAAAATACCATTCAAAGGAGACTATCTGCAAATCAAACAAGGGGACGTTCGCAATTTTGATTATGATTCGATTGGAAGAGTCGACTGCGTTTTTCACGAGGCAGCTAGGGCATTAATACCTTCTTTCAGATTTCCCGTTACGGATCTCGAAGTCAATACCGGTGGAACAATTCGAGTTCTCGAATATGCGAGAAAATACAACACCAGAGTGGTTTACGCCTCTTCTGGAAGCGTATATGGCAATCCTCTTGAAATTCCAATTACTGAGCATCATCCACTGAATCCGATTTCTCCGTATGCTGCAAGTAAAATGTCTTCGGAGATATATTGCGGCATGTATCACAGGGAATATCATGTCAACGTAACCATGCTACGGTACTTCAATGTGTATGGGACAAGACAAAGCGTAAGTGAGGAGATGGGCGTGATACCCATTTTCGTAAAACGTGCGCTAGATAAGAAGCGCCTCACAATATTTGGTAGCGGTAAGCAAACTCGTGACTTCCTTAATGTTATGGATGTCGTATCTGCAAATCTCCTTGCCTATCAAAGCGAAGGTTCCTCAGGTCAGTGCATGAACATTGGTGGTGGGGGCGATGAGATTAGTATTCTTGATTTAGCCAACTTGGTCATGAAACTTTGCGACTTTAGGGAGGATATAATGTTCGCGGACACAAAGCCTGGTGACATTAACCGCTTAGTAGCTGATAATTCACTCGCAAGGAAACTCATAGGATATTTTCCAAGAGTTCCGTTGAGGCAGGGACTGGAAGACTACATTAACTATGCAAAAAGGCATGTGCCCTAGGTCTGAAATTGACGAGTTGTGTTGGGTAGAGTGACTTTGGAATTCCTAAAACGGGAACGAGTTTGAATTGCGACTTCCGTAGCCACCAAACATGCTATCACAACCAGTAACCCTACGGTAATTTCTCCATTTAGGTTTCTGGGGCTTGATGGCGTTTCCAGAAACCTTAGTGTATCATTTCCAGAGGCGAGGTACTTCACGTAGAGCAAGTCTGTCTTGCTGTCGTAGTACCAGCCGCTCTGCCCACTGACGAAGGTAGCCGAAGTATCGTATTTACTCAAATTCGAATTGGCGTTGAGCTCAACCGATCCCACGGTATGTGGAACGTAAAGGACGGCAATAGCAGATTGATTGCTAAAGGCACTTAGAGAAATCAATCCTTGATTGGGATAATACAGCTGCCTCGCTAGTCCTGTTGATAAGTATAGTATGCTGGACTGATTCGAATACGGGGTCAGAAACACGAAATCCCAGGATCCTGGATTGAGTCTCGCCGTGATATTAGACATAGAACCAGAGTCTAGACCTCCAGTCGCATTTATCGGCGATATCCACCATGAAGTGTTTGTTAGATCGAAATAGTTATTGTTGAGATATATGGAAACTGACGTTGCAGACGAACTTGGATTGGTTAGCCAGAGAGAGACAGAGCCATCGCCAATCCCAAATATGCCAAGTTGGTCGGCTTCCTGCGTCGTACTGCTGCCAAAACTAAACCAAATCGGACTGCTCTGACTTGCTCCTGATTCATTAGCGACTATGTTCGCCAGCAAGAGGCCATTGTCAGAAAATTCGCTTAAACCATCTGATGAGCTTTCGTTCTCCAAAACTACCGTTTGACCATCTCCGTGATCGGTTATTGCAAGAGAAGTCCCCTTAGACGTCGCCGACAGAGTACCATTTGGTAACATCTGCGTTTCGAGCTTTCCAAAATAATCGGTGTGGTTTGTAAACGCATTAATCAAGTCCGAATAGGCAGATGACGAGGGAGAATTGCTCTGAACTGGGCTCGATGACAAAACACCCGCCATCCATTCAGGCGGATTCTGATAGACTACCAACTTTCCACCATTGAACACATAATTATCCAGTGCTGCCTCGAAAGTTGAAGACACGTTTTGTTGGTCAGCCATCCAGATAACTGTACTAAACTTCTGAAGTTGGGTCACGTTTGTTGGTAGCTCCGCACTTTGAATGTCGACGTAGCTCACATTGAACATTGACGATAAGAGGTCACTAATGCCGGTCTGCGAATTGTTGTTGTCTATGACTAGTATGTCACTAGATCTCTCATTCCCTAGAAAAGATCCGGACGCTGAAATATAATTTAGCTGTTGCGTAAGCGTGAATGAACCAGTGCAAGTTTGCAGTGCAGTCAAATTTTCCACTTCTGCATACTGTTCTCCCGTCGACGGCAAACCAGTAAGCAAGTACTGATTGAAAGCTGCGCACGATGAAATCGATGAAT
>JASHPO010000018.1 GCA_030038075.1 Nitrososphaerales archaeon | reverse complement strand
ATGAGTGCACGTTCGAGGGCCCATGCCAGAGCATGGAAGAATTACGGTCATGGAGGGTACCGACTGCGAGGGTCGCGCGAGAATGCTAGGTTTGCGCTCACGCGCTAAATAAATTATCGCCACGAATACAGATTTCGGTTGTTTTAGAGGCTTTAACCTCAAATTGGATTCGAATTGGTGCCCCGAGCGGGATTTGAGTTAATAAGCGTGTATCACACCTCTTTCTAAGACGCGCTTTAGCTGTCGAAATGTATCAAGGCTCGTCATCAGCCGCTTTTATCTATCAATGAGTATCATCGAAAAGCTCTACACGGCGGAGGAGGTCGGTTCTATCCTCAAGCGGTCGGCTGAAACGATTCATCGATGGAGGAAAGCGGGTCGTATAAAGGCGGTAAGACTGCCTGGTGGGTGGTTCGCCTTCGGAGTCAGAACTGCGACGGATTCTAACGGGTGAGGTGTAGCACATACCACCCCGCGAGGCTAGGCCTTTCGGGCACCAGGAAGTGGGGGTCCACGTCTCAAAACAGCACTCTCGATCCTTTCGTAGAAAGAGAAGAGGCGGGCGCATGGTTCGTCTGCCCGAATCGATGCGGAAAACGAATCTGGGCTCCGAACCACATGACGCGCTGGGCGAATTTGCGTATCGACAAGCATCTTAGAACGTGCCCGCAACGACCACACTAACGGACTAAATCGCATCGACGTTACGCGAGGAGACTCGCGTTCGAACTAGACTTGGTTTCTCGCCCAAGTTCTCTGCATATGGCGCCAGAAGTTGACGTAGGCTAGTGCTACGGCCACTGTAATCATGGCGAGACCTACGACTCCGTACCCAGGAGTAGAAGCCAGTCCTATCCCTCCAAAGACCAGAACGGCGAAGATGACCAGCTTGAAGCGGAACCGCTTATCTGTTGAGAAGCTAACTAAGACGAGAGTGGGCGACCGACGAATGAAATCAACAAACGCCCCTCGGAGTCCAGGGAGGGGGTTGTTGACCTCCAGCGCCTTATTGGTCCGAAGCTCACGGTTGGCCTCTTGAATCCAGAAGAAATGGTGAGCATTGAATTCCGCGTACAGTAGTGGCAAGAGGACGCCAGCGCCGAAAACTATCGATACTGCATCACTCAAAATTCCCGGAGGGAGGGGCTCCTCGTTAATCCCAGTGCCAAGGGTTGCAAATGAAACGAATCCGAGCATCGATAGGAAGATCGCGGCGACGATTCCTGCGATTACGGTTCGCTCCTCTTCGGTTATCGGCATCTCGACGGCATTGTGTATCCAAAGTACGTATTGCCTCGTGAAGAGGAGAAGGAAAGTGAATCCGACCCACAATACAAGATCGGCGACGAGTGCATAGACGACTCCCGAAGGTATGAAATGAACAAAGAACACCAATAGATATGATCCTGTGCCGAAAACGAGGTAGACCCAGCCTCGGATCCTTTCCATGATTGGACTCCAGGATTTCTCTATTGCACCCCTCATGTAGCCAGTGTAGACCGGCAATGCTGTGGTAAGAATGATTGCCCCCGCTAGCACGGCTAGCAAGCTTGCATGCGAGATGTGCACGAAGGTTGGAGTGAGCGATATGACGACGAGCGCGAAGGATGAGAAGAACAGCAGAGCTTGATCCAATGCTTCGAGTCTTTCGCGGCTTGTCTCAGGAGGATCAACAACCTGAGGGGGAGGCGCCTCAGCCACGGGTAGCTTTCTTTCCGTCGCAGCTTGAGGCGTCTCTTCACTCACGAGATTTCCGCTCGGCTTTAACGTCATGATAAGTTCCCTAAGAGCGTTGAACTGGGTGCTCTTGTCGCGCTCAGAAAAATAGACGGGTATGAGCGCGACACCTCCAGTAACGAAAGCTATCCCTGTCGCGTAGAGCGAATATGCCTCTGCGAGATGGATTTCCGACCCTTCCTTAAGGGCGAGAGGGAGTAGATAGAAGTAGCTACCGAGAACAACGATTACGCCTCCGAAGAAGAAGACTAGTCCAAGAAAGAGGAACGTCGAATAAAGTTGGTACCTCTTCAACACCAACACCGACTAGAAATCTAGGTAGAATTGTATGTCCCACTTCAGAGCGCTAAGAAGCGCTCCCACCAGGTAGGCTATGGCGGCCGTAGGAAACACCTGCGCCGAGGGCGACCGGAATGTCCCGTCGTAGTCCACGTAGAATCCTTTCTCCTTGTGCAGGAGGAGTTCGGTTATTTTGTCCTCGTTGATCACCTGTAAGTAATCAGCGTTCTCGTTTGCGCCGCCCTTCTCAACCGCGTCCAGATTTATCAGCCCTGCCCCTCGTGATGTGAGTATGGCCTGTCTGTCGGCATACCTCATCATAATGGGAATCACAGCTTTCACGTATTTTACGACGGCTTGCACTCGCTCTAGTTTTACCTCGTGATTTCCGAACTCGTCAATCGTCATTGGCGCTCCCAAATCGATTCCCTTCGTTGCCTTCTTGATTTTCTCTCGGTCTGCCTTGGAGAATTGCGGAAGTGTCTTCTTCCCGAGAGATCGGCTAATGAGTTTGATTGCTTTGCTGCGGCCAGCCGCGTCACGCTGCTCGTCAATGTAACGGAACAGCAGGGCGTAGGATTTGCTGAGTTCTTCTAGACTCAGCTCGAAAAGCGCCGCAGCCGTTGGCTCGCTGACGCCCTTCTGCGCGTCGTTGAACAACCGTTCCGCGTTCATCCAACAGATTTGAACCCCTTCGAGGGTAGCGGGAACACAGGTTTGGTCGTTCACGAGTTGATTTGTGCCAAACCTGTCTCTCTTAAGGGTAGCATCCTCGCAGGTGAGATCTTCACCTCTGTTTATCTTTGCAATCGATTTTTTAGCCTAACACGTGAGTCGCGACTAGAGCTTGAACGATTGTTGCAGCCGCGGAGGCTACCGAGACAAAGATGACCGCCAAGGTGAGTCTTGAATTACTGAGAGTCGCCTTCCGCTCGGATGCGTATGAAAGATAAGCGAGCATGAGATCTCGGTCGTCCACCAACATTTTCGTTAGACTGAATTGCAGCGCGCCGTTGTCCTGCGGTTTGAGGATGAGAGTTCGAACCTCGCATTAGGGATAGCTTCGCGCGGTGAATGTACCCCATTTCGGCGAGCTCGCGCAGCTCGGATTTCGGGACCGCGGAGGATGGTTTCCTCGTTTGTCGCGTTTGTGGTTGGGAGTTGGCGGTTAACGCGTTACAAGCGTTGTCCTTCGACAGTCAGAATCCCGTCCATCGAATTCAGCCAGTCACGCGCGGACTGGGCAGCTCGCTCAAAAGATCAGACTATACAACACAATCCTTAGAGCTTCATCAAAGCGTGAAGGGCTTTCACCCGGAGAAACCCGCCGCCGGAGTCTCCGCCTCTATCGTGAGGCCTCTTCAAAGCCAACTACAACAGATGATATTTTGTCTGCCGTCTGGCAGACTCTCAAGGGAAGCGTGCCGCTCGATGACGTCGCGGCACTGGCCGCCAAGCTAGCCGTACGAGAGGTGAAGGAGTTTTACTCCAAGTATCCGAAACTTGAAGGCGTGCGCGGTCTGGGAAAGCCACTGGTTGCGCAGCTTTCCGATAGGGTGCTCATACAATCACGAGAACTCGGTGCTCTCAGCCAGTCTCGGCTTTTACTTGGTGAGACCCAGTGAGCGAATCCGAGACGATCACTATCCCCAGGGAGAGACTCGAAGCGTGGCTCGCGGAAATCAAGGCACTGAAGTCCGAACTCAAACACCGAGGTTAGCTTAATAGTCGAGCGGCCGTCTCTGCTGGAGAATGCACAGGAAACTGTTTGCACTGTCCTTCTCAGCGGGTTTATTGTTTCTGCTTGCAGGTGGCTATTACTTCATTCAGTCCGAGGCCTACAACGCGGTCCCGAGCGTACCACTCACGCCGACAAGTAGCACCTCATTTTCATATGGTCCTGGGCCGACCGGGAACGAGAAAAACCCACTAGCAGTAGACGCCATCCTGTATCCTTTGGCGAACAACACGGGGGTGAGTTATCTATACTTGAGCGTCTTTGGGGGGTTTGTCGCAGGGCCACCTCAGATAACATTCATCTTTGAATCGACATTCAATGCGACGATCTTACGCGATAACAACGGGAGTGGAGACGGAGTTGGAATCTGGAAAACATATCCGTACCAGTCGAGTAATGGAAAGCCAGGAACTACGATTATTTACCAATTCAATCTCACAACGAGCAACCCAGAGTATCAGGAGGATAACATAACCTCGTTTACGGGCACGACTGCTACTGTGGAGTTCACTGGACTGCCGTTCACGTCGGAGCCAGGAGTGTATAATTTCGTTCTTCCCTTCAACAGTAATGAGCCAGCTAATGGACCCGACGATGACGGCTTCGTTACCTTGTGCGCGCCGTCAGACTTCCTGTTAACAAGTTCCAACGAGAACTACACCTCGGGTTACTGCTCCGGGCCGCATGAAGGCTATGAGTTCAGGATTAACCAGTCCGAACAGTTAGCTGCAACGGTACAGAATTTGTCGGCTGAAAATGGATATGCCACTTCACAGACCAGAGCCCTCTTCTTTTTGGCCCTCGGTGTCTCCACCTTGATAACGTCTGCCACCTTCTTGGATTCGCGTGTTGATCGATTGATAAGAGAGGCGAAGAATACATCTCAACCGAGCGAGAGGCCTAATATGTCCTCGAAGGGCTTGGCACGGTCATACTGGGACATTTTACTAACTTTCGTCAAGATCTTCGGAGGACTCTTCATCCTCTTTGGACTTAGTGCCATAGGCCTATTCGTCGCGTCTCGAGGGGCGAGCGAGGGCGGAGTCCCCGATCTTACATATTTCACGTTCGTTTTTGCGATAATTGCGATTGGATGGTCGATGATACAAGCAGTCCAGTATTATCGTGATATGACAAAGAATCAGCGTCAAATACAAGATTTGACCATCAAGCTTTCTGAACTAAAGGACCGACTATATCCACCTGAAGATACGGTAAAACAATCACAAACTGCGGCACCGAATGTAGCGATAGCCGCACCCCAATTAACCAAAGAGCAGAAAGATCGTAGAAAAGTCTCGACCGCTATCAAGATGGCAGCCATTGGTGCGCTCGCAATCAGTGGGATTGCGATAGCCATTGCTCTTTACTCTCTAGTCACAGGAGGAGTACACAGTGATTTTTTCCTACTCGATTATCCGGTCGGTGTCAGCACGCTCATGGTCGGCTTGAGCCTTCTTGTCGCATATTATTCTGATAGGCAAATTCACGCGCATCTAGACGAGAATCAAAAAAGGGAAGTAAACAAGTGAGCATACAGTATTGACCGAGGAATCATCACCCTATGACGAGGATATTCGGACTGCTTACTCGGTTTTCGCCGCGAAGACAGACTATGACTCATTCAACACACGATTTCGCTCGATGAGTGAGAATAAGCAGGCTCGTATACTCCGAGCCTGTAATCTATACGAAAAGAGAACAAGGCAGGGGCCACGTGACGCAGACGTTGCTATGCTCCTTCTTTGCTCCTCGATTGAGGCAACTTTGGATCAATCAAGCATGGTCAGGTTCAATCAGTGGCTTGTCCGGAATAAACTTGATGATCTTGCGATGAAGGATAAAGAAGGGATACGTAGAATCATTCGTGATTCATACGTAGAATACGAAAACGATCCAGACCGAGAAGGAGCGTCCTATAACTTCAGGCGGGTCCTATTAGAAAATTGTCCCTCGAATTTTCAAAGATCGCCTATGCACATCTATCCAAGAAACGAGACTTCGCGAGAAGCAACCTTCGAGGAAAGTATTCGATACATCTACGCTAAATTCCGGTCTAAGTTCGTTCACGAAGGTATTGGACGGCTAGAACAAAGACCATCAATGATAGTATACATCCATAGCGACTTGCTAGACAAGTATGGATCGAACCATTATTCTATCAACATGACTCAGGTTTTACAATGGTTTAGCGTTGTCGTCGTTGAGAGCCTCTGGAATTTCTTCTCAACTGACGAGAACTCAGCGCCTGCAGCCTCACATACTTGATAAGTGAAGAACCCTCTGAGATAAATTATGACAATGCTTGTTACGGAAGAAGAAGTAGACGCAAGAGCAAAGCAGGAAATTCTCTCGATGGTGAAATCCTACTTCGGTGATCCACTAGGTGCGAGCGGTGAGATGTTCCGACCCAAGCTTGAAGTTCTAACCACGTACATGATGTATCGGTCGCAGGTTGAGGCAAGCAAACAAACTAGGGCGCTGATAAGATGGAGCAAGGCCCTTACGGTCGCTACCGCTGTGCTGGCCCTCGCGACTGTAGTTTTGGTAGTTCGCTCGCTATAAGCAAGAACTATCGAGATCGTGCTAGAGCCTCGGACATCTGTCTCTCGAGCTCGCCAAGCCGCGACTCGAACTGGCTCTTAAGTTCCGATTCCTTTCTCAGCACAGCGCCGGACAGAGGGTTGAGGAACGGGCGTGCCAGCTTCAGGTATTCGCCTCTGTAGTAATTCGCATCGTCCCAGGGGGATTTGTCATACTTCAACCGGTCGATGTCGTGGCCCGCAAAGAAGTTGGCTGCGGCGGAGTCTGCTCCGGTCTTCTTGTGCAGAGTGATCAGGGTGTCTCGCACCTCATGGCTGTGGAATGGGTATCTTGTCTTAGCCCCCTCTGGGGCATCCTCCCTCGGTTGATTGACGAGTGCTCTTTTACCCGACTGAGCGAAGACGCGCATAATCAGCTTCGAACGGATGGGTTCCCCATCGTACCTAACGAATATTGCATCCGACCTCGGCAGAGTCTTGTTTCCGTTGTCTCCGTAGACCTTTATCGGGCCAAATCAGCTCTCCCACTTCTCTAGCCCCCCTTCAGGGCGTCCACAGCGTCCACATCAAGGAAGGTGTAAAACCGATAGTCACTCTTCGGCCTGACTAGGTCTATCCTTACCGGGCAGTTTGCGGTATCCCAGCCTCGGAAGTCCTTGGCTTCAAAATGCTTAACGAGTTGAGGGAAGCCGACGAAATTGAATACCTCG
Organism: Nitrososphaerales archaeon; assembly: GCA_030038075.1. Lineage (GTDB taxonomy): Archaea > Thermoproteota > Nitrososphaeria > Nitrososphaerales > CADDZS01 > DATLTL01. The sequence continues at coordinate 255 of JASHPO010000018.1, read as the reverse complement.
GCGGTGGTACTTGCGTCCATCCCCGATTGGAGCATGGTTAGGATGACCGCGCGGTCTCTGCTCGTGAGGCGGCCACCGTTCAGGACTTCGAAGACATATCCCAGGTAATCTGAGGCAGTTACCTGTACCTCTACGCTGTTCCTCGTCTCTATGTTGGTCTGAACTCTGAGCTTTGCCTTTGGTAGAGTAACAAGATGGGCACCGTAGAAGCTCCTCACCGCCTTATAGTAACGCTGAACGGTGGTTTTCTTCCGA
>JASHPO010000017.1 GCA_030038075.1 Nitrososphaerales archaeon | reverse complement strand
ATCAAATCTTTTCTTTCTCACGCGATACTCGAAACTGGAACAGTCCAAGCTTCCGATGAGCATGGTTACAAAGACTCTTGACGCAATGATATGTGGCGGAATTTACGACCATGTAGGCGGTGGCTTCCATCGATATTCAACAGACCGCTACTGGCTAGTTCCGCACTTTGAAAAAATGCTCTACGATAATGCACTTCTCGCACAGGTTTACTCGGAAGCTTATCTCATCACAGGAAACGAAGAATACGCAAGGATAGCGAAGGAAACCCTTTCTTGGACTGTGAGAGAAATGCGATCGGAACAGGGGGGAATCTACTCAGCGATAGACGCAGATAGCCAAGAAGGAGAAGGATCGTACTATCTCTGGACGCCAGAGGACGTTCGAAAGGCCTTGTACGGATCTGGAATAAATCCTGATCTTGTCATGCGATATTTCTCAATAACCACTGACGGGAACTTTGAGCGGGGCAGAACGATACTCACGGTAAAGCCCAAAGCTATAGTCTGCCGCGAATTCGGAATGAATGAAGAAGATCTAGAAAAGGCGATTACTACTTCAAAAGAACTGATGCTGGAGTACAGGAGCAAGCGCTCTAGGCCGACCACCGACGAAAAGGTATTGACTGCATGGAATGGGATGATGATTTCAGCTTTGAGCAAGGCTTCGAACATATTCTGCGATGAGAAATATCTCACTGCTGCTACAAACTCAGCCGAGCTAATCTTGAGTGAATTAACAGTCAATGATAATGGGATGTTGAAACTTTCTCGAAGCTATAGACAAGGAGAATCGAAGGGCGACGGAGTTCTTGATGATTATTCCTATTTCGCAAACAGCCTGCTCGATTTGTACGAGGCATGCTTCGAGCCGAGGTACTTACAGAACGCCATATTGTTATGCGAATCCATGCTTTCGAAATTTCAGGATCGTGAGGGTGGCGGTTTTTTCCTCACCGATTCGAGGAATCTCATAGTTCGCGCGAAGGAGGGGTACGACGGTGCAACACCCTCAGGCAATTCTATGGCGGCCTTTGTTTGCGCTCGACTAGCGGAATTCACGGAAAGAGAAGAGTTCCGGAATGCTGCAAAAGGTACGCTTGAGGCGTTTTGGAGCGCGATCTCGAATCAACCGTACTCTTTCACTGCTATGCTAACCGCGTTGCAATTCTACATAGCAAAGACAAAAGAGATCGTAATATCAGGAAGTCTTGAATCAGCAGAAACCAAAGCCCTTCTAAACGCATTACGATCTGAATTTGTACCGAACTCGGTGGTTCTGCATGCTGACCATCGGATTGAGGGTCTCAGTTCTCTGGTCCAGGGCAGAGTTGCAAGACCTGACGAGAAAGCCAAAGCGTTTGTGTGCTCAAATTTCGTATGCAGACTGCCTTCCACGACAGCAGAACAACTCATGGCAGCTCTGCGCGAATAGGCCAGCTTTGGCCGACGCTAGTCAAAAAAAGAGATATTGGGAATTCAAGATTTCAGGTCTTTGGGGAGAAAACTTGAAAATCTTACTTGAGACGTAATTCAGAGAGTACGGTTTTATACAGAACACGCTAATTCTTCTCAAGCTGTTCCGCTTTCGGCCCGAAAAACTGAGCACGAAGTGAATTGGTTTCAACCTTTCCCGCTATAACTCGCAGACAGAAACGTAGGCGCGAGAAGCTGTCTCCTAAAATGCAAGCTGCAAAATTCGCCAGCACTTCCAATCCTCAAGAAAGCCAGTCCGTGCGCGTCAGACTCAGTTCCGGAATTATGGACGAACTTATGGACAAGGCGTATGTCAGTGTTTACGATCCTTTCAGAGAGCTGATTGCTAACAGCTACGATGCGAACGCATACAAGGTTCGGATCGAGATCGAAAATGAACGTTCCTGCTACGTTGATGACGATGGTTTCGGTATTTCTGATTTCAATTCCTTCCTTACGAAGGGAATGACGGAAAAACGCTCGGAGAAGAAAGGAGTTTCAGAGTCGGGGCGAGCATTGATTGGGGAAAAGGGATTAGGATTTTTGTCTGTATTCAAAATCGCAAGAGAAGTTGACGTTTACTCTAGACCCGGCCCGCAGACCTGGAAGGTTCACCTGACTGATGAGCTGATACGCAATTCCATAGATAATGGTGACCCGATTCCGGTTGAAGACGCTGGAGACTTTTTGACATACGGGACGCGAATTTATCTTCGCAGTCTGAAGAAATCGTTCGCAGTGGCCAAATTATACGAGTACGTCAGTGTCGCATTTGCTCCGATACTGACTTGGCAGTTCAGGATACTGATCAACGGAAACGAGGCAATTGCGCCCGAGCTCCCCACCGGTTTAATGCACGAAAGATCAGGTGAAGGTTATTCAATTACGCTAGTAGACCCTTACAGAGTTGAGGACCGAAAACCTGTGAGATTTTACAACAGGGGCGTTCTAGTAAAAAGGGAAGTCATAGCAAGAAGACCCAACTTAACAGGCCTTGTGAATACGGATCTCGCTCTGGTCACTGGACGGGGCGCTTACGTCGAAGATGATCAGTTCCATAAATTCAAAAAATCGTTGGATTCCCTAGTAGAGGACATTCCCGACTCGCCACATTATTCTAACGTCCTTGTGCAGAAATCTCTGAATAAACTCGCGAGAGTTTTGGAGAAAGCTCTGGCAACCGTCGAAATTTCACTTCCAGAGGAATACAAGATAGTAAACGAGCAGGAAATCGCGGCTACGCAATTCCAAGTTGAGCTTCCCTCCAAGTCAAAAGAGAAAGTAAAGCAGATCAAAATCATCACGGGAACTCCGAGGTTGCCGAGAGAAATTAGGGCCGCGAAGACAACTTTCGGGACGATAAAAGAGGCTCAACTGAGTCCCGCTGACCTTCCCGTAATGACTACCTCGGATTCGATCATACTGAATTTGTCGCACCCTCATATCTCGCAACTTGCGACAATTCCTGGTTCTTACAGAGATCTGACGCTCATGACCTTTGTCGCAGAAGGATTCGTGGACCTGCTGGGAATAAAGAATAAGGAAGAGTACAAGGACACGACAGATAAGGTAATCCGAGAAATGCTGAAACAGTACGGGCAGGAGTCTTCTGCCGGAAAGGACGCAGAAGAAAAGGGTTCGAACGCGGCAAAGGAAAAGCAGGCAGAAAAGTAGCGAAACTTTATAGTACAGCCGTAGATCGATTTGTCTGCTCTCTAAGACGATGTATCTAGCCAGATTCTCGCTTTAGAACGCCGGCAGGAATCAGAAGCCTCTCTTGTTGGTTTACCCCTAAAGAGAAAGGAAGAAGGCTCTCTTGGAAGACATCGCTAACGACGAAAATAAAATTCCTCAGGCCGAAGACGTTCCCTTTATCAGATCGTTTCGTACTGGGACGACTGTCTTTGCAAATTCTTTGGAGATCAAAGGTATTGGGGAGGCGGGCACCATTGCCGCGACCCCGGTGATTGCCAACGCAGCGGCGGATGCTCTTCTTAGATAGGGAAGGAGGTCAGGAAAATGCCGATCTCGATGAACTATCTAGAGCAAACTCATTCAGAAAAACTAGTCGCTAAATGTCCCGAGCGAATTGCCTGTGAAACACTTTGATGTGCCTTTGAAGCTGCGTCTCGCCGTTCACTAGCGGCAGACCCTTCGGAAATGTTCCCTTGCAGTAAGGACAGGGCTCCACATCATGGCCCCCTTCGGGTGTTTGATCTTTCTGCTGTGACATTCCGTTATTTGTACCATCCGGAGCTATTTCAAATTTTTCGCCAGAGGTGTACTGAAGAGGGCGCTAATATTTTGGTCCACTACATCATGGAATTTCCACTTTTCGCTTCCTTCTATTTCAAAACACGAACGTAGTTTGTCTTTCTCCATTTTCGAATCTGCCGAGAGCAGGTGTTCGAGGACTGCACTCAAGTATTTTGAAAATGAAAGTATCTCCTCCTTCCCACAGGGGATTCCGTGTCCAGGAACAAATTTCGAGTAAGTGCCGAAGTCGATATTCTCCAAAAATTCGATCCAGGCTTCGATATTTGCATCCTTAAGATCGGGTAGGAATGAATTCCACAGGACGTCGCCGAGGATCATAACGCCCTTATCTGGAATTGCCACCACTGTATCGCCCAGAGTATGTGCTCCGTTCTCGGGATGAATTATCACGAACTTTGTGCCCTCGATTTCCAATTTTAATCCGGATTCATCGTAGATTATGTTGGGAGGAATTATCCTTACTGAAGTAAGCAGTGACGAAATCATTTTGTCAGATTTGCGAAGTTGTCTCAGCCTTTGAGGACCAAGTTCTTGGACCCTTCGCGCACAATTCACATTGGAAACGATGTCCAAACCTTGTCCAGAATACTTTCTGTAAAAGAATGAATTTCCGAATACTTGTTCAGGGTGGTCGTGGCTATTAACGACATATCTCGGTTTCTTGTCTGTAATTCCAGATATGCTTTGGTCTAATGTCTTTGCCTGATCTGCCGAAAACCCCGTGTCAAAAACTAGGACGTTGTCCTCCAATACAACAAACGCTTGGCTCGCGCTCAACCAAGGGTAAGCGGAATCGAGATCTTCCCAGACTAGTGAGTATACGTCCTTTGCTACCTTTGATAATCTTCCCTTACTCGCAGCTTCCAAGTTTACGGCCGCTACTCGTAGGGTGTTTGAGCCGGCCAAGTGGTCGCGTTGTAGTTTACCTTGTAGACTAGTACCGCAGTTATCAATCCAGATGTTGTCGCAGTCATACTCGATGATTCGAATGCGATCGAGAAGGGATTAGTTGTATTCCCAGCGGGATAGTTCATCTGGTAAGTGTAAAGCTCTGTATATCCAGCATTGATTCCGCTGGCCCCATCAGACTGCACCGTAGCGCTGTACCCTTGCTCTGTCGACTGAGTTGCTGGGTCATAGAACAATCCCTGGGACAAGTAGGGTATCATCGTTCCGAAGGTGGAATTCGCCCAGAAATACGGTGTTGGTGTAAAGTCGTCTGGCTGCATCAGGGCATTCGGCCCGGACGTTGACTCAAGACATCCGCACCCCCCATAAGCAGTGTCGTTTCCAATTGCGATGAACCACTGCTTCTTCGACTCATCACCGCCACCGGGCGTCGGATATGGAGTGGGAACCGTTAGCATGTAATACTCGGTGCTTGAACCAGAAGGAATGAATCTGTAGCCAACTACGAAGATTGCTACATACTCAGGGGAATGCAGTTCGTCTTTCATGACTTGCAAAGACTGCTGGGGCGGTTCCATTAAAGCTTGACCTATCAGAGAAATCTGTGTCTCATTATTTGTCGCATTATCGGCAAGAGTGGTGACGTTTCCCATCACAGCAATCCAATATCCATAGTCCCACCAGGCCATTACAGTCGTGTTTTGTCCAAGCTGTCTCATCCAAGAGAAAGCTTGCAACCAGTCAGTGCTTTGAATATTAAATGCCGTGCCTCCATTTGCGATGCTTGTCGGAACGTTGGCACTAGCCATCCATCCCGAGCTCGATAGTTGGTAACCCGCACTAGCAAAGTTCGCGTTTAGCGGCAGAAACATCGGGACAGATACGAGCGCTATGATCATTACTGCAAAGACGACTTTTACCTCGCTTCGGGATTCATATATTCTTGTTTTCTTTCTGCTAACCGAAGACATGGTCGGACGCATCATGGCGTCGCCAAGCTCAACAAGGCCTATAGCTCCTAAAACAGCGAGGCCGATGGTAGAATAAACCATTAGTCTTGCAAACGAAGAAGCGATGTAGACGGCAGTCAAGCCAAGAATTAGGGCAAACACGCCTTCAATTGTTCTTCTACGGAACGCAATATACGCGCCAAATCCGGCAAGCAGAATTATCACCGCATAATCTGCAAAGAATTGACTTCCGGTAGGGATCGCCTGCTCTGCGACTGATTGTACAAGCGGATTGGTCGACCTTAATGTGGAATCGAGTACGGTAAGGTATCTTCCAGACAGGCTACCGATTAAGCCGAATGACGCGGCTATTAGACCTCCAAAGATCACGACCAAAAGAACCTTTACCAAGTTGCGGAAGTACAGCACAGGGTCGCCATATTTTTTCAATAAGAATGCGACGAAAGTAAACAGCCAAGAGCCAAGCAAACCGAGACCCTCTACGTTTGTTATAATTGATGGACCTGGGCGGGGTGTGACCGCGGAAATGAATAACAGTAGGGCAACGGTAACCGATCCTCCCCGAACCGTCTTTTCCAAATCAACGCTTTTTACAAAAGGAGCTACCAAGAAGACAAGAGCAAAAATCAGAGAGAACAGATCTCCGCCTCCCCAATCAATCATCGAATATCCGAACATTGTGCCCGCAATCGCGCCTCTGATAATTACCCCGCGGGGGCTTGTTTTCGAGCTGTACATGGTGAGGAAAAAGTAAGCACCAATGGAAGATACAAATAATGAGAGAGGCTCTGACTTGAACCACCCGAGGTTTCCTCTTTCAAGGATGGGTGGAGAAACCGCGAAAATGAGCGCCGCAAAAATCCCTCCTGCACTGTTACTCGTAATTTTCTTGACCAAGAAGTACAATGGGATGATTGTAAGCGAACCCATCATGACTGGGAACCAGACCAGCCAGTCGTAATACGAAATTGGGATGTGCAGAACCGAATTTATGAAGAGATATGTAATCGCGCCTGTCAATTCCAAGCCGACTTGACTGGTCGCTGCAACATTTCTCCCCCAAGGATACCATGTTCTTATGTCGTGCCAGAAAAAGTAACCTTGGTTGTCGTGACAAAGTTGGGAGAGATCAGTTGGAGGGCAGCCTGCCGGATTGTTGAAAAGCGCATAATACAATCCGTGCTGTTGCGCCAGAGTTACGACATGGAGTGAGGCGTAGTAATCCCAGTAGGGGTCGAACTCGTTCAGATACCATCCGTAAAGAGCGGGGTAAAGCCGCATAATCAGCGCCACTACAAAAATCAATGACATCGCGAGGAAAATAGTGGCCGTTCGGCGTGACATTACTGGACGATAAAAAACCGACTTTGCCTCGGCGACAGTGTCCTTTATGGTCATGCGCGCCGCGTGAATTCCTTTGAATAACCTTTAAGGCTTCTGTCTCTTTCATTCCAATTTTAAAATATAGTCAGAATATGCTTTTGCATTTAGAAGTGCGACAGAATCCTCAGCAAAAGCAGGACATTCGATTTCGAGCATCCAACCATCCGAGTACGGAGAATTTGTAACGAGCTCGGGAGTCTGAGTGAGCTTGGAATTTGTCTTGAGAACTTTTCCGGAAGCTGGCATGTAAACGTCAGAAACTGTCTTGACTGATTCGACTTGTCCAAAAACATCTCCGCGATTTAGGGATGTGGATATTTCTGGAAGATTAACATAAACGATGTCGTTCAACATTTTAGCGGCATAGTCTGTGATTCCGACCAAGAACGCTGATCCTTTTGCTATTATCCACTCATGATCTTTGGTGTATTGGTATCCCTCTGGTACATTGTACGTTTCCTTCAAGACAAACTTCACAATGACTTTAGATGTCCCGTAAATAAGATTACGTTACTCTCTTGTGTCCAAATTTTGCAGTATCGTAAAACGGAACCGGCACTATTTCTGATATCTTCGATGAGTCTCTAATCTGAATTGCTAATTTTTGTCCGTGAAAGGATAGAGGAGATGGAACATAACCCATCCCGATTCCTCTTTTCAGCAGAGGAGAAAAGGTCCCAGATGTCACCAGGCCGACATTTCTTCCAGAAAACAAAATCTCGAAACCATGCCTTGGGATTCCCTGGTCGATCATCGAAAAAGTGACTCTTCTTTTCTCGGTACCATTTTTCATTTGACCCTCAATTACCGCTTTGCCCACGAATTCTCTTTCGTCTAGGGTGACTGTACTTTCAAGAGAGGCTTCGATGGGAGTAGTCTTTTCATCGATATCCTGACCATAGAGACACATGCCGGCCTCCAGTCTAAGGGAGTCTCGAGCGCCTAAGCCACAAGGCAAAACCCCAAAGCTCCTTCCCAAATCAAGCAACTTCGTCCAGATGCTCAGCGCCCGTTGAGGTCGATCCAAAGGAGTATCGAAAATTGTGATCTCGTATCCATCTTCACCCGTGTATCCCGTGCGAGACAGAAGGCACCTTTCTCCGTTGACCTTGCATTCAAAGAATGAAAATCGATTGAGTTCTGATAGATTCTCGTTAACCAGCTTCTGCATAATCTCGGGAGCCAAGGGACCTTGAAATGCAATCAGTGCTGAAGTATCGGAGTAATCCACCAGAGAAACATCATAGTTCCGTGAGATTCGCTCGAGCCAAGCTAAATCTTTCTCTCTATTTCCAGCGTTAATTACCATCGAATATCTAGATTCAGAAAACTTGTTTGTAATGACATCATCTATAATTCCGCCCTTTTCATTGCAAATGACAGAATAAAACGCTCTACCGTTTCGTACCCTTGATGGATTCGTGGTCAGAATATAAGAAATAAAATCGTTTGCTCCCTTTCCTTCAATCGAAACTCTGCCCATGTGAGAAACATCGAACAATCCTGCCGAGTTTCTTACTGCCATGTGCTCATCAACAATGCTCGAGTACCATATTGGCATTTCAAATCCGGAAAATTCCGTCAACTTGGCGTGATCCTTATGATAATCATACAGATGAGACTTTCTTGGCAATGCCACGAAAACTGTAGTTTACCGATTAATTAGCGTTGAACCGAGTTGCCCCTTCCGACATATTCAATAGAGGACCTTCGAACTTTTGGTTTTATGCAACGCTTGCAAACAATTGAATTGATCCCTATCAAATGTGCTGTAAGATTTGAAAAATTTAACCTTTCGACAGTAATCATAGAAGAACTCGAAAAAAACGGAGCGGTGCTTAAGCACGGAGATATCATAGTTGTTTCAAGCAAATTCGCGGCAGTGTCCGAGGGAAGATTCGTGGACTTGTCCAAGGTCTCGGTATCAGAAAAGGCGAAAAGAATCGCTCAAACACAGAATATGAGACCGGCGTTGACGCAACTAGTTTTGAACGAGTCTGAGTCAATCCTTGGAGGGGTACCGGGATTCTTGCTCGCGCTTAAGGACGGCGTCCTAGCTCCAAATGCAGGTATCGATCTCAGTAACGTTCCTGAGGGTTGGGCAATACTGTATCCGAAGAGGCCTCAACTCACCGCTAATAAATTGAGGCACAATTTGTTGCACTTTTTCAATAAGAAAAAGAAAAAAATAAAGAATCTCGGAGTAATACTTTCCGACAGTCGGGTCACCCCGACAAGGTTAGGAACTGTCGGAATCGCAATAGCTTCAGCTGGTATTCGCCCGACAATAGACGTCCGAGGAACAGAAGACCTCTTCAATAACAAGTTGAAAGTTACGCTCCGAGGCCTGGCCGATCAACTTGCCACGGCTGCGGAGATTTCGATGGGTGAAGCTAACGAAGCTATTCCAATTGCTTTGGTTAGAGGTGTCGAATCCGCCTTCGAGGCTGCCAAGACAAGATTCGAAAAGCAGATGATCATCTCGCCGGAAAGGTGCTTGATTATTTCCGGGCTATGGACGGGATACAATCAGCCCTCAAGTTTTGGAAATTTCTATTCCAAAATCTGATATCAGAAGAATTCTTCCGCAAGCTTTGCATTTGTTGCCATTCGATCTTATGACATCTTTGGGAGGTCTCAGATCGAATCCGGAGTAGAGTACCGCTCCACACGCAGAACAAGTTATTTCGAGGGGCATCAGCCGCATATTACCTGAAGTTCATAAATAAAGCGATTGCGTCTCTCGTACTCGAATCACCTCTTCTGGAAAAAATGGGAGTAAAAATGAATGCAAGAATTTACACTCGTGCTAGCTGAGAAACCGGATGCTGCGAGGAGGATAGCTTCTGCTCTTGGCTCCAAAGGGGTACCGCTGAGAAATCAAACCTACGAGATACCAGTTGCGTTTGACGGAAAGAGTTACTTCGTCTGTTCCGCTTCAGGTCATCTATTTCAGATCGAGGATCCAATTCCAGAACGCGCAGTTTTTCCTGCATATGACGTTGACTGGTTCGAAAAGACGAATCCCGCACGGGTTCGAGGCAGAAAAGATCGGTATCAAATCTTTCAAAGGAGAATCATGAACATATCCAAATTTGCAAGTAATGCGGTTGATTTCGTGAATGCCTGTGACTATGATATCGAGGGAGAAACGATAGGGGCGAATATTTTACAATTCATTCACGCTAATCCTGATCGCATACTCAGAGCCAAGTTCTCAACTTTGACTGACGATGAGATACGGCGCGCTTTCTTGAATCTAGAAGTTGCCAAAGTGTCATTGGCAACAGCAGGGAGAATTCGCCACGAAATAGATTTCCTCTGGGGAATAAATCTGTCGAGAGCCCTCACCAGCCTTGCAAATGGAAGTGGCGAACAATTCGCAAACGTAACAATCGGTCGAGTCCAAGGCCCAACTATTGCCTTTATCGTAGATCGCGAAATTGAAGGAAGGACACACGTCCCTATCCCATCATGGGACCTGAGGTGCATCGTTAACAACAACGGTGTATCATTCGAAGTTAGATACAAGCACTCGCCAGTGCGTACCCTCCCAGAAGCCGAAAAAATCTATTCAGAAGCCCTTAAAGCGAAATTCGCCGTGGTCACATCTTTGCAAAATTATACGATCAAGCTGCCGCCCAGATATCCCTTTGATTTGGGCGAACTCCAAAAGCAAGCATTCTACAATTATGGCATGAGTCCGATTAGGGCGCTAACAGCAGCTGAAAAACTCTATCTCAAGGCATTAATTTCATACCCACGCACAGACAGCCAAAAACTTCCGCCAGCAATTCAACCAGAAAGAATACTCCACAAACTCGACGATAACCAAGTCTATTCACAGCTGATCCGTATGCTTCTGGCGGACCCTCGCAGAAGAAAATATCCCCTGCAGGGTTCACGAGATGACCCTGCACACCCTGCGATATATCCCACGGGTCAAATTCCAAAAGGGGCTCTGACAGATGACGAGAGAAACCTGTACGATTTGATTGTCAGGAGGTTCCTCAACGTCTTTGCGTCAGATGCTATAATCGAAAGGACACAAGCGCTTTTTGAAATTTCCTCAAATGAATTCGAGACGGAATGGCAGACCGTAATCGAACAAGGATGGATGATGTACTATCCATTCAAAATCTCTGCTAATCCTCTACCTGGCGTCAAGTTGGAAAAAGGAGATAAGATACCAATTGAAAAAATGTCCAACGAAACGAAGTTTTCGCGCGCCCCTCCAAGATACAACGACGCCACACTTCTTGCGAAAATGGAGTACGAGGACATCGGGACAAAATCGACGAGAGCCGATACAATCTCGACACTAATCGAGCGAAAATACGTCAGAAAGTCCAAAGGTCTTGCCCCCGAGGAAAATTCTCTGCTTCTCGTGCATCAACTAAGAGAGAATTGCCCAGAAATCGTATCTCCAGAGATGACAAAATCATTGGAAGAGATGATCGAGCTTCTGCAAATAGGGAAAGAAAGCGAAGCTCCTGTCATCGCGGTACAGCTTTCCACGATTAGGGCAGCGGTCCGAAAACTAATGAATTTGCAAAATTTTGGCTGGGAGAGAAATCTTGTATACAAGAAGAACAAAGATCTATCGCTCGGTACTTGCCCTAAGTGTAAAACTGGGAGCCTTGTTGCAATCAGATCGTACAAGACAAAAAAGCGGTTTATTCGATGCTCCAACTACAACAGTGGTTGCAAAACGTCATCGCCTCTGCCCCCTCGCGGATTGATCAGGACCGCGAACAATCTTTGCAACGTTTGTGGCTGGCCGAATATTGTCCTGATAATTGGTCGTCGAGTTGCAAGTCAAAAATGCTCGAATTTTTTCTGCGAATCAAAAGTGAGCGGGTAAATGGCAACTGCAAAACTCGAGAAATGCGAAATTTGTGCTCGAGCTGTTATTTCGAACAGAGCGTATTGCTTAATGCACGAGGCCGCGCGCAGACGCGTTACTGATAGCTACCACGATTGGGAAAGGGCCTATCCTCAGATTAGCTGGGAAAGGTATTTAGAGAGAATAATCGAACTCAAGGAGACTGGAGAAGCGTCAAGAGAAGTAGCAAGGCACCTGCTAGTCACTGTAGAGTAGAGATCAATTTGAGTGTGAAGAAGAGAGTTCAAGGAGCATCTGCGAAGGTCACTTCGAGATTGAAACAGCTTGGAATAGCGCGGCGATTATCCAACCAAAGTTCAACAAGCTCAACCGCATCTAGGGGTATCGAGTGGCTCTATCTACTCGTTATTTTTCTCCTCATGGCTGGCGTCATCAACGCAATAAACAATGTAAACACTCCTGGGATCAACTTGGAGACGATCGTACCCAATTCTAGCGTTCAAAACACGTCCGAGACGTTCATTATGCTCTTCGGGTACATTGTGGGCGCGCTAGGAATTTACGCCCTGTATTTGAGCGGTAGGCAGACAATTCGTGCGAGGTCTGCGGAGATGTTCTTCATCTCAGGGATCGGCCTCGTCGCAGTATCAATGACCCTTGGTTACTACATTCTGTACGCAAAAGGCGGATAGAAAATTTCGTTGACCGGTACTTGATACGCGTCATTTAACCGCCCGCGAAATGATTCCGATGATACGGTATCCGCAGTAATAGTGATTCCCTCCACTTTTTGCGAATTATAGTCTTCTTTTGCAAACAATATCACATCGCTCTTGAAGTACGTCATCCTACCGCCGACAATATTCCTTTCCCAAGTAACAATGCCTTCGTTATTCGTCGGGCGCGATTTGGTCAGATTGAGAATTATGATGGTCTTCGAAAAAATCCTCGCAATCATCTGAATTGCGGAGACGAATACGGCAGACCTGTGGTTTGCCGTCGCCAAGTCTGTGGGCGAAGGTTCTACAGAAAGGAGATTTTGCAAGCTGTTGAACGAATCCAGAACAATCACACCGCCTTTCATCAAAGATGTAAAGAGCGGCGAAACCAGATCATCGACGCCACCGGGTTGCAGGACGTGAAATTCCGTGCCGATCACTTTATCGAAATCAACAGTCAAAAAATTTTGAAGCGCTGAGGAGTACTGCAAATCATAGTCTATATAGTGAACCTGTTTTCCCGCATTCAAGTAAGATGACACAATAGCTTGTATTGAACCGAGTTTGACCTGTGAGTCATCATAGGCAAGACACACAATCTCAGACTCCGAAATATCATAAATTAAACTCTTCAATGATTTCAAATTATTATCAACAAATGGAATACGCTATGGTTAGGATTCACGAGAACTGAATGTTTAAAAGTTTGAATTGGTCTTTCGAGTCTGCTGGCTGACCAGGTGGGATCATAGTAGGACTGCAAATTCCCAGCCCCGAAGTGGGCGTTGCCACATCAAGTGGCCGAGCTTACTACCAGATTTCCAATCTTTTGAAGAGAATGGGCGCCCCTTTCGCAGATGTGATTTTGCAGGGAGAATCTACCCTGAAGAGTTATTCTCAGTACAATGAAAATATCAAGTTAATAATCACGACGCGAAAGGAAAGGATTCGATTCCCAGGATCAAACATTGTCTGCGTCGAGGATCTAGGCGATGACGTCGGGCTTGCCAAAGAAAGATTATTCTCGATGCTTTATCCTCCAAAGCCCAATGACAAGTTTGTAGTCGGAATAGATCCTGGTGTTCGAACCGGGATTGCCGCTTTTTTTAATCACAGAGAGATCGAGAGCTCAGTTCTCGCCACATTCGGGGCGACTGTATATCGGGTGTCGGCCCTTATCGACAATGCTCCCGATGTCAAGAAAATCGTGAAGATCGGATGCGGGAATCTTTCCGTGGCCACGATGTTAGCTCGATACCTTGAGTCGAGGTACGGCAGTCGGATCAAAATTCAGCTCGTGAATGAAAGCGGGACTTCGGTTCTGCGGAGGAAAGGCACTAGGGAACGTGGGACCAGAGACCAGCGCGCTGCGAAGCTGATCGCTTTTCGCGAAGGCGTGGATTACAGATCAAACTAGTTTTTCAGGATCAGTTTTTTCACTGTCTGAATATCCTTCCTGTCCTCGCCTTCCTCATCAACGGGAGTCTCTAGGACGACTGGGATGTGGTAGAGTTCTTTCAGAGAGAGAATAGCTCTCATTCCTTCTGAGCCTATCTTGCCCTTTCCAATGTGCTCGTGACGATCGAGCCCGTCGCCGAGCGCTCCCTTTGAGTCGTTCAAGTGGATCAGATACAATTTCTCCAGCCCAACCTCGCATTCGAAATCCATGAAGGTCCTCTCCACCGCATTCTCAGTGTGGAGATCGTAGCCCGCTGCAAATGCGTGGCACGTATCAAAGCAAACGCCAATCCTGCTTGTGTCGAGCACATCGTCAATCACCTGCTTTATCATGGGAAACTGAGAGCCGGTGCTGTTTTTCACGCTGGCAGAGTTTTCGAGCAAGAGCCTAACGCCGGATCGCGATGATTCGTGTAGAGCTTCGTTGCAGGCTTGAATGATCCGCCTCTGACCGGATTCAACTGATGTGCCCATGTGGCTGCCGAAATGCAGTACGAGATTCGGGACCCCCAATGCCTCACATCTTGCCACCTCACGCTTCAAGACTTCGACTGACTTTGAATAGAATTTCTCGTCCGAGGTCGAGAGGTTTGGAAGATATGGCATATGTGCAAACGTTTGAAAACCGTTCTGCGCTACCTTGCTTCTGAATGCGGCTATCTCTTCTTCCTTTAGCTTAGAAGCGTTCCACTGTCTCGGACTGCATGTGAAAATTTGGAATGCCCCAACGCAGCCAACTTCGATTGCCCGGTTAACTGCTAGATCAAATTTTCCGGATATTGAGACGTGGATTCCTACCGGGTGGTTTTTGACTTCATTCAATACTACTTACCTTTCTGAAAATTTATCGTTCAGCGCGGAGTCAAGCTTTAATAAGCATCCGTTGAAAAATCGAGGGAAACTGACTAGCGGGGTGGGGAAGCCAGGTTATCCCGGCGGGCTCATAATGTTTCCTGTAAGCTCCATGAGAAACCCGCAGAGCGGTGGTTCAAATTGATCGCAGAGTAATCTTCTGCGGTGATGACAGTCCACCCCCCGCTACTAGTTTTTTATTCTTGGACTCGCGGCGCTAAGTAAAACTGGATTTTTCCCTTGCTGTTTTCGCCCAGCTTGAATTCCATTCGTAGCGGCATCTTGCTGGAATATTCGAACTTTATAGTGTCAGAAGCCGAGCCGGCAGCCTTAGTTATCTTTAGCAGATATTCGATGCTGTAAGTTGATTTGGCTTCCTTTTGTGCGCTGAGATCCGTCAGGTCGCCCTTTCCGGTCTCCGATTTCTCTAGGACGACCGATGCTTTTCCAGTATCACCCTTGCCTGAAAAAAGGACTTTGGTCTTGTCGGTCTCTATGCTAATGTGATTTGAGATCGCCGAAACGTCGTTCAGCACGCGGTCGAACGCTGGCTCCGTCGTCACAAAGTTCGCGTCAAAGTTGAGCTTTGGAAGCGGAGTGTTACTCTGAGCTGACTCGATGAGGTGAAGCTCGAAATCTCTCTTGTAACCGTTGCTCAGTTTGATGTTCAATGACTCTGTTCCCTCCCTTGAAATTTCGATCGAATCCTTGCTTTCTGCTCTCCTAATCAATTTTGCAAAATCCTCCATTCGCACGGTGAACCTGTCGGATTTTTCGCAAGTGAATTTCTGGAAATCTTCGCTCGGCCAGAAAAGGTCTACAAGCGCGACATGCGATGGATCCATCGCTCGGAATGTAATGCCGTCAGGGGTGACGTCAAATGTCGCCTCTTCGACTAGAGTTTGTATGGAGGCAGTAACCGCCTTCCATTCGCTCGGAGTCTGGGACCGCGCAAGAAAACCAGACGGTTTTGTAGCTTCTCCCGGCATCTCAAGCTAGCCTCGTAAATCGCATATTTATCAACTGTACTGTCTCCATGTATACGAACATTTTTCGCATCTGAAGAACTGCGTCGGCGGCTCATCTCCGCTCCTCGTTTGCAAAAACCACCAGAAGGCGACGTTATGGCCGCATTTGGGGCACTCTGCAGTTGTCGTTGGCATAGTTTTGATCTTTTCTTCCCTGTCACCGACGACCTTGATTGTCGAAGCTGATCTCGAGTCAATTTGCTCGGGGAGTGTTATGCTGACCTCGGCCTGCTCGGAGTACCCGCACTTGTCACATACTTGAAGAGGGAGTGGCTTTTGCGCCTTGAATCTCAAGCGTGTTCCGCACTTTGGACAGAATTTCACTATAATACACCGAAATATTGTTGGACTCTAGCCGAAAGAGTCCCCGATGAGTACCGCATTTATGTGCTTTGTTCGGAGACGACAGCTTCGCTTGTAGGTGAGGATGGAGTTTCCTTCCGTACTTCGGTCGGGGGAAATGCCTGCCTAGCCGCCTCCAAGAGCTCTGATATTTTTTCTAGCGAGATATCAATTGCTTCCTGTAGCGCCTTTGAAGGATTCGCGCCGTCCGTCTGTACCTGGATCGTCAAGGTCTTTACCAGCGGGTGCGGAGGCGGAACCCCTGTAAACCTGACATGTTTCACGCTCAACAATTCTTTGTGGACGATATCCGCGATGCTGTAATCCTCTTTGTCGATCTGGATGCTGATAGCGTTCTCTCCAGCAGATTCTACTTTTAGTAGCAAGAATGGAAAAGACAATCGGCTAGACCGCCCTTATATGTCTTCTCGGTCTCACGAAGTAACCAATTGTTTGAGGAGAGATTTCTAGGCGTTCGCCTTTCGCTGAGGTTTTACGAAATCCTGTGACAAGATCCGATCGTCGACGAGGCCGCATTCGGGGCACTTTACCCTGTCCATACCAAGCGCCACAACCGTGCCTCCGCAATTGCTGCATCGCGTATTGATAACGCCGCACCTCTGGTCGTCAAGGCCCAGATGAAAGATTGAATTCTTCGTGCTGATCACTCTTGCCCTAATCGTGTCGGCCGCCTTGATCGGACTGGATTTCCTGCGTCTCTCGTCGCGCAGAGAGAGCATTCCAGAAAATTCCCTGTGACTGGGAACGTCGTTGATTGCCTTGATCGTTACTTGCGCCATCGTCGGCGAGGAGCTGTCCACAAAACCAATGACATAATCTCCGACCTTCGGGATTGCGTCAGTTAGTTCCCTGGCGGGTTTGACGTTCATTACCCTATTTGACATGTCCGGGCGCTTTGAGCCGGTTACAGTCGAGACTATCGACTCGCCTATGCTAGCGGTTCCAGATCCGGGGATAAACTCCTCAATTGAGGCTAGTTTGTCACCGGGAATCACTACTTTTTCTTCCATTATTTGCACAGCACTACAGCCAGTTCTTTCTTTCGAACAGGTCCATCTGAATTTCCTTTCCCGAAAGGAGGTTAATTAGTGCATCCGTCTGGGGAACGCTCAAAACGGGCTTTGAAAAGGTGTAGCCGTCTAAGCTGATTCTGGGGCAACCCGTCTGGACAAAAGCCTCGATTTCTGTCATTGAGTTTATTCTATCAGCCGTGATTTCCCGCAGCGCGATCAGCTGCACTTCCTTGCCCAGTTTTTCTAATTGGGATTTGATCTTTATTGATTGATCAGTCATCATCTGACCTTCCTTCAAGCCGATGATGACTCCGACCTTAGTTGCGTCTCTCGCTTTGTATATCGCGAGTACAGCTTTCTTTAGACGTTCTTCCGCCGTTTTCTGAACGTTGATCGCCTGGTTCTCGTAGGGGTCCAGCATGAAAGTGGGTTTACCCGTCGAGAGGCACAAGCCGATAGCGTGGAACATGCTGTGCCCCAATAAAATCATTGCATCGACCCTGTCTCTGATGTTGAACGCCGGATAGAATTCGCAGCCGAAAATCTGGCCGTCTTGGAGTTGTCCCATTCCCTTTCCGACCACGGTCTTGAACCCGTCCCTTCCTAGGATTTTCGACGCACTGTCCAGTTCATTTACGTGCTGGGCAAAGGCAACCAGTCCGACCGTATTATAATTCAGAGCTTTGAGCTCCTTCTCCGCGCTCAAGATAGCTTTGTCAAAGAGAATATCGTCGTAGGCGTCGATTGAATATGTAATCTTTCCAAACTTTTTGACTGTAACATTGTGTCCAACGTGGAAGGCGACCTGTGCGCCCAGCCTCTGTGCGTCAATGTCCACTGTGTCGCAAGAACCGTAAGTGGGATCTGAGATCACTATCGCCTGAAGTTTGTATTTGGATTCCAAGTCTGACGCCAGCTTTCGAGTCTGCGAAAGCAGCCCGTCCGGTGCATTGAAAACGATCCTTGAAGGGCGTGTCCAGTCCAGGATCTTCGCTATGGCCGCTTCGTCGATTTTGATAGCCATTCAAGATTCACCCAGAGGAGCTGGTCTCTTGAAAGAGTACCCAACTCGAATTATGCTGTGACTGGAATTTCCTGAGCTGCCTTTTGCAATGGTTCAATGACGACTTCGGTCGGCATTGGAAGCTTCGTCGAGGCGCTCTTCATGGCTTCCTTGGCCTTTTCCAAGTTCTCTTTCTTGATGGATAATTCCAAAATCACCGAGCCGGGCATCACTCGAGCGGCGAGTCCCATCGGCTTTCCCCACGCCTTGCGCATCCCTTCTTGCAGTCTATCTGCGCCCGCCGTCGCGATCATTCTGTTCTCTCGCAAGATTACATGAGGATATACCTTGACTCTGAGGAAATACGCCGTCTCGCCTATCGGAGTAAGCTTCTTGTTCGCGGCAACTCTTGCGGCTTCGAGCGCGTTGTGTCTTATCTGAACTTTTTCAGTGCTGACTAGTTTCAATTGATAATCATAGTCAGGGCTGGCTTGACCAGTGCTAAATCTTGCAATTTTCGAGTTCGGAGAACCGGCGCAGTAAACCTTGCTCGTCAAGGGCATGCCGCTGGTAATCCGGTAATTCTTACCCTTCAAAGAAATTCAGAATCAATTCTCTTTTGGGGTAATTAACCTTACCCGTTCAGAGTACTCGTTCTAGTGTGCACTGCATTTATCACGATGAAAAATAACTGATAATTCTTGCGAGCTTTCCTTTAATTGAACAACCAAGACTCCTCCCAGTTTCTGTATACTCTGGCGTACGGGAGGCTTTCGACGCTTGAGCTTACGGCTCTAATGGATACCAACTCGGAAATTCTCTGGTCTTCGGAATTAATCGCCTTGGCAAAATGCGACGGCAAAACTGCAACATCCGTTATCAAAAAATCGGGCGGTTCATACAAGGTAGCGGCAGTCTGCGGCAGCTCGATCGATGAGCTTCTGGAAGGACTATCTCTCCCCTACGAACCAAAATTCAACTGGACGGTCTCTGGATATGATTCTGATCCTGAGGTTCTCGAAGAAACAAGAATTTCTGTCCAAAGTTTTCTTAAATCCAAATCACTGGGAAAGTCCAGATTCCTGCAATCGGACATCGAATCGAACGAGGTTAACGGACATGGAAGCTTCGCTGAACTAAAGCTCAAGGAGCTTTACGAGGAAGTGCTTTTCCCGAGTGGCAAAATTCCAACCGGATTCGACATAGTTGCTGCTACCGTAACAGGAGGTAAGACTCTTTTCGGTTACACAGTCGGAGCTTCAGACGTTCTGGGATTTGAAAAGCGAGACTTCTCCAGGTCTTATCAAGACCCCACGATCACTATTGGCCCGCGGCTCGCTAGAGTCCTTGTTAATTTGGCAATGAAAGAACAAAAAAGCACGATGCTCGACCCGTTCTGCGGACTGGGAACGATCCTTCAGGAGGCACTGGTTTCGGGGTACAACGTGGTCGGAACTGACATTGCAAGGAACAACATCATAAGATCGAACACTAATCTGGACTGGATCAGAACCAATTATCCCGCTGCAACGAGATTAAAGGCGAAGCTCACACGTTCAGACGTTCTGAACTTACGCAAGGAGAACCTCCCAAAGATTGACGGAATCGCCACCGAACCGCTCCTTCTCCCAAAATTTGAAAGAAATCCCCAATCGCCAGTTGCAATTGAATCAGTCAGGGAGACCCTGCCTATCTACGAAAAATCCCTTGAAGTCTTTAGGGAAATATTGGACAAAGGCTCGAGAATAGCTATAACCGCTCCCGTAGTGTTTGACGATAGAGGCAGGGAACACAGGCTTGATTTGAGCCCAGTGTTCAAATCTCTAGGATACACGCAGTACCGGCCGGCGGGCTCTGGCGAATACCCGATACGAGTCCCGACTTCGAAGAAGAAAATAATACAGCGCGACGTCTATGTCATGACCGCGAACTGAGTCTTTTCATCTTGGAGGTTGCCTTGCTCGCGAGGCCCATCATCAAATAAACTTCTCGCCGCGATGGATCTGCTTTGTCGAACAATCGCGTGATAGCCTCCTTCAAAAGACCTGACTTGAACTTTTGGAACTCGGAAACCTCTGCGAGCTCCTCGAACAACATAACTGCCCGCTCCCGTTCTTTCCTCGTGGTGATTATCAACTTCGCAGGAACGCGGGGTTTTCTTGCCAGATGTTTTGAAAAGACGAACAATGTTATTGCAGCGGCATGAGATACGTTCAGCGTGTTGTAGCCCGGACTCGCGCGAATCGTCATGTTATAGTCGCAGCTCCTTAGCTCTTCGTTTGTCATACCCGTCGTGTCCCGGCCGAAGAGTACGCATGTCTTTTCAGGACTCGATGAGATCCTTTTCGCCACTCTCGAGGCGCATTCGTCTAATTCCAGCGTCCTTCTTGTCAAGTTCGCTTTTCTCGTGCCTTCAATGGCCGTAGTTCCAATCAACAGGCCGAATTTTTTCCTCAGCTCAGCGACTGAAGGAACGAATTCAATCTCTTCGACCAGATTCCTTCCGTGCGAAGCGAATATTCTTGCTTGATCTAAAAGCCGCTTGTCGGGTTTCCTTTTAGAAACGACAATTAGTCTTTTCAAACCGAAATTGGCCATCGTTCTTGCCACATAGCCAAGATTAAGCCCGAATTCCGGTTCAACAATCGCAACGGAGATGCGTGAA
The DNA here is from genome assembly GCA_030038075.1 of Nitrososphaerales archaeon. Classification (GTDB taxonomy): domain Archaea; phylum Thermoproteota; class Nitrososphaeria; order Nitrososphaerales; family CADDZS01; genus DATLTL01. The sequence goes on along the minus strand of JASHPO010000017.1, from coordinate 22,249 downwards.
ATTGTCGATTCTTTGCGTGATGCCCAACTACGTTTTTGAGGCATTGGGTCTCAACTCAAAAATTGTGAGCGTTTCGAAAAATAGTCTTCTTTCTGCAATCTTTCTGACATAAACATGGTTTCTGGAGCAGAATTTCTCAAATGTTTTCATGTCATCCTCGCTTGATAGAAGGAGCAGAATCTTTCCGGTGCCTTTGACGACTGTTAGAGCACTTTCAAGGAACGCGATGGGAACCTCCACGCCGCCCTGCCCCCCGTCAACCGCCCTGTCTTGAATCGCATCAGTTGGAATGTAGGGAGGATTGAAAGCGACTACATCGAATACTGAACTGCGAAAGCAGCTAGCCCTGTCGGCGGCGATCATTTCAGCAAACGGATTCTCCAATTTAGCCTCATGGGGGTATACAACGTCAGTCCCGACCACGAGGCCGAACTTATTCCTCACGACTCTCTGATTTCCGCCGTTTCCAACCCCGATTTCAAGAAATGATAAACCAGGTTCCAAAGTTGAAAGCACGTCTCCCATGAATTTTGAATCTTCGGCATAAGTGTAGCTTTGGGCGTTCACGCTTTGAAACTCTCCAACATTGGAATCAAATCTGCAAATTGATTTGGCGACAAATCCTCAATTCGGGATTTTTGCAATTCGGAGGGAATATCAATCTCATGATCGATTTTCTTAATCGCTCCTGATAACAGCCTGCCGCGAAAGGAGAATAATTTGTTCAACAAAGCAATTCGCCCTTCGTCAAAAAATGGTTGTTGCGGATCTTTTCTCGGTACTACTCTCACCGCTTCAGAGAGAACTCCGGGAGGCGGGTCAAATTTTTCGTTTTCGACAAAAAACAATCTTTCTATCTTGAAACTATTCTGCGCGACGACGGAAATTGCTCTGTAGCTGTCCCGTCCGGGCGAAGAAGTGATCTTTCCCACAAACTCTGACTGAAGAACTGCGACGCACCTCTTGAAAGAACCAGATCTGATCGCTAGCCACTTGACAAACCGAAGAGATTCTGAATAGGGGAGACTGGTTACGCACACGTCGAATTGAACTTCCATATGGACAAATGCATCTCCGAATCTCAATTCAAGATTCGAGTATTCTGACAGCAATCGCGCGGCAGACTCATACAATCGTCGGTCAATTTCGAAGCTAATCACGCGCTTGGCCTTTTGGCACAACCGTCCGGTCAGCATTCCTTTACCGGTACCGATCTCTAGGACGACTTCATCCTTTGAAATTGCCGATGCCTCGATCAGATCGTCGGCGATCTCCGGCGAAGCTAGCATGTGCTGGCCGTGTACCCTAACCCTTCTTCGGCCACTAAGCATCAGGACCGCACCAGAAAGGTCAGTGTCCAGTGAAGATTGCTATCTTGGACTCTCCGGAGAGCTCCTCGATCACTCTTTTCGCAATCAGTTTTGCAGGATCTCTAAGACCAATTCTCTGCTCCAAGTCGACAAAGCTAATGAATTTTTTCTTGTCCCGCTCGTCCAGGATCTCGTGCATGAAGGTCTTTCCGATGCCCGGTATCAATTCCAGCGCGTGAAGTCTCGGCGTTATCGGCTGCAGCTCATTGAAGTAGTCCACGTATCTTTTCTCGTTATCGCGTACCATTTTTTCAAGCACTCCCAAGATCTCGCTCTTCGCTTCGTCAGTCAGTTCTGTGTAGTTGAGCTTGCCCAGAACGCTCACTATCTTGCTCCGGTTGTCCTTCCCAATGGGAATTTTTTCTCCCGCGGAAAAAGACTCGCGCTCCACTGCAAGAATCTCCAGTAGGGTGAGCCTTTCCTCTCCAATTGCCTGTAGGATGGGACCTTCCCTTTCCCTGATTATCACTGACTTGCCGTTGGGGATGAAGTCTAGAACGTAGGCGAATTCTTCGTACTTTTTGGTGCTCTCGGGATACAGGAAATACCACATCCTACTTTATCGATAAGAGATGTACTCTAAGCCGATCAGTAGTTGTCCTTGGATATTACATTTGCATTGCTTGAAGAATAACCAGTTTATTCGTTCAGTATTTTCAGTATCTTCTCGACCGTTGCGGTGGGGATTAGCTTCCGCCAGCCTGCTGTGAAAACTCTGAGCTCTTCCTGAGACTTTGGCATGATGTTGATCAACTCAGTTGCCTCTTCTATCGTGAGGCCGCAATCTTCCATCAGAAGTTTCCTGTCTTTCTTCGCTTTTTCAGGTTCAATCTTCGAGAACTTTAGAAGATAATCCATCGTTCTCTTTTGAATCTGATCGGTCTTTTCCGGATCAATCTTCGAGAGTATTTCCTTGGCTTCAGGAATGGAGATTACTCTCGCCTTCTTTGAGACTTGTTGCTGTGCCTGTTCAGTCAAATTATGTCATCCGGTTTAAGCGCTCGCAATTCCGTGAGGCTTTACGTGTTCCAGTCTCGCGATCACCTGCTTTACGGCGTCTCCGACCGGTACGTCGATCACGAGGCTACGCCGCCTAATTTCCTCAACCGTACCGACGCTGCCTTGGAACCTTCTGTGAGGCATTCCTTTCGTCTGACGCGAATCAACATCAATTACGACCTTGTCTCCGACCTTGTACTCCCTCAACAGAGCTCCGAGCGGTGAACGCGGTTTTGCCCTGAATCTCGCTCTAGTCTTCCTTCTGTAACCACGAGACTTCGGCATGAACGATTACTCAAGTCACTTTGCAAGTTAGTGCTTTAAATGCTTCTCTTCCACTGACCAGATCGAGTCAATTTAATATCAGTTCAACTCACGCATGATTTCCATGAAGGCAGCTGTCCTCTACTCGGGTGGCAAAGACAGTACCTACACGATCGATCTCCTGAGACGTAAGAGCTTTGAAATCTCCTGTTTGATCACGCTATTTTCGGAGAATCAAGAAAGCTACATGCTCCATACTGCCAACATCGAGCTTGTCCAGCTCTCCGCAAAAGCTCTGCAGATACCACTCGTTATCGGCCGTACAAAGGGAAACAAGGAGGAAGAGCTTGAAGACATCAAAAGAACTGTACTCGATGCTAAGGTAAGATATTCTTTCGACATGATCGGTTGTGGAGGTCTCGCGAGTAACTACCAAAAGACCCGAATAGAAAGAATAGCGGCCGATTGTAATCTAGACTCGGCCGCGCCGCTCTGGGGAATCGACCAGAAAAGATACATGACGAGTTTGGTCGAGCAAGGTTATCACTTCGTCCTGACTTCAGTTTCCGCCGCAGGTCTTGACGATGGATGGCTTGGCAAGAATATTGACGAAAAATCCGTGGCAGAACTGGTCAGATTGTCTGAGAAATATTCCTTCAATCCTGCTCTAGAAGGAGGCGAAGGAGAGACTCTAGTACTGGACTGTCCTCTTTTCCAAAAAGAGAGATTGAAGCTAGTAGAGTACCGAAAAAACTGGAACGGATATCAAGGGTTGCTTGAAATCACGCAAGCCGAATTGGTGCCGAAAATTAATCCAGTTCTACAGGTTTAAATCGCCGACGATGGACACAGATCGGATTCCATGTTAGACAAGCTCAAGGAAGGCCTCCAGAATGCTGTCAACAGACTCGTTGGGGCGCCTACAGTTGACGAGAAGGAAATCAAAGAGTTCGTCAAGGACATCCAGCGCTCGCTTTTGCCCAGCGACGTAAACCTGAAGATCGTGATAGAGGTCTGCGACAGGATCCAGAAAAGAGCGCTAGAGGAAAAGCCTCCGCCGGGATTGCCCAGAAAAGATCACATCGTAAAAATTCTTTATGAAGAGTTTGCGCGGATTCTAGGAGAAGAAGGAAAATTAGATCTCCCTACAAACAGACCTAATGTGATTCTGCTTATCGGAATCCAGGGAAGCGGCAAGACCACTACTGTTGGAAAGCTTTCCAGGCTTCTCGTGAAAAAAGGTTACAGAGTTGGCGTCGTTGCCGCAGACACTTTTCGACCGGGAGCGATCACGCAACTGAAGACTTTATGCTCTTCGATTAATGTGCCCGTCTTCTCAATCGACGGTGAAGAAAACTCTGTGAAGGTAGCTAAGGCTGGCGTTGAATCCTTCAAGGCACAAAATTCGAACATTATCATTGTTGATACCGCTGGAAGGCACAAGGAAGAAAAAGGACTACTGGATGAGATGAAACAGATTTCAAAGGCTGTCACGCCGGATATGTCTTTCCTTGTCATAGACGGTACTATCGGCCAGGCAGCGCTTGCTCAGGCTTCGGCTTTCCACAGCGCTGTACCTGTCGGAGGCATTATTATCACGAAGTTAGACGGTGCCGCGAAAGGTGGCGGTGCTCTTGCTGCCGCGGCTGCAACGGGCGCTCGAATCTACTTTATCGGCACCGGCGAGCGAATCGATGACTTGGAAATATTTAGCCCCACGAGGTTTGTCGGCCGCCTGCTAGGAATGGGCGATCTTCAGGGCCTTTTGGACAGGGCAAAGGAACTCGAACAGGTCGCGGACGAGAAACAGATCAAACGTATGATGTCGGGGAAACTCACGATGAACGACTTTATGTTGCAAATCGAGTCCGTGAATAAGATGGGTTCTCTTCGGAAGATACTCGAATCGCTACCTGGGTTTTCGCAGATGAATGTGGACTCGAAGAATATCGAAGAAACGGAGATCAAGTTGCCCTATTGGAGAGCGATGATTCAGGCGATGACTCCGGATGAAAGGGAGGAACCAGACGTGCTAAACTCCCAGCGGATCAAGAGAATTGCGAGAGGCACCGGAGTTGCCGATCGAGATGTGAAGGAACTTCTCAATCGCTACAAGCAGGCAAAGTCGATGATGAAGGCAAGCAAGGGAAGGGAGTTCCGACAAATGATGCGACAGATGGGCGCGCAGAAATAATCCCTGAAGAGTTATCGCAATGCGTCTTGCCGTACAGACAGAAATTAATCTCTGCAAATACTGCCTTGCAAGAGAAGGAATAAGGGCCCGTATTTCTACAAGCTGCGACCTCTGTGGCGGCTTGCTTGGTCGCATCGGTTCCAGCGCCGGAGAGATCATTGAAAAGCTCTCGGAGTACGAATACGAAACATTCCTGATCGGCGTGTCAATTCCACAAAGCGTACTTGACCAGGAGGACGAGCTTCGCTCCCGTCTCAAGATCAAGGGAAAGGAGAGCGTCAAATCTCAAATTACCGGAATGTTGACCGCAAAGATTGCCAAATCTACGGGAAAACGCCCGGATTATTCCAGACCGGACATCACCGTTCTACTCTCGCTTTCCGACGGATCTGTTTCGATTAGCCCGAGATCTGTCTGGATTTCTGCGCGTTATGAGAAATCAACGAGAGGCATTTCACAGAGGGACTCGAAATGTCAGACTTGCAACGGGCTAGGTTGCGCGGAGTGCGATTACCGCGGTAGGTCCGGGGAGAGCGTTGAATCGATAGCTACAGCTTTCTTTACGAGCAAGTTCCTGGCAGAATCCTGCAACTTTGTGTGGCTCGGGAGCGAGGATGAGAATAGCCTCGTCCAGGGTTCGGGAAGACCATTTTACGTGGAAGTACTGCGCCCGAAAAAAAGACTCTCCGGAAAGACTCCAAACAAATTTAGATCGAGTCTCTCCTTCAAGTCAAAAGACATTCGAATATCAAAAGTTGAGCGGTTGGAGAAAAGAATCACTGAAGTACCGCAATTTGATGTGAGGTGTCGAGTATACCTTTCGCGAAATGAGGTTTCACAATATGAGACGCAACTCGAAGAAATAAAGCGAAACTTCACTGAGGCGATTATCAACGTTCGCCTTTCGCGAAAAAACAGGGTCGTCCACAGGGTGATTCATTCAATTTCTCCAAAACAATCAGACCGAAATGACTTGGAACTCCTGATTGACTGCGAAGGCGGAATTCCCATAAAGAAACTGATCACCGGCCAGGATAACAGCGTAGAGCCAAACCTCTCCAACCTGATTTTGGGATACGCGATCGATCCGGAAAAACCTTTTGACATTCTGGACGTGAAAACAAGGAGGCCCAATCCGAACAGGAGAGTCAGGGAACATCCTGAGAATCCAGTTGAGGAACTCTCGGAAGACGCGTAATTGGTTGACCCATCTGCATCGCTTGTGGTTTCTCATCATTTAGAGAATGATTCACAGAATCAATCTCAGACGGCTCTTCCGGCTAGATTGCTCCAGCGCATCATCGGGTCGAATCCAAAACCGAAGGGGTAATCTTAAATTCTTTCGGAAGTCCAAATCTTTCTTTGCTTTGTGTATGCCAGTCAAAACTTTGAAGCATTTTTCAATTGCCAGTTTTTGGTTGCTAACCCCTGAGTTTATATGTAAGCGTAACCAAATTATTGATCTTTCGTGAGGTTTTGCCGCATTTTGGAATCCGAGAATGAAAACTTGAAGCCGAAAGAGGAAGTTCCCCTTCACCGGGATCTCTGGTCGTTGTTATCGCAAGTGGAGCGGTTGGAAACTGACCTTGAGAGCGAGCGCAAGAAGAATACCGACCAGATGACCCGTCTGAGATACCTCCAGGCGGATTTGATCAACATGCAGCGCCAGGCGGACCGAATGGTCGCAGACTCGAAAATTCAGGTAAAGCTCAACTGGATATTGGAAATAATTTCGATCAAAGAGGATCTTGACCGAGCTCTGATGTCGGCTGAATCAAACAAATCACCCATTGTGGATGGTTTGAAGCTCCTCGGTTCTCGCATAGAGAACGATCTAAAAACAGAGGGCGTGAAGCAAATCAAGGTAGATGTCGGGACGAGATTTGATCCGAAGTTGCATGAAGCTGTGGCGTCGAAGGAGACAGAGGACGAACCTGAAGGAACAGTTCTGTCGGTCATTGCCTACGGCTATACTATCGACGGAAAGGTCATAAAGCCAGCTTTGATTGAGGTTGCCCGGAGAAAACCCCAGACCGCCCCAAGCGAAGTGCCTGTCAATAACTCTCCTGAAAAATAATTTGTGGTTACTAGGTAGAAAATAAATGCCAAAAATAATCGGAATAGACCTCGGAACGAGTAACTCAGCTGCGGCAGTGATGATGGGAGGACGTCCCACGATCGTCCCCAGCGCGGAAGGAACTAGCGTTGGAGGAAAGGCCTTCCCATCGTACGTGGCCTTCACTAAGGAAGGCGCTCTCCTTGTTGGCGAGCCCGCAAGAAGACAGGCGGTATCGAACCCGGAGGGAACGATCATGGCCATAAAGCGCAAGATGGGCACCGACTACAAGGTCAAGGTTTACGGCAAGGAGTTTACGCCCCAACAGATTTCAGCTTTCATTCTCCAAAAGATCAGGGCTGATGCGGAAGCGTTTCTCGGCGAGCAGGTTACAAAGGCCGTTATCACGGTTCCTGCGTACTTCAACGACAACCAGAGGCAGGCGACCAAGGACGCAGGCGCGATTGCTGGTCTGGAAGTTGTCAGGATAATCAACGAGCCAACTGCGGCGTCTCTGGCTTACGGTCTCGACAAGGCCGGTAAAGATCAGAAGATCATGGTCTTCGATCTCGGAGGCGGCACGCTTGATGTCACGATAATGGAGTTCGGAGGCGGAGTCTTCGAAGTAAAATCAACCAGCGGGGACACTCAGCTCGGTGGAACCGACATGGACAATATTCTCGTTGACTACGTCACCTCGCAGTTCAAGACTCAGAGCGGAATAGACCTGAGAAACGACAAGGTAGCAGTCCAGAGAGTTAGGGAAGCCGCTGAGAAGGCGAAGATAGAACTCTCGACGACAATTTCAACTGACATTAACTTGCCGTTCATCGCATCTGATTCCTCTGGCCCAAAGAACCTTGCGATGACTCTGACAAGGGCGAAACTTGAGGAACTTGTTTCGCCGATCATCGAAAAATGCCGTCACCCGATGACGCAGGCGCTGGGGGATGCGAAGCTAGAGCCAAACCAGGTTGACAAGATAATTCTTGTCGGCGGCCCGACAAGGATGCCGATAGTCCGAAACTTTGTTGAGAAGATCATGGGGAGACCTGCTGAAAGAGGTGTAGACCCGATGGAATGCGTTGCAATGGGTGCTGCTATACAGGGTGCGGTCCTGTCCGGAGAAGTCACGGATATTCTGCTACTCGATGTGACGCCTCTCTCTCTGGGAGTCGAGACGATGGGTTCAATATTTACGAAAATAATTGACAGAAACACAACGATTCCAACTAAGAAGAGCCAGATATTCACAACCGCCGCCGATTTCCAGACTTCAGTGACGATTCATATTCTACAGGGAGAGAGAGCCATGGCGTCGGATAACGTGTCGCTGGGGAACTTTAACCTCGTCGGCATTCCGCCAGCTCCTAGGGGAGTCCCGCAGATTGAGGTGACTTTCGACATTGACGCCAACGGTCTTTTGAACGTCGCAGCAAAAGATCTGGCGACGGGAAAGCAGACGGGCATTTCGATCACAGCTTCGACCAAACTGTCCGATAAGGAAAAGGAGAGAATGGTGAAGGAAGCAGAGCAGTTCGCTGAGGCCGACAAGAAGAAGAAGGAAGAAGCGGAGATCAAGAACCAAGCAGACAGTCTTCTCTACACTGTGGAAAAAACGAAATCAGATCTCAAGGATAAGATCCCTGCGGAACTTCTGACGAAACTAGACAATGCATCCAAAGAACTGAAGGATGCGGTCGCCGCCAATGACATCGATGCCATCAAACTAAAGACTGAATCTCTAACGAGCGTACTGAAGGACATTGGGACGGTCGCATATCAGCAGGCGGCGCAGACGACGAGCAGTGGACAAGCGACCCAGACCGACTCTTCCGGCCAAAAGGTCGTAGACGCAGAGTACAAAGTGGATCAGGATCAACAGAAAAGCTGAGGGTAAATGTCTGTAGAGAAACGAGACTATTACGAAGTCCTTGCAGTTCCAAAGGACGCTACTAAAGATCAGATAAAGGCAGCCTACAGAAAGCTGGCACTTCAGTACCACCCAGACCGGAACAAGGCCCCCGGCGCGGAAGATAGGTTCAAAGAAATCTCAGAAGCGTATGCAGTCTTGTCCGACGATGCGAAGCGCGCCCAGTACGATAGATTCGGACATGAAGGAATCCAGGGACGGTACAGCTCGGAGGACATTTTCAGATCAGCAAACTTTGACGAGATACTGCGCGACCTCGGTTTCGGGTTCGGCAGTTTCGGCGGCGGGAGCATCTTCGACATGTTCTTCGGCAACATGACCGGCTCTGGTCGAGGCGCGAGGCGCGGCGCTGATCTGAGGTACGACCTCGACATTACGCTTGAGCAGGTGGCTTCCGGCTTGACGACCGAGATTGAAATCCCGAGAACCGAGAGATGTCCTGTTTGCAAAGGTACAGGTGCAAAACCCGGCAGCGAACCGCGGAGATGCACGGAATGCGGAGGCAGGGGGCAGGTTCAGAGGATAAATTCCTCTGGCTTCGCGCAGTTCGTGAGAATTGAAACTTGTCGCGTCTGCAAGGGAAAAGGCGAGATACTGGACAATCCCTGCCGCGAGTGCAGGGGCAACGGCACCATCCAGAAGACGAGAAAGATTTCTGTAAAGATTCCACCGGGGATTGACAACGAGTCTTCTCTGCGACTTAGGGCTGAGGGAGATGCCGGAGAGATGGGCACGCCCGCGGGCGACCTCTATGTAGTGTGTCACGTTCTTCCGCACAAGACGTTCCAGAGAGAGGAGAACGATCTGCACACCCAGGTATCAATTGATTTCGCCAGCGCGGCTCTCGGAACAACGATACAGGTTCCCACAATTGACGGCAAAACTACTGACGTAACGGTGCCTCCTGGGACTCAGACGGGCACGGTATTGAAGTTAAGAGGTAAGGGAATGCCGACTCTGGGCAGTGCTAACAGAGGCAACGAGCTTGTCACGGTTAACGTAGCTATTCCCCAGAAACTTTCTGATAAACAGAAGGAGCTTCTGAAGGAATTCAAACAGCTTGAAGACGATAAGAAGAAAGGCTCGTTCTTCCACTTCTAAGCGTTCTTTACTCTGACAATTTTCGTCTTTCCCATCGCCTGCCAGTACTCGACTTCGGCCCCGTTGGCTAATTTTGACGCAACATCTTCCTCCGTAGGTGTGGGAACGTCGATAGTTTCGAATGTTTCAAGATCCATAATCTGAACCTTGTTCGATGACTGGGATATTACCTGCCCGGATTTCTTCTCGATCAGCGGAACCTCGACATTGGTGGACACCGGCAATACCAGACTTCGCTTTACGCCGTCAAAAACTCCGATACCCACGACCCGTGCTTTGGCGGCTCCATGCTTTCCTGGTTTGCTCTTGTCGTATTCCACGATTCTGCAGGGCTCGCCGTCGATCAAAATATAAGAGCCCTCCTTCGTGCTCCCAAGATCAACGGGCTTGCTCATAGCTCAGCACAATGGAGCACGAGGGCCGCGCGTACTCTATATAACGTTAATCGTACCTGACGTTTGACAGAAAATTTCTGAAGTTACAAATTCATGGCGAAAATTGAAAATAGTATCAACGAAATTTTTAGGTCGGCCTTAGCTACGGTGGCGGTTTATTGAAAATATCAAAGATTGGAATCATCTCCAAGGAAGGAAATCAGCTCGCCAAAGACTGGGCGAGATATGCCACGAATATCTTGCTCGAAAAGGGAATTGGCGTCGTGAGTTTTCCAAACCTCAAAATGAAAGGCGTAGATCATGTTCCGTCGGTGCATGATATCGCCAGATCAGAAATTGATCTCGCGATCACATTTTCTGGGGACGGCACTATACTTCGGCTGGTAAGATCGTTCGAGAAGTCCATCCCATGTCTTTGCGCGAACGTCGGAGGTCGTGGAGTGCTCGCGGAAATAAAGCCCGAGGAAATCGGAAAATCAATTGAAAAAATACTTGATGATGAATTCGAAATCGAGAAGAGACTGCGGATTTCCCCCGCTATAAGATCGAGAAAACTCCCTCCTGCGTTAAATGAGATTGTGCTTGTGAGACAGTCATATGCAAAGACGCCATCATTTAGGATCGACCTGGGAGACAGTGCGGTATTCAACCAGCGGATGGATGGTCTGATCGTTACCACGCCGACAGGATCGACGGGTCACTCCTTTTCGTACGGAAGCCCGTTCGTCCAGGGAACTCTGGAGGCTATCACGTTGACTCCACTGGCGCCGATTTACCGTTTCCCTCCGATCATCATGCAACCAACAAAAATCAGCGTGGAAGGTGAATACGCGACCCAACTAGTCATCGACGGTCAGGAAACCTTTCGAGTGGAGGCTGGAGTCCGGGTTTCAATCCAAAAACACGACAAAGACGCGGAGTTTGTAAGATTCGAGAAGGCCGGGCCTTACAGACAGCTGGCGAACCTGATTTCACTGGAAAGCAATTCCGGCGGGGACAAGCGAAAAGTTTGATAAGGCGTTCAAAGTAATCTCTCGACGTACTATAGGAAGTAGTCACAATCTCTCCCTTTCTATCGTGTTTCCTGATGTATAGATCCATTTTATCCTCCTCTAATTGATGCAGGTTTTCGATCTCTCTTTTGAGTCAGTACCTCGTTTTGGATACTACCGCGTTTTATGCGGGAGTTCCCTACACTAACACGACAGAAAATCTGGTTACCACTCCAGATGTAATCAGTGAGGTATCGAACGAAAGGACTCGAACTCTGATCGCCCTATCGAAAATCAATGTGTGGCAGGCAGGCCCTGATCATTATAACAAGGTGAAAGAAGCTGCACGAAGATCGGGCGACAACAACATGACGAAAGCGGACATGAGCGTACTCGCGCTCTGCCTTTCTATCGCGGCTGACGGAAACGACGCGATACTGCTCTCGGATGATTTTGCTGTCGAGAACGTCGCTTCTCGTTTGGGAATAAAGGCGAGACCGTTAATGACTAACGGTATAAAGAACGTTAGCGAGTGGGTTTTTTTCTGTCCCGCTTGCGGCAAAATTTACACAAAGCAAAGAGCGGATTGCCTGGTCTGCGGCACAAAGCTCGAGAAACGCCTCAAAAAGAATTGAACTTTGGCGTCGGACTCTTTAGCTTGTTTTTGATGGCAATATTCAGTACTAGAGCGGTCAGCCTTTCGATTTCTCCGGACAGATCGAGCGTTCCCAAGTATAGCGGGCGCAACCCCTCGATTTTTGAAATCAGTTCTGAAACGATCCTGTAGGTCTCAAGCTCATCACAGGCAACCAAGACATCGGCGGATATTGGTCTTTCCTCGTAAAGAATGTGGGCGGGAACCGACTGGAAAGCTGTCGCCACTTTGATGGATTTAGGAATCAATTCTGCAATTTGCTGAGATACAGATTTTCCGCTGGAATCAAACTTCGAATGAAATTCTTTGCCAACCTTGACAACCGGAGCAACGGCGGAAATTAGTATTTGGCCGCCCAAGAAGTTGCTGACAAGACTCCTGATGGTTTCAATCGCGTTCTCGTGCGGCACCGTGAGGAAAATTATCTTGCAGGATTCGACGACGTTCCTGTTCTCAGCGGATCTCAGGTTTTCTTGTAGATAATCCTTGCCAGGCTTCTCCCTGAGAATTGTGCTAACTGTCTCTTCTGCCTTTTCTATGCTGCGAGAGCCCACAAGAATTTCATAATGTTTTGCTAGATGAATAGCAATAGCCCTTCCGAGATCGCCAGTGCCTCCTACGAATCCGATTTTCTCCAACTTGCCAAGACAATTTCCGGCGAGTATTTAGTTATCACTGCTTGGAACTCTGACGAATTCATCATTGTCGAATTTCGATAGCGAACTGTAAATAGGCTACTTCAAGGAATGAGTCTAACAAGTGCTTAGATCTCGTGCCAGTTTCTCAGGGACTCAAAGCGGGTTTGGCGGCAGGAGTCGTCTACGGTCTCTTGGTAGGGATGCTGCATTTTGGCACGCTAGAAGCATGCCGGACGACTCAGATTCAATATATCACGGCGCAGCTTCAAAAAGAGAATCTCTCGAACGTCACTGCAGACGAACTATTCGCAACTGATGTAATCTATTATCCCATGATCTACGGTCTCTGGAGCCTCGTTTACGGAGTGATTTACGGCGCGGTGTTCGGCATAATCTACCTGAGATTGCCTGGAAGAACTTCAAAGAGGAAAGGTATCGCGCTTGGAGTTCCCGTGTTCATAATCGGACTCTTGGCAGGTCCCGCTTTTTTCGGATACCAATGTAGCCCTGCGTTTCTTCCCTACGTCTTTCTGGCTGCCGGTCTTCCAGTTTCCTTCATCTTCGGCTACGTGCTGGGATCATTCTACGATAGCTTCGGACGACTCGCGATTGAGCAGAGGGAAGAGTTGGAGAAGTTGAAAGCTAGCAAATCTGCCACAGAAACGAAGTAACTAGTCTGGGTAAAAGTACAATAGTTGTTGAAGACAGGAGGTAAAGAGAACAGTTTTGTCGAGCGCTTCAAAATTCAGAGTAGAGAAGGACTTTCTTGGCGAAGTCGAGGTCCCGGCGGACGCCTACTATGGCGTGCAGACCCTGCGGGCTGTTGGGAACTTTCCGATCAGCGGATACAGGCTTCCTAGGGAGTTTATCCGAGCTCAGGGAATAATCAAGTACTCCGCCGCGAAGGCGAACATGGAGCTTGATTTGCTTGACAGGAAGATTGGTGACGCTATCGCGAAGGCGGCTAGGGAAGTTATTGAAGGCAAGTTCGATTCCAGCTTTGTAGTTGACGTTTTCCAAGCTGGGGCTGGAACTTCCCAGAACATGAACGCAAATGAGGTCATTGCAAACCGCGCAATAGAACTTCTAGGCGGCGAGAAAGGAAATTACAAGCTCGTCCACCCCAACGACCACGTGAACATGGCGCAGTCAACCAACGACACCTTCCACGTAGCGATCCACATCTCGGCCCTAGAAAGTATCGTGAACGATCTTCTGCCTGCCCTTAGGACGCTTCACGCTTCTCTAAAGAGAAAATCTGAGGAGTTTGAAGATGTGGTAAAGATCGGGAGAACTCACCTGCAGGACGCAGTCCCTGTGACTCTGGGGCAGGAGTTCAGCGGTTACGCGAGCATGATCGAGCATGGCATTGGTCGCATTGAGAGGGCGAGTGAAAATCTGAAGGAATTGAACTTTGGCGGCACCGCGGTCGGCACCGGGTTAAATGCACACCCGAGGTTTACTGAACTTGCAATCAAGGAGGTTTCGGCGCTGACGAAGATAGATTTCCGAAGAGCAAGCAACATGTTCGAGGCGACACAGAGCCTTGACGCGGCCGTCGAAATTGCAGCTGCCCTAAAAGTTGTCGCTGTGAGTTTCACGAAGATTGCAAATGATCTAAGGCTGCTGTCTTCAGGGCCTGCGGCGGGTCTCGGCGAAATCTTTCTGCCGAGTGTGCAGCCAGGCTCTTCCATCATGCCTGGCAAGGTGAACCCCAGCATAGTCGAGATGTTCAACATGGTTGCAATGCAAATAATCTCAAATGACCTCTGTGTCAGTCTGGCAGGTCAGGCTGGACAACTGGAGCTTAACGTCATGATGCCAGTGACCGTTTGGGATCTCTTGCTTTCGATCAAGATTGCGGCAAATGGCTCGACGGTATTTGCGAAGAGATGTGTCGACGGGATTACAGCTAACGAAACTGTCTGCAGGACTTATGCAGAGATGAGTAGCCAGCTCTCGACAGCGTTGTCCCCAAAAATAGGCTACGAGAAGGCGGCCGAGATTGCAAAGAAATCGGTCGCGACGAAGAGATCAATTAGGGAGATCGCAAAGCAAATGACCAATCTCTCAGATGAGGAACTCGACAAGCTCCTAGATATCAAGAAGATGACATCTAACCAACTGTTTGATTGAACTTCAATCAAACAGTTGGTTGAACCAATTCAAACGCATAGCATATCCTGGATGTGACAACGTTAGCCGTGAGTGAATATCTCGAAATCGAAATGACATCGGTAGCCAATGACTTTACATCATCTCCAAAATGACCGCGGGGAAATCCGCCAACTATCCAAATGGCCTTCTCATTTTTTGAATGAATTTCCTTTGCGAATGGCAGAAGATCTGTCCCGACTCCCTCGGTAGTAAGGCAGACGACTCTTTCCGCGTCAATTGAAGTTACAAGGTGCTCAATCGTATCATCTTTCTTTAGCTCGAAAAGCTCCTTCTTCTGTTGCTCTATTTTGTCTGCAAGCACCTTCGCCATAACGCCGCAGAACCTCTGGAGAGTCCGGGGTAGCCTCACCTTTGGGAGTAGCCTGATCGTCTCATTGTTGACGGTGTGAACGTATACCTCCACTAGATCTTCCATGTAAGCAGGAGTGCTCGTAATGTCAAGCAAAGCAAAATGAACGATGTCCGGCCTGCCGCGTTTTTCCTTGTTGGAGAGTTTGGTAATCAACTTGTGATGGTAGTTGTCGTCCAGAATCTGCATTTCCGGCGGGATTCCGAACCTTTCTTCGACCAGCCTGCAGGATTCGTGCCTACGAAACTTGGCGGGAACAAGCTCAAGCGTTGACTCTTCCAGAATAATCACATTCTGCGGCGGGTTCAAATGGAAAAATACGATGAGATACCCAAGTTAAGGATTCCCCGAGCAATGAATAAGTGTCGAGTTTTTGCTTGAAAGAGAAGAAATCCTCGCTATGCAGGCGGTTCCCAAACGGATCTATGTTGAAGGGCATGGATGCTCCGCTAGTCTCGCTGACACCGAAATTTTGAGAGGAATCATTGAGCAGGGCGGCTACGACCTAGTTGAGAACGAGAGTAGCGCCGACCTGAGCGTTCTGGTTACCTGCAGCGTAAAGTCTGTCACCGAGCAAAGGATGCTTGGCAGGATAAGAGACCTCTCAAAAGGAGGAAACAAACTGATTGTAGCAGGTTGCCTTCCAAAGGCAGACCCCGCCAAGATTGAGAAGATAAAAGCAAACCTGAGCATGGTGGGTCCGGGGAATCTAGACAGGATTCTGCCTACCATCGAGAGCACTCTCTCAGGACAACGGATGGTTTCCTTGGAATCACAGAGACTCGTCAAAGTGGGGATGCCTCGAAGCAGGCTCAACAGTGTGGTCGGGATAGTCGAGATATCCTCCGGCTGCCTTAGCAGCTGCACCTTCTGTCAGGTCAAACTGGTGAAGGGGACCGTCTTCAGCTACCCGGAGAATCAAATCGCTGAGGAGGCGCGGAGCTTCGTCGCTCAAGGCGCCAAAGAGATATGGCTTACATCAACGGATAATGCCGCCTACGGGAAGGACTCGAAAACCAGCCTCCCCAGCCTCATCAGGAAAGTGTGCTCGATTCCAGGTGATTTCAAGGTCAGGATCGGGATGATGAACCCGCTTCTAACCCGCAGGTTCGCTGGAGATCTGATTGAATGCTTCAAGCATGAGAAGGTCTTCAAATTCTTGCACCTTCCCGTCCAGTCGGGCAGTGACAGGATTCTAAAAGAGATGCAAAGGGGATATGAAGTTGATGACTATTACGATATTGTGAACGCCTTCAGGCAGTCCATTCCTAGGGTCACTTTGAGCACTGACATGATAGTCGGTTTCCCTTCTGAGACAGAGCAAGAGTTTTTGGAATCTCAAGAGCTCCTTAAGAGGACCAGACCCGATGTTGTGAACATCTCAAGATTCGGCGCGAGGGATGGTACAAAAGCTGCGAGAATGAGCGACCAGATCGACTCGGAGACATCCAAAGGCAGGTCGGCTAGGATGACTGTGCTCGTAAAACAAATCCAAAGGGAAGTAAACTCTAAATGGGTTGGCTGGAACGGTCGCGTTTTGATAGACGAGCTGGTCGATGGCGCCGCGGTAGGTAGAAACTCCTTCTACAAGCCGTGCCTCTTCAAAGATCTGGCGGCTGATCTGTTGGGAAAGGAAGTCAGCGCCAGAATTGTCGACTATACGTCGTCGACTCTTCGAGGTTTTATTACTGAATCAATCTTAGGGCAATAAATTACATAACATTGTACTAGTACTTTTGACACAGGATTGACATTTAGTAAAGTATCGGAATTAATATCGAATCTTTCTTTCCCTGCGGGCGAGTCCTACCCTTGTCCGAAAAAATTACCAAACTAACAGACTTTCCGTACTCGAACCCTGGTTATGGAAGAAAAGTCGCCGTTGTCGGTGTTGGAAGCGCCGGTTGCAAGATTGCAGCTCAGCTCTCTAAAGAAAGCAAGCTTTTGGAACATTTTGTTTACTTGAGTTGCGACGATCACGATATTGCCACGATCACAAAGGGTGAGAAGATCCTCGTCAGCGCCACCGCGACAGGCAAGTCATCCCCGACTCATGTCCGAGGTCTGGCCCACGAAAGGATTCCCGAACTGAGACAGATGCTCTCAGACAGTGACATCGTGTTCATTATAGCCGGCTTGGGAGGGTGCGATGGTTCCGGATTAGCCCCTCTGGTCGCAAGGGAGGCGAGGTCAAAGGGTGCGGTAAGCGTGGCTGTTTTAGTAATGCCGTACATCTTTGAAAAGCCAAAGCACTTCTTCGCTGGGGTTGCTTTGAGGCAGGTAAGAGACCTCGCGACCGGGGTCATTGTCATCGACAACGACGAGCTTCTGGCGCAAGACATGCCTGTTATTGATTCTTACGCGCTCATGAATCAGAAGATTGCTCTTGCACTGAACAAGCTTTTGGGTTCCACAGAACAGCACGAATTCAGCATTGGACTGAACAAAGTGGTGGAATTCGTGAAATCAAACTCGTACAGCGTAATGTGCGTCGGGGATTGCCAATTATCAGAATACAAGCAGGCTGTGATGGAGGCGGCTGGCCACTTTAGCAAGATCGTTGACACCTCGCAAGCCTCTCATTCGTTGGTCCACCTATGCACTGAGAAATCGATAACGATGAAAGATCTCTCGGCATCTATCGGAGGCTTGTCTGGCGTGCTCGGAACAGGATCGATGCAGATTGAGTTCGGTCTCTCTGCGAACTCCACGACGACGACAACCGCAATTATAATGGCGACAGGCTTCAGGACGACAAAGTTCGACAGCTACGATCCCATAGATGCGGCTCTCAAAGTGTTCGCCGGAAACCTTGAGCAAGACCTTGACGACTCTCCTCGCTATGAATCGCTGCTGTCCGACTTGGAAGCAGAGTAAATCGAAGCCCGCTGAGCCCAGTCGGGCGAAGTAAAAATAATATAACTCGGTTACGTTACGCCCTGCACTTACTAGGCTGCTGACCACGATGTCGCGAACCCTTTCAGACCAGAGAGTGATGGATAAATTCGTTTCATGGATGCGAGAAAACACCGCTAATGCGGACGCAATACGGAAGCTCGACGTTGAAGCGGAGTTCGGTAAGGATTTGACCTACAACGAAGCGGTGGGTCTTGCCATCCAAAAATTTCCGACACTCTGGAAATCCGAAGCGATTAAGACTAAGGACACAAAGCCAAAACAGATCGTCTTCGTGAAGGAATTGATCCAGAAGATTGCGGACGGCAAGATTCAGGTGACTTATCGTACATCGCCCAAGGTCGGCACGTATTACGTTCTTATGAACAGGTTCAAGCAAAAGTCGGACTCATCGAGACTCTTGATCGAGTTCTACAGGACTGACAAGGTGAGCGCGTACAACCTGTCCGACGACGAGGCGCAACTGGCAGGAGTTGACACTGCCGACGATATTCGAAGAATGTTCGAAAAGTGGTATGGGAGCCCAATACCCATGCTCTATCGGAATTGGTTCAGGGTTTGCGCTAACTGAGAGCGGCTACTCGTCGTCGTGCTTCTTCTCGGCTCTCTTCCTTGCAGCAGCCTTTTTCGTAGCAGAATTCTTCTTCTTCGGCGAGGCCTTTGTCTTCGGCTTTTCCTTATTCTCTTCCTCGGCTTTGGGAGCTTCTGGTTCGGCGGCGGCAGTCGGCTCGGCTGGTGGAAGAGCTGCTTCGCCCTTAGTTCCCGGTAGAGCTTCTGCTGATGGTAGGGACTCTCTCTTCTTCTCAGGAAGTGCCTTCTTTTCCTCTAGAAGTTCTGAAGGCTTCTCAACCTTCGGAAGAGAAACTGTTACGACCCCGTCTTCGTCCTTTTCCATTCTTACGGTTATCTTGCGCGGAGGCTTTGTTATGCCTCGGCTCCATAAGCGCTCATTAAGCTCAGTGTCGATCTTGACCTCTTCGGACTTCATGTGCTTCTCGGCAAATTCTCTGAGCACTTTAACCGCGCGTTTTGTTCGCTTGTGGCGCGCAGTAATCCAGGCCCGTGTCAGAGGCACGGTGTAAATTCTTTCGAGATTTTCTTCCTGCTTCGACAAACAGCTTCATCACTTTATCTTTAGCTTCTGGCGTCTCCATTGTCTTTGCTGGGGATGAGTTCGCACTTTTTGCTTGGTCTTCGCAATGACCCACGTTGGGACTGGCCAAGCCTGCCTTCTCATCTTAAGCAATCTTTTCTTAACGCCCGAAGTTTTCTTGCTCATTTTCTTCACACTATTTGTAATTGATCTTGAATTCCCTTTTTGGCTGTTGTAGTTGACCCAGCATCTGTTTCAACTCCTCATCAGTGACTTGGTGCTTCAAACGCCCAGAGGACACGAGTTGAATGATCTGGCTTTCTATAGATTCCGCCAAATCAGGTTTCACCATCCGTATATTAGTCAACCTCTCTCTCGCCTCGCTGGTAAACACTACGCGGAGCATTTGGTCACGGGCGGCTTTCGCTCTTCTCTCTTGATCTCCAGCGGATCGTTCTTGGGAGGGTTTTTCGTCGCTTTCTCCGCTCAAAGCAGTCAATCCTCGATTTGCAGATTTAGGGATGAACTAGAGATAGCGTGCCAATTCGGGCTTTGCTTTTGCCAGTTCCTTGAGTATCTCCGTACTTTGTTTGTCCACGAGGCTGACGCCCTTGCCTGTGAGAATCCTCCCGTGTCTGCCCTGCTTTGCGACAAAACCGGCTGCTTCAAGCTGCTGTATCGCCTTTCTGATTGCGGAACCTCCGGAGTCGCGGTGATGACCTACGTAGTATCCGATTTCCTTTCGGCCGCCATAATCACTTCTCAACTGTGAGAGCCCGATTGGACCGTGAACGTATATCTTCCTTAGAAGTGAAGCGCAACGAGTGTACCACCAATCTTTCTCGCTCGGCTGCCTCTGCGCATGTGAACCGGTTTTTGCATAGGCAGTCCAGATCGGCTGTTCAATCTGAGAAACTCTCTTCAGGTGATCTGCAAGCTTTGAGATCAGCAATTCTTGCGGGACTTCGTAGGCTGTCGTCAAATCAGTTCAAACTCCTTGGTCTAGACTTCGTAGAATAGTCATTGTTTTGAAGCTCTATTTAACTAAAATCCTTGCTCGATGACTAATACCATCTTAGGCTATTTACTGATGAACAGCAACCTCGTAACAAGTCAGAAGATCCTTCGATAGGTGCTCTGACACTTCAAACAAGTGATGTTAAGGCTCCTTCGCTTCCTGCTCAGTCTGATTCTTGCGGTGCGAGGTGGAACAATGAACTTTTTGCACTTGTGACAAAAAAATAACCGCTTCTCTCTGAGCCGGACATTGAATCTGGTGGAGAGTTTCCAGGCTAGCGAGGCGTGCCTCTCAGCTTGTTCAGGATTCTTTACGTTCTTCGCCAGTGCAGAATCCATAAGTTGCTGAATATGTTGCTTTGCGACCTTCCTTCGCTGTTCTCTGCGAGAATCGAAGCCGTGTCCACGTCTGGCCGGCAATTCTCAATCAGCCTCGGCCATTTCCTTTCCGATCTCGTTCCAGTTCAGGATCATCGTACTTGGGTAGGATGCCCTGTACTCATCCAAACGTCCAACCGACGTGTTCTTGGGGGAGTCTGTTATATCCTTTGGATTCTCAGAAGCGAGCTTTGAGATTCTGTTCACGTTCGACGCGTAGGCTTCTAGGCTCTCCATCGTCTCCGTTTCGGTTGGCTCCGCCATCAACGCTTCGGGGACGATAAGGGGGAAATAGGTCGTTGGTGAGTGCATGCCATAATCGAGTATCGCCTTCGCGACATCACCCGCGTTGATCCCGGTTTTCTTCTTCAGCGGCGAAGCACTTACGACAAATTCATGCATCCTTGGATGTCCGGTCGAATACGGTGTGAAATATGCCTCTCTATCAAGAAGTTTGAGAAGATAATTGGAGGATAGGATAGCCTGCTCCGAGACAATTTTCAGTCCGTCTTTCCCTAGGCTCATTATGTAGCAGTAGGCTCTAAGCAACACGGCAGTGTTGCCGTAGAACGATTTGATGTAGCCAATGCTCTTTGAGACACTGTAGTCGAGTTTGTATCCCAATTCGGATTTGGATACTAGCGGGACGGGCAAGTAATCCTTCAGACGGTCTTTCACGCCGACTGGTCCTGCTCCTGGACCTCCGCCCCCGTGGGGCGTCGCGAATGTCTTGTGCACGTTAATGTGGACAATGTCAAAATCCATATCGCCAGGCCGGACGAAGCCCAAGAGAGCATTCATATTCGCGCCGTCATAGTACATGATGCCTCTGGCTTCATGAACCATCTTTGTAACCTCAACAATTTCCCGTTCGAATATGCCAAGCGTGTTGGGAACAGTTAGCATCATGCCCGCAGTCTTCTTCGAGATCAGTTTTTTCGCAGCCTCGGCGGTCACAATCCCTTCCTCGGATGAAGGAATTTTCACAACCTTAAAGCCCGCCATCGCGGCACTCGACGGGTTTGTTCCATGGGCGGAATCGGGAACGAGCATCTCATCTTTCTCTCCGAGACCTTGGTCGCGAAGGTAATTCTTTGTGATTAATGCTCCGACATATTCGCCTTGCGCACCGGCGGCGGGACAAAGGGAAAACCGATCCATGCCTGTTATCTCGCAAAGCATTCGTTCCAGATCATGGAGCAGTTCGAGCGTTCCCTGAATCGTTGATTCGTCCTGGTAAGGATGAAGATTGGCTATCCTGGGATTCCTAGCAATGCGCTGCGATACCTTGGGATTGTATTTCATCGTGCAGCTTCCCAAAGGATACATTCCGATGTCTATTGCAAAGTTCATCTGCGACAAGCGTGTGAAATGTCTGACGATCTGGGGTTCCGAAAGTTCTGGAAGGGATGGTGGAGAGTTTCGAAGCATGGAATTCGGCACGAGTTTCAAGGGATCCCCGACTTTGGATTTTATTTTCTCGTCGATCCGGGGAAGTGAGTATCCACGTCTCCCTTTCTTCGAGAGTTCCTTCAAAAGCGGTTCGTCCCATGTGGCTTGACGGTAAACCATTAGCTCGTCCTCTCGACCTTCTTCAAGGAAGCTACCAGAGTTTCGATGTCAGGTTGCGAATGTAACTCGCTGAATGAAAAGAGCGAAACGTGCCCTAGATCCTCGTAGAACCTTCCGAGCGGCAACCCACCTAGAATGTTGTAATCAGC
>JASHPO010000138.1 GCA_030038075.1 Nitrososphaerales archaeon | reverse complement strand
TCCATGGCTTCACAGACCCACAGCGCCAACGATTCGTAAGGAGCGTACGCTGGGTTCTCAAAGAAAATGGAAAATATTTCATGCTCTGCTTCAGCAACTCCGAGCCTACAAGCTGGGGAGGACCGAGGCGCGTGAGCCAGAGAGAAATCAGAGGATGCTTTTCGGATGGGTGGAAGATAAATTACATCAAAGAAGCGCGAATAGAAACAAATGTTTCCTTCATCAGCGGTAGAGCTTGGTTCTCGTCAATATCTCGGATCTGACTACTCGTTCTCCAAGAATATCACTATCATATAATACAGCTTATCGCTGTCTCCCATAGGACTATCCCGAAACTGGAGAGTTACGCTTCTAATCCAAAAAGGATTAGAAGACACCCGTTCCGTTTAAATTATCGAACGACCAGATTTCATGCTATGCACAAGAGATTGATTATTGTTGGTTCGGGTCCAGCAGGATACACGGCTGCAATTTACGCTGCCCGTGCGAGTCTTGAACCACTAGTTATTGCCGGAACTCAATCCGGCGGTCAGCTAATGATTACAACTGACGTGGACAACTATCCGGGCTTTCCTGAAGGAATTCAAGGCCCCGAGCTCATGGAGAAATTTAGAAAACAAGCAGAAAGATTCGGGGCGAAGATTCTCGATATAGACGCGACTTCTGTAGATTTGAGACAGCATCCGTTCGTGGTCAGGGTTGGCGAGGATATCTATACTTCGGAGGCGATGATAATTGCGACGGGAGCCAATGCCAGATGGCTGGGAATTGAATCCGAATTAAAATTGCGCGGAAGAGGCGTTTCAGCTTGCGCGACATGCGATGCGTTCTTCTTCAAGAACAAAAATGTCTACGTTGTGGGCGGAGGCGACACTGCAATGGAAGAGGCTACGTTTCTTACTAAATTTGCTAACCATGTGACTGTCGTACACAGAAGAAACGAGTTGCGCGCCTCGATGATCATGCAGGAAAAAGCTTTTGCGAACCCGAAGATTTCATTCATCTGGGATGCTGTTGTGAGCGATGTTTTAGGAAAGGATCACGTTACCGAATTGGAGCTCAAGAATCTCAAGGACGGGAATCGATGGAAAGTTCCCGCGGACGGTCTCTTCGTGGCAATTGGTCACGATCCAGCCAGCATTCTGTTCAAAGGGCAGCTTGAGACCGACGCGAATGGTTACATTGTTGCGAAGGATCGAACGAAAACTAGTGTCGAAGGAGTTTTTGTCGCTGGCGACGTTAAGGACCACAGGTATAGACAGGCCGTTACGGCAGCGGGCGCTGGATGCGAAGCTGCACTCGATGCAGAAAAATACTTGGGCGAGCTTCGCTTTCAAGATGTTGCCAGAATCGAAGTAACAAATTAAGTTTCGAACCTAAGATAACGCTTAAAGGCGCTCAGGCGATCTCTCCGTTCTAGTCTGCTTGAGTGAGATTATTGTCCGAGAATTTTGAATTTGTCAAGACCAAGAAGGAAGAATCGGCTTTCATCGTCACTCTTAGCAATCCTCCTGTGAATGCTCTAAATTTGAAAATGCTGGGCGAGATCGTCGCATCAGTAAAACAGGGAAATGCAGACCCTGAAGTGTGGGGAATTATAATAACGGGGTCTGGGAGCAACGCCTTTTGCGCAGGAGCAGACCTCAAGATGATGCAGGACCTTGGCGTCCAGGAAGCAACGCGAATCGTTTCGGCAGGTCACGGTGCTTTTTTGGAGATAGAAAATTCAACAAAGCCAGTAATTGCGGCAGTAAACGGTCTGGCTCTTGGAGGAGGAAACGAACTCGCATTGTCCTGCGACCTCAGATTTGTCTCGGATCGAGCGAGGTTCGGTCAACCTGAAGTAAATTTGGGTCTGATACCTGCTTGGGGTGGGACGCAGAGGTTAACTAGACTAGTGGGAAGAGCAAAATCCAAGGAGCTTATCTTTTCGGGTCAGGTCATAAACGCGCAGGAAGCTCTGAGAATTGGGCTCGTGAACAAGATAGTCCCCGACGGGGAAGAATTGCGCGCCGCCACGGATTATATCAGAATGCTCGCATCCAAAGTGTCGCCGCTCGCACTCGCGCAAGCAAAGATTGCCATTAACAACGGGCTAAGGGAGGCCTCTGTTGAGAAAGGATTGCAATATGAAATTGACGCGATGGAACTGCTGGCTCAAAGCCACGATCTAAAGGAAGGAGTTCAAGCGTTTCTGGAAAAGCGACCGGCCAAGTTTATCGGGAAGTAAAATTCCTTGACGGTTGCACTTGACTTTAACCACTCCGATCCGATTTACGACTACAAGCTTCCGCAGAAGTACGAATTATTTCGCTCCGCAATGCGAGAGTTTCTACGAACGGAGATTGCGGACACGGTGGAATATTATGACAAGATGGAAAAGTTTCCTGAAGAGAATATTCGAAAATTTGGCGAACGCGGCTACATGGGAATCCCCATTCCCCAAAAATATGGAGGGGCGGAACTCGGGGAGTTCGGCTACGGTCTTGCGGTTCAGGAAGTCAGCAAAGTCTGCTCCAGCCACGGCACAATACTTGGAGCGCACACCGGGCTGTGCTGTGTACCGATCTGGTTGTTCGGAAACGAGGGTCAGAGACAGAAGTACCTGATAGATCTGGCTTCTGGAAAGAAGCTCGGAGCCTTCGCGCTGACGGAGCCGGGTGCCGGAAGTGATGCCGCGAACATAAAGACGAGAGCGGCGAAAAACGGTGATCATTTCCTGCTTAACGGAACAAAACAGTTCATCAGCAATGGCGACCGCGCCGATACGTTGGTAGTCTTTGCGGCTAATGATCTTTCGCTCGGAGCTTACGGAGGGATTACTGCGTTTATAGTTGAAAGATCTTTCGGCGGGATCGCGACTTCAAAGGTCGAGAAGAAGATGGGAATCAGGGCGTCAATCACGGCTCAGATCACCTTCCAAGATTGCCCCGTTCCGAAGGAAAACGTACTAGGCTCGTTCGGGGCAGGATTTTTGATCGCTCTAACCGCGCTCGACGGCGGGAGATCCTCGCTGTCTGCGGGGGCCGTTGGCGGCTGTGAGATGGCTCTTGAAGTTATGGTGGATTGGGCGAGGGATCATCCTCGACTAGCATCCATGCAGTCCGTGCAGTGGATGATTGCGGACACGGCAATAGATGCTCACGTTTCGCGTCAGACAAGCTACGCCTCCCTTGAAGAGGTCGGAGTCTACTTTGACAGGCTGTCAAAGGGAGAAAAGATTCCTCGGGAGGAGCGAGAAGCAGTATCGAGGCATACTGCGATTGCAAAAGCTTTCTGTTCCGAAGCAGCTAGCAGGTCACTTGAAAGAGCCATTCAAGTCCTTGGCGCAGAAGGCTATAGGGAAGGGAATGGGTTGGAACGGGGATACAGAGATTCGATAATCGCTGAAATTTACGAAGGCACCAATGATATACAGCGTCTAGTTATCGCGCGTGACATGTTAGGCCCCGACAAGAGTAATCAACCCCTTTAACCTACCTGAAGGGTGAGCACTTGGAGTCGAGGCAGCTACTGGTCTATGTTCAGGCGCTGCCTGTTTCAGTTCCAAATTCCGCGAGAAAATTTACGGATCTTGAAAATTGTGAATTCAAAATGTCACACTCGAGCAAAGCTGCCCTTGTGTTCGCAGGCGGTCTTGGCTTCCACGAAATTGTTGCCGTTGGTTTTTCACCCGTACTTCGTGAGGCGCTCGCGAGAGGAGCGACCAGCTGTTATTCTGTTCCGCTGTGCGAGGACCCTGTTGAACAGGCTTCCTTTTTCCCGAAGGAGAATTTTTCGCATTACATCATAGGAGAGAACTGTGACTGGGTGTTCTCTGGTTCTTCGCTCGCTGGGGTTCTCTCGGAATCACGCAAGCTACGATTTTGCCTTTTCATGGACGGAACGTCTCTAGACTTTGCTGAGAGTTCTGTCATACTCGTCAAAGATTCTGGAGAGAGCTCCCAGAGCATTGATATCAGGAGAATAAAGCGGTCCTTTGAGACTAGCGTAAATCCCGAAGGCCTGCTCGGAGATTCGAAACTGACAAAGCGAGAAACCCAAAAGAGCGAATTTTTGACCGGAGATGCAAGCGAGATTGCCTCGGTTCTCACCAGAAGGATCAGAAGGATAACGCACGTGATGTCGGATTGATCGTGGCCTTTTGTGAACTTGGCGGAGATGTTCTGCTGGGAAAAGCTAGAGAGCTCGCAGATTCAGTGGGCGACAGAGTCTTGGCTCTAATTGAGACTGAATCTACTGATCCTCAGAGACTTATTTCGCTCGGAGCGGATGAAGTCCTGAAGGCGGACATTGAAGCGCCTGGCGAATGGGTTGCAGTTTTTTCAGACCTGATTGAGAGTGAAAAAGTCAGAGCCGTTATTTTTCCGTCAAACGATGTTTCAAATGTTATTGCAGGCGCAGTATATTTTCGTCAAATGGGGAAGGTAGGAAGCTTTCTGGATGAGGCAGATTATGTTGACGGAACGATGGCCGCGAAGGATTTCAACGTCACTGGATTTTCTCTTCAAAAGAGTTGGGCCGAAAGCAAGACTAGCATCATCTCCATTAGAACCACGGCCGTTCCTGAACCTTTTGAGGATAATTCCAGATACGGCAAAGTACGGGATTACCAGCCCAAACAAACTTCATTGTCATTTCTTTTGGAAGACGCTCCAAAACAGCCTGTGAGCTCATCCAGTGAGTTAACAGTAATTGGCGGTGACGACATCTTGGCAGAATCCGCGAAGAAACTTGCAGACCTGTATCACGCTAGGTTCTTGAAATATTCCAGTGCCATTGAAGCGATTTATGGCCCCTGCCTCGCGATTGAAGTCAGCGCGAAACTACGAGATCTTCCGGAGTTTAGGTCAGATTTGATTTCGTTGAACACATCTGCTTCTCCCATAAACGTGATCTCGGATATAGCGGTTGTAAATCCCGAAATCAAGAAAATTATCGGCAACCTTGTTTCGTAACGAAGGTATTGTTCATTCAGCGCCTTCGCGTGCCATTCACAGATTAAAACTGATGTGTGTAATGCCTGAAGAAGAAGCAATTACTTCTCTTCTTTTGAGTTCGACCCAGTGAGAGCCCAAGTAGTCGTGTAGCCGAACCCCATCGCCCATGAGAAATGGCGCTATGTGTACTCGAATTTCATCTAGCAGATCTGCTTCAATGCATTCCTTGGCGATGTTCGCCCCCATCAGATTTACTTCCTTTTTGCCGGCGGCGAATTTTGCCTGCGCGACTGCGCTCTCGATTCCATCTGTAACAAATGTGAATTTGGTCGTTCCTTTGGGTACTCTATGCGGAGGTCTGTGTGTCAGCACGAAGAAAGGTACCGGAATGAAGAAGCTCCCTCCCCAAGCTTTCGCATAATCGTACGTCCTTCTTCCCGCGATGATTGCACCCGTAGCTTTGGTCTTTGAATCAAAGTATTTTGCATCGTCTTTGGTGAGTTTGAAAGGCAAAGTCTTTGAAGAATACACGCTCAACGTATCTCCACTGAAGTACCAGTCAAACATCTTTCCAGGATCGCCTTTCGGATCTGCAATAAATCCATCCAAAGACATTGTGACATCCCAAACAAGCTTGTTTTTTGGTGCTCTCATCTGTGAACGGTCTGTCTTCGTTGTTTTCTCACATTTCCTTGTTTACGTCTTCGGCTATCTTCTGCCTTTAGATTTCTCGCCAGATAAATCACATCGTGACACTGAAAGAGGCCGAAAGCGGCGCGCATTCGTCCAAAGGTAATAGGGTCGTTGAATTTGCGCAAATTGTTCTTAAAGGAACCTTAAGGGAAAAATCACATGTTTTTCCAAAAACCCAAAGATTCAATGAATCATTAAACTTCGATCGTCATAAGTAGAAGACGGGATGCTGTCGCCCTTCGCATCAAGAGGTACCTCTCTTTCTCTTCAAACTGGTGTAATTTGATCTGGTCTCTATCCTTCGCGAAAGATTGTGTCTATCTTTTTCGAAATCCTTACTGCTAGACCTCGCGACTTTTTTGGAGTATAATAGTTTCATTAACTCGCCCCGCTTGTCTGATCGTTTTGCTGATTCTTTAACCAATGAGTTGATCACCTTCGGAGGGTCGAAAAAAATCGGAGGGCTTTCGCGTTCCTTCTTGGAAAAATCCATTTCTAAAGTTTACCTGAATTGAGTCGACGGATCTCGTAGACGAAATACGAGAGCCTCTTTATATCGAATGTCGGAGTTCATGATTTGGACTAGAATTGCTGTACTTTGTGGGATTAGGACTGGAACAGTCACCTTCGCTAAAGATATTGAAAATCCTCAAGGAGTGCCGCGTGACTTACTATGAGAGTTACACCTCGCCTGTAACCAACGATAAAGTGCTGAGCGAACTTTCCTCGGAATTGACCGGTTCAAAGATTGAATCTGTCAAACGAGGATTCGTTGAAGATGGCAGGATAATTCTGGATGCAGCCAAAAACTCGATAGTTGCCCTCGTATGTTCGGGAGACCCGATGGTTGCGACAACGCATCAGGAGCTAAGGACGCGAGCATTGAAGCAAGGAATCGAAACTAAAATTGTTCACGGATCGTCTGTCATTTCAGCAGTTGGCGGAGAGCTCGGCCTGCATTCGTACAACTTCGGAAGAATTGTGACTATGACGAGGGAGCCCATGCAATACACTGCCTACAATACTATATTCAGAAATCTACTCCAAGGTCTGCACACCACTGTGCTTCTCGAATGGGACGAGACAACAAACTTCTTCCTCAATCCGAGTCAGGCGGTCTCGAGTCTTGTTGAGGCAGAAAAAGATCTTCGCAGCCGGATTATTGAAGAGAATACACTCGTTCTCATCGCCTCGCGACTGGGAACTGAAGAATCCGTAACGGGGGCGCTTTCTTTGAAAGATGTGGCAACTGCAGATTTTGGAGAACCGCCTCACGTCCTTGTAATACCGGGAAAATTACACTTTACGGAAAGAGAGACACTTGGGGCAATTTTCGGAAAGAGCCCAGACTCGTTTCTCGACAATTCTGAAGGAATAACCAGGCTTTCCGGAATCATGGTTACGAAATATTCTGAAAAGACTCTGAGGGCCCTAGAGAGAGCAAAAGTCGCAGCTGGCACTGAAACTAAATTCCAAAATGTGTTCGAAAATGTAGAATGCTACACTCGCGACGCTCAAAGATTTCTGAACGAAGGAAAAGACGAGCTTGCTGTGTTAAGTGTCGGCTACGCCGAAGGACTTCTCGACTCGCTGAGATTCGCGGGTCAACTGGAATTTGATTGGTAGTCGGTCAAACGAAGTGCATCAAAAGCAGCGCGCCTAATCCGAGCAGTATTGGTATTGGAAGTCCGGGAGAGACCTCCTTGTTTCTAAACACGTAGAATGAAACGATCAAACCTATGTCGACAACGGCCATTACAACTATGAAGGCCGTTACGTTGACGAGAATAAGCGCAATGGCCGGAACCATCGTATAGAACGCAATGTCAGCCATCCCGATCTCGATGTGTGGAAAGTTAACTGTAAGGAGTCCGAACTCTGGCCATCCGCCCAACCTAGACTTTTTGACTAGTGGCGTCGTGGAAGGTTTTTCTGTTTTTTCTCCATCCGCCACCTGCTTAACCAGTCTCCCCATCCTCCCATAATAGATTGCATAGAGATCAAAGACGGCGTAAACTGCAGGCACTATGTAGTTGAGCGGCGTCTGGAGGAGTACGGGAAATGAGCTTCCGAGCTCCAGCGCGACCAAGAATGCGAGCGAGTTTACCATCCGGCGCCATCCGTAGAGGGCAAAGACTATCGTCGCCACGGCCGCGCCAAGCCCGGCAAAAACCGGAATGAAGCTTGAGATCCCCGCTATGAACGAGAAATAAAGCAGTGTTACGTTGAAGATGAGAAACACGCTGATGAATATTGAGAAGAGTTTCATCCTCTTTTTGCGGTAGAGAAATGCGAGAATTGAAATTACGACAATGTTTGCGGCGATGAAAAAAGCTACGAGTATCAGCGAGGCGTCAAGACCGTTTCCGGCGGGATTCTGAAACTGTGGGGTTGAGGACGGAACTGTAATGCTCGAATTGAATGATGTGGGGATTTGAAGCGTGGGCGGGCTGGGATTGGTTTGATTTACCGCTGCAACCCCTGTGGCAACCCGGAAGAGCGTGACGAGCGCGATTAGCTGAAAGGCGGCCGTGACAGCAAGGAGCATGACCTCACTTCGACCAATTGCCCGAGCCAACTTGGGAAAAGTCTGTCCCTCGCTCGCTTATGTATTACTATTCGTCCTATTGCCATAGCGTTACTCTTTCAAATATGTGAAGAGTAATTGTACAGAATGCGAATCGGGATTCTAACGTTCTTTCAGTTATGTCGTTGAATTTGCAGCCAAGACAGTCACGGTGCCGTGCATCCAATCGTGGATCGTGCAGTAGTAATTGTAAACACCGGGTATAGTGAACGTGTAAGTAAATGTCTGACCTGGCGACAAAGTTCCAGAGTTGAAGGAAGCAGGATCGCCCGGCCTTGAAGTCACCGTATGAACTGCATTGTCGTTGTTTGTCCACTCCACAGTGTTGTTTTTGCCTATTACAACTGTTACATTCTGCGGAGAAAATGTGATCAGTGTTCCCGGAGTCGAAGAGCCGCTGAGTATTGAGATGAACCCGTTCGGATGCACCGTTGGAGCTTTGCTGACGGCGTGCGGGGCTAGAAGGGCTCCGGTGAATGCAACGGCAATTGTGAGAACCAGAACAAGCCCGATGAATATTTTGGCGGTCTGCCCTGGAGATGGTAGGCCGTCCTTGAATAGTCCTGCGGGCAGAAGAAGCAGACCGATAAGCATAGTGTATCCGGAAACGTTTTCCATTTCCTGGAATGAAGCAGCGGTCGCGTGCAGATCGCATGGAGCCCCGAAGAGGTACGGATTACCACCAGGCGGATTACATGGAATACCTCCAAAGAAGTACCATGCGAGCTGTCCTCCTACTCCTACGACGATCAAAAAGAGACTGACATAGAATAATGTCTTGTCCATTTTCTAATCTGTCTCCTTTTGTTTAGGCATTTGATTGACCGAAGTCAACCCTATTCCCCCAATGGGATTTGCCCCGCCCGAGGAAGGACCACGGTCGTTCATTTGCGGTGGCGGATCGGCGGAGTGGACAGTTGGTATGGGCACTGGTGGTGAAACGGGTATCTGAATTTCCTCGAGAGACCGGGGGGTAATAGGCGTAGTAACAGTCGGTCCCGTTATTGTCTTTAAAAGATTCCAGATGAACGGAAGTTGCGCAGCCGCTACAAACAGCGCAAAGAAGAGCGCAATATCGAGATACAGCTGGTAGTCAAGGGTAATCGTGAAAGGCAACAGCGGTGAAATCGGTTGGTACTGTCTTCTGGCTACGCCCAGATAGCCCATTGCGGCGAAAGTAAACGCGAGACCGAAGCCTCCTACGCACGTCGTCCAGAAATGAATCTCGCCTAGAGTCTTACTGTACCATTGCTTGCCGGAGATTTCTGGTAAAATGAAGTAAAGTACGCCGAATGCGGCGAGAATGATACCGTCCAGTCCGTTGAAATGGAAGTGGCTGACTACAGCATACGTATTGTGCAGATACATGTCGAACGCGTTGTTACCCTCCTCAGTGCCCATGATTCCTCCAATGACCCAGCCGAAGATGCTGGCAACGAAAAATTTCGCAGTAAGATTGTACTGGTACTTTGATCTCCAAATCAGAGCCATCAGAGTGAACACTGAGATTCCAGAGCCAAACGAAACGAGCATTGACATATTTTGCGCTGTCAACTGGAGGATCTCAGGTTGCGCGGTATCCATGAACAAGTGATGGCTGTAAACACCGATAGCCGAGATGAGGAGTAGCGGCCACGGTGCGTACATCCATCTTGAGCTTGAGAAATTTCTCTTGGCGAAGAGCGGAATCAGCGTATAGTACATGCCGATCAGAGGGAAAAACGCGAAATATACTATCGGGTGATAGTTAATCCAGAGAAAATTCTTCGCGATCAAGTTGTTCAAAAAGCCCGGATTATTCAATGATATCCACGCGCCGTCGGCTAGCAAAACAAAAAACGGCGGGGCCGAAACGATCATGTCTATAGTAGTGACTACTGCAGCGACAGCTGCTGGTGGATAGTTCAGAATCCTCTCCCTTACCAGCTTCGGCATGTACGAGGTGAAGCCGATTGAACCCGCAAATTTTGCGGAAAGTGAAGTGTTCATGCCAGCCTTGTTGTTGTATTGGTCCTGATACTTGGGCGAATACGCTGTCTGAAAAACGAGATACGTAAAGACAAACAGTGAAAAATTCGTGATAATCATTCCGGCGAAGAAAATCAGAGACTGCATGTCACCCCAAGGGGCTAGAGTTGACCAAGCGCTAGCAAATGGTAGCGGGAAAAGGAAGTACCAGCCAGGTCCAAAGCCCAGTGCTGTAGAAAGCCAGACGAGATAAAATCCCGTAAAGAAGAGGGCGAATATTATCGGCATCAGTCGCTCGTTGTAGAGTTTTCTTTTCATATATTTTGGAAAGATGAAAAGAACGAGGCCGTAGGTGAACGGGAACTGCCAGCCAACAAACATTCCCAGACCGTGAGCGGTCAGGAGTTGGCCGAAAACCGTTGGAGTTCCGAGCGGTCCAATATCTGAGGAGCTCCCAGCCTGATCGGTTCTCATGAACAATGCAAGCGTTCCCGCGATAATGAAATTGAGGAAAGACCAATAGAGAAAACGCCTTACCCATTTTTTGGTATATGGGGTCATTGGATCTTCTGTGGCGGAGACCGCCGTCGCAGTCGTTTGATTCGGTTCGCTCAACTTGTTCCCTCAATGTTACGAAGTTGAATTCGTTGAGTTGGTCACTTGGAAATTCGAGATCATGGTGTAGTGACCGTATCCGCAGAACTCAAGACACCTTACGTAGTAAGTTCCGGTGTTCGTAAACTGGTACAGGATGCTGTTGTTAAAGCCCGGCATTACCTGGACTTGGAAAAGGATCTGACCTCCCGCATTGTAGACGCCGAATCCGTGAGTCACGTCAACGCTTCTCACTATAAAGAGAACCATACTTCCCTGAGGAATCTGGAGAGGGGCTCCACAGTGGTTACCCCAGTACGGCTGCGGACTGAGGCACCAGAAAAACTGCTGCGCCTGAACATCGACGGTCATAGTTGGGACTACATTGGAGTGCGCGTATGGATAAGGCATCAACCCGATTGTAGAAACGCTAAAGATAACCAAAATGACGCCGATAAGTGTCACCCAATGCTTCTCATACTTGGCTAGAGAATGCTTGTCAACCTCATCCGGCTTCCTCGTCGAAAAAAAGACCGCAATGAAGGCTACGATCGTTATCAAAGTGCCCACGATGAAGATGTCTTCGAGGAAGCCGATGCCGAATCCCAGTTGCGCCGGATACAACGCGAGAAGCAGAATCAAGCCGGAAGCTGACCTTCAAATTTTATACTATAAATGTTATGTTAGTTTTTGAATTTTAGTGCGATGATTAGGTAATTTTTAGTTTGTTTTATTCCTGACTAAGAAAACCAATTCGAGAGTCATTTATCAAAGCACGATAGTTTATTTACGGGCCGAATCGAATTTGGGTTTTACCCGCGGTAGCTCAGCCTGGTAGAGCTTCCGACCTTGGCTCGAACATAGCCAAGGGAAGATGCTGTAGAGATCTTGGCTCCCTGAATGGAGGCGCTGATCCCGTTCCAGCTTATCAGGCTTACAGAAACCGGAGTGTCGCAGGTTCAATTCCTGCCCGCGGGACCTTACGAGGCCTCCGGACCCAAAGCGATCGATTGCAACTGCTTTCATCTTTTGTTCAGGAAATATTTCATCCCCAATTTCCGTCAGAGGGAGATACTAGCATGATCGGTTTCATGAGCTGGAGGTTTTCGCCCAGTGGAGGGCATTACAGCGGTCACAGAGCTATACATCCAACTGTTAGGCGTGCGGATATAGTGGTAAATTCCGGGAACTACGAAACAAGAGCTCACCACAAAGCTTTTTGCCGTTATCGCTTGTTTATGAGCGGTTTGACCTTGTTTTGCCTGACCCATTATTGCTTTGGTCAGTAGCTGTACCAATGGCAGTCGCGACAGCTTGGCTCATCAAGAGAGCGGTTTACACTAAGACCAAGGCCGATACTGCCCTGACTTTCTACCTCCTAGCTACTATGGCAACAATGTTCGGCGGCGCACTGCTGTATCTTCTTTCTCCGAATTTGACAAGCGTGCTGGTAGCCGTAGGACTGAACGGCATTGTGATGACGGGAGGCGTCATCTTCATCCTCCGCTATTATGTCGAAAGCTCGTTTAATGAAAATCTCAAGAGGCTTGAAGCTTCGACTTCGCAAAGCGGCTCTATCAGTTCAGATACGACAGCACTCAAGCTGGAATCGAAAAAAGCCTGGGCCTATCGCGCGGGCGTGATCTCGCTTGTCTTACTCAATGAGTTCTTGATGGGGTGGGCATTCATCTTGTTTTCCAAGACTCCTGCAATCGCTTCAGGCTCCCCCTCTACTGTTGCCCTTTCGACGTTTGACACCGTCGTGAGCTCTGACTGGTTCGTGTTCACAATGGTTCTCGAAATGTTCCTCACCGTCTATGTCCTGAGGAAAGACCTCCCTCGAAGTTTTTTCGGTCTCGTGTTCCTACAATCAGTTGTGATGTTCTTCGCGCCGACCGCTCTGGACAATTCGTCCTGGGCATCCTCCAGCATTTGGCTGGGTAGCGCTGCGATGATCGGTTTGATGATCATCTTGTACGAGTATCTGTTCACAAACAGATCGATCACCAGTCCGATCAAGGGATACTTTATCGAACTGCTCATAGTCTACGCACTGATGATGTTGGGTCTCTTCGTGTGGGTCATGAACGGCAACACTCTGGTCTTTGCAGTCTCGATAATCGGAGAAATGGTGATTTACTTCAACATAATTCTCGCAAAAAGCCTTACCAAAGTGGGTATCGCGGGGTCGAAGACAAAGCCGTGGATGTCCGACCCCTGGTGGGTCTTTGCATTCATGGGCATGACATTTGTGGCCGAGTATTTCATGGGAGCTCTTCTCGACGTCCAGTATTTCGGGACGAATTTCATCGCAGGAATACCGCAGGTGGCTGTCGCCGGATCTCTTGCAAACCAGGCTGGCGCCGCGATTTATGATTTCATTTACTATTTTGGGTCAATAACCGGATCGAGTTGGTTTTTGATCATGATGGGCGTCGAAATGGGTGCTCTTGTGGTATTCAAGATAATGATAACTCGCGAGCTCGAAACGAGAATCAGGCTGGGGCTTGTCATTCTCGCGTACTTTGTCTATTCCATTTATCTCCCGTCTTTCTTTCTTTCAAATCCAGCAAACGTTCCTTTCGTGGGCTGGAGTATGGGCGTAGGAACGGCCGGAGCGATCGCCCCCGCGGTCTTGGGAGCGATACTTCTGACCTACTTAATCTCCGGCGGCCTTTCTTTTCTCTTTGGAGCAAGACAAACCTGCTCAGTCTTCTGCACTGCGGCACTCATGTATCAGGGCACGTTCCCCGATTCACTGAAGGAATTCAATCGGACTTCAAAACTGGGAAGCAAATTGCTGACCAGCAGAATGTCCAACATTTACAAGACCGTATCAGGAATCGTCATCGCTTCAATACTCATTTCGACGGTGCTGTCGTATCTCAATTCCATTGGAATGATCAGTTTCACAATCTTCGGAAGCGACGTTGCAAGCTTCCTCTACATCATTTATTTCAATATCCTCTGGTACATTATTTTCATTTCAATTCCGTTCCTCGGAGTATATGGCTGCGTTTCCACCGGAATGTGCCACTGGGGGCTTTTCAATCAATTCGTGAGCAGGTTCGGTCTGTTCAAACTCAAAGTGAAAGATCCTCAGGTGTGCGCAAGTTGCGAGACGAAGGACTGCGCTAAGGCGTGCCCCGTTGGACTGACAGATCTGCCTGGGAATTTCATAAAGAGTGGACAGTTCAAGAGCCACAAGTGCATTGGAGTGGGTGATTGCGTATCAGCGTGTCCGTACGAAAATGAGTACTTTTACGATATTCGCAATGTCTTCGGAAAGAAATTCGGCTCTGGCAAGAATGATGCTCGAAGGCTGCCTTCTCTCCCAGTGGTAGGAACTCCAGGTGAAGCAACCATCATGAAATTCAGTAGGAGAAAAGGGTCTGATTCAGTCGCAACTCCTTCCGCTTAGCGAGCTGTTTCAATCGTTTCAAAGTAGACCCGCGGGACTTGGCTCTAATTATTCGATCAGTAGTAGCTTGGGCGACGGTCAGATAATATGTTGTTAAGCGGAGTGACGTATTTCTTTTTAGCGAGATCTAGGTTCATCTGCGCAACCTTCGCCGCTGTTTCAGTTTTGCCTGCTGCTGCAAGCTTATCCATATCTGGCGAGATTATCTGGCTCATTCCGGTAAATCGAAATCTGTCCTTGGGTCCTCTGTTTTCAAAACCGACTCTGTTAGCTGTAATCACGAATACCCTGTTCTCAAACGCCCTTGCCATCATTCCCACCTGAGCTTTCCCCGACATAACCAAGTCTGAAGGATGGCATATCACTTCGGCCCCTTCTAGTGCGAGTTTGCGCGAAGCCTCAGGAAAAAACCAGTCAAAACAGATAAGCACGCCGATTTTACAGCCGATTTTTTCGAGAAAGAATGTCCTAAAACCTCTGTTGGATGCGGAGAACCAGAGCTTTTCCCTGAAGAAAAGATGCATCTTTCTGTATGTGCCCAAAATCTTTCCTCTTTCAATAACGACAGAAGAATTGAATGTTCTTTGGCCCTCCTTCTCCGCAAGCCCTGCAACGACTGCGCATTTTCTTTTCTCGCTATAGGATAGAAGTTGTTCTACGGAGTTACCGTTGTTCAATGACTCCGATAATGCCAAGCATTCGCGCTTTGAGGTAAAGGCATATCCAGAGTTGCACAACTCTGGGAACACATAAAGATCTGCATCGACTCTCGAAACTAGTCGGATGGCACTTTCGATGTTTTCTTCATTTCGGCCAAATTTCGGCCTGGTCTGTACAAACGCGCCGCGAACTACAGTCATTATCTACTGAACTTCCAACTCGATGATTTGTGAATAGGCAAGAGCGGTTGTGACTGCGGATATGGTAACGAAATACACGCCAGGCGCAGTCGAGTTACCGCGAATTGTAATAAACTGATTAGATGGAGATACGCTGTATTCAAAACCTGCGGTGAAATTTCCCACGCTTTCCTCGATGGTTGCTTGTGAAGCGGCCGACCCGGTGATGTTTAATTGGAGCGACACGCTGCCATTCGGGCTTAGAGAAATCGGTTGCGTGTAATTCGGAAGACTCAATCCTAGATCGAGAGGCGCCTGCGTATTTATCGTTCCCACCTTTCCCGAGAAGAATTCGGTGTACCAAGGCTGGCCGCTGGGGGACAAGGCCGATGTCAGCATTCCGCTGATATTACCGATGGCTACGACCCTCGTCGCAATGAAATATTCAATCAGCGTGTTGTTTGAAGGGATGAACTCTGCCATCGCGTTGCCGTAGTGCTCGTTAAACCATACATCGCCGTTCTGCGTGACGTGTGTAAAATACGGAAGCGACGTGTTATCGGGATCGTGCACAACAGTCGTAGAGATCGTTTCGAAATAGCCAGTCGAGGGGTTGTATTCCGTAATAAAACTCGGGCCGTGCTGAGTTAGCCAAAGGTTTCCCTGACTGTCTATGGCTAATCCGACAGGTAGCTCCGCGAGGCCCGTCAAATTCTTGAAGGCAAATTCTCCGTCGTAATATGATCCGATGAAATCGATGCCGGGGAGAGTAAACCAAACCTTTCCCGTTTGATCGACCGCTATCGAAGACGCCTCTAACAATCCGGAAAGCGGGATGGGAATTTGAGTTAGATTCCCCGACGGAGTGATTTCGCCGATATTGTTGTCAAAGAACTCTGTGAACCAGACATCTCCATTTTGACCGACTG
>JASHPO010000137.1 GCA_030038075.1 Nitrososphaerales archaeon | reverse complement strand
TGCCTCTTGTACAAGAATCCATTAGATCATTAACAGCTTCTATTTCGAAAGGATCTTTTCCAATTAGGAGTGGAGCGAAGACATTGAGAATTTCATAACCTCCGCTCACGGTTTCGCCGTTGTATCCAGGCATGTAGTGACATGTCTCTCCAAACCCTTCTATTCCATCATCCACTCGAATTCTTACGAAGCAACGCTCTCCTTTGCCTACGTAACCAAAGGAAGTAAGAATGGGCTTGGGAGAAGGAACGGCAGCTTGTATAATTTCCAAGGATTTTATTTGCATATTATGGTCGCACTCAGTGTTCAAATTTAAGCCTTATCAGAACCAGTCATCATCATGATCTAACTGTCACAGTTTGAATGCGAAACTGATTTGATCGGATATTCAATAACTGGAGAAAGTGGAATGAATGCGAACTGATTTCTGTCTTGGATTTTTCCAAGAGGTTGACGAATATTGCCTTAGATCTATTAGAGTACGGCGACCGGTCGAATAGGCGATCCCGTTCCCCCCTTGATTGGTAATGGTAAACAGATAAAGGCGAACTCGTAGATCATATCACTTGACAATTGGTTCAAGGTAAGATTCTCAAGTATGTGAACCCCGTTCTTTGCAAGCAGGTACTGGTGAACAGTGAGATCTCTGGACATATCAAATGGTACAACCTCCAAAGGATGAGTGTCCGCTCCGACCAGTACGGCTCCCTGTTCGACTAGCCACTCTGCTGCCGCCATTCCAATTCCTGGAGGCTCGTTCATGTACCGACGATTGTCTGTCTTCCAGTACTTTTCCTGGCCAGTTCGGATTAGTACCGCTATGGGCGACTCGAGAGGAGACGATCCTTGTTTTCGCAATGTATCTTTCAAATCAGTGTCTGTTATGTTATATCCATCAGGAAGTACATCCACACCTTTCGTTCGTGCCACATCAAGGAGAACTCCAGTGCAAAATACGGGTGGCACAGTTTCCATCCCTAGTTTTGTGGTTCCAAATGTTGTCGTAATCTCGGTTGCATCCACTCCATTGTATACATACTTTCCAATTGAACAATGATTCAACCCGTCTATATGTGTCCCAGTATGATCACTCATTTCTAATCTACAGGTAGTGGATGATCTTCCTTCCTTGTATTTCCCTGGAACCTTGCGAGGATGTTTTAGTCCATGGTCTACAGAGTGTGCAGTGAGATAGAAAAAGGGACCATGCGCAGCTGGCACGGGAATATCCACTTCGATGATTTGACCGAGAGAGTAAATCTTTCCGATTTTTATTAACTTGGCTGCATCGACAATATTGCTGCCTTTAATCTCATTGAAGGCGCCAACTTCATCCTCTTCTCCCCATTTTGACGAAAATATTTTCTCAGTTTTTTCCAAACGAAATGACCTAACTTTCGGGGCGCCTTCATCGGCTCAATAAGCTTTGCTCTGTATTGTCGAAGCAGAAGGTAATATGAATAAAAATGTGAGATGATGACTACTGACTAATCTATATGCAATGGACCAAAAATCCACCACATGCAGAGAAGAATCGTAACACAACAATTATCTCTATCCTAGGCATAAAGATGACAGGCAACATAACCAGTAGAATCTCCAGTTTTCTTTAGGATTGGATCTTCCACAGTACACCTTTCGAATGAGAAGGGACATCTCGGATGAAAACTGCATCCAACTGGCCGCGTTAAAGGTGACGTTTTTTCAAATAGCTCAATGTGCTCTCTGTGGTAATTAGGGTCAGGAACAGGAATGGCTGAAATCAGAGCTTTACTATAGGGATGTTTAGGACTCGCGAAGAAATTCGACGCCGAGGCCATTTCGACTATTCTTCCTAAGTACATAACGGAAACGGTATCGGCTATTTCATTTGCAATTGAAAGATCGTGAGTGATTAATACAAAAGTCAGATTCAGTTCTTTTTTCAGGTCAAGCATCAATTTGATTATTTGCGACCTTATGGTTGCATCCAGTGCGGATACCGGTTCATCTGCGATTATGATCTTTGGAGACATAGTTAACGCCCTGGCGATTCCAACTCGTTGTTGTTGTCCTCCACTTAATTCATGCGGATATCTATCCATTATTTTGTTTGCTGGAACGAGGCCAACTTTGTCCAGTAACGACTCGGCGAACTTATCTTTTTCACTACCTGTCACAATTTTGTGAACTTCTATCGGAAGCCGCATTATTTGTCTAATCGTCTTTCTGGGGTTAAGCGAAGCTGAGACCTCTTGAAAAACCATTTGAATATTGCGCCTCATCTTCAAATCACGATATTGAATTTTTGAGATATCCCGGCCTTCAAAAAATATCTTGCCCGAAGTCGGAATTTCAAGCCCCGCAATCATCCTAGCTGTCGTACTTTTACCGCATCCGCTCTCTCCGACAAGTGCAAAAGTTTCTCCTTCATGGATTTCGAAATCCAAACCATCGACAGCTTTGAGGTAGTTGTCCTCACTTAGATTTGATCTCAAAGATAGTCCGCGGCGAATGAGGAAATATTTCTTCAGTCGATTAACTTGAAGTAAAGAGGGCTGCATGTGAAGCCATCATAAAAGAATCATAATTGAGGGTGCCAGCAAGCAACGAGTCGTCCGTTTTCCATTTCCAAAAGATTTGGGACTTTATCAGTGCAAAGTTGGGTCGCGTAAGGACATCGCGGATGGAAGGAACAGCCATTAGGCAAATTTGTTAAATCGGGTACGTTCCCCGTAGCAACAACAAATTTACTCTCCTTCGAATCGATACGAGAAATCGACTGTAGCAACAGCTGCGTATAAGGGTGGGAGGGCTCGCTGAATATTGTAGAGACAGAACCGTATTCAACCACTTTGCCCGCGTACATTATTGCAACATTATTGCATGTCTCGGCAACTATTGCAAGGTCGTGCGTGATCAATAGAAGTGACATGTTGAATTTCGACTTTAGATTGCGCAGTAGCGTCATGAATTCATCCTGTGTAATGACATCTAAACCTGTTGTAGGTTCATCAGCGATTAACAGGTGAGGGTTATTGGCTATTGCCATCG
Source organism: Nitrososphaerales archaeon (assembly GCA_030038075.1). GTDB lineage: Archaea > Thermoproteota > Nitrososphaeria > Nitrososphaerales > CADDZS01 > DATLTL01. The sequence continues at coordinate 13,123 of JASHPO010000137.1, read as the reverse complement.
CGGCCATAACTCTTTGGCGCATGCCTCCGCTCAATTGATGTGGATATTTTTTCGCCGTCGTTTCTGGTTGCGGGATGCGTACATCTCGTAATTTCTGAATAGCCTCAGGGTAAGCTTCTCTTAGCTTGACTTTTCTATGGAGTGCGATTACCTCAGCAATCTGTGTGCCAACTGGAATTACCGGATTAAGAAACGTGTAAGGATTTTGAAAAATTATAGTAATGAGCTTACCACGAATCTCTTGCATGTCTTCTTTGCTTTTCTTCAACAGGTCTTCGCCTTCGAAGACAATCTCGCCCTTGACAATGCGACCAGACTCTCCAATCAAATTAATCAAGGACCTAGCTACAGTGCTCTTTCCTGAGCCGGATTCGCCCACGAGTGCCAAAGCTTCTCCCTTCGCAATCCTGAAACTCACACCGTCAACGGCCTTAACGATCGAACTCCCACGACGGTAGTACGTAGAGAGATCTTTAACCTCTAAAACACTCATATCAGGTACTTTGCTCCGCTTTTTACATTGAACGCATCACTAAGGCCGTCGCCGATTAAATTGAAGGCTAAAACTAAGAGAATTAATGCAAGGCCAGGCCAAAGTATCAACCAATATGCCGTAAATTGCGTTTGAAGTGCAGCATAGAGGATGTTACCCCAGCTTACTGTCTGAGGATCTCCTAAACCGAGAAACGCAAGAGAGGCTTGGATCAAAATAGCCCTTCCAGCATTAAGAAAAGTTAGCACTATTACTGAGTACAACACATTTGGCAATATTTCTCTGAAGATTAATCTTACAGAGCTCGTCCCAAACGATCTAGCTGCTAATACAAATTCTCGCTCTTTGAAGGTCAGGAAATCTGCTCTTACCTGTCTAGCTATCGGTGAGAAGAAAGTTAGTCCTATGATAATAGTTGTATCAAAAGTGTTACTTCCATAAATTGCTACTACAACGAGGATCAGAAATAATACGGGAATAGTCAAAAAATAATTTACAACGAAGCTCAGAATTCTATCTACAATGCCTCCAAAGAAACCTGAAAGTGCGCCAATAATGAGCCCTACGAGGGCCGCGATCACAGAGGCAAGAGCTGCAATATTAAGCATTGTTCTGGTTCCCCATATCATTTGACTAAGTACACTTCTCCCTAACTGATCATACCCCATCGCTTGGGAGTGACTAGGTGGTGCCAAAATACGACTGTAATTGATAAAATACGGGTTGCCTCCTATGACCGGAGCTAGAACTGCTACCAAAGCAAAAAATAATAGAATACCACCGCCCATTACAGCGGCTTTGTTCCTTCTGAATCTACTGACGAATTGGGGAGCGTTTAATCTTTGCAATCTTGCATTACACTAATCAGATGGCATCAATTGACATTACTTGTGAGAAAGCTGGAGAGTTTCAAGAGCTACGTGAACTATTAGCCTGTTTTCCAAATCTATAGGTTCTCCTATCTAACCATCAAGACTTTCCGAAAGATTTTACCCTCGGGTCAACTAAAACTGCAAGTACATCTGCAATGAAATTGAGCGCTACAATAAACAAAGACGCAATGATAAACAGTCCCAAAATAAGTGGATAGTCTCTATTCAATATGCTTTGAAACAGAAGACTCCCAATTCCAGGCCAAGCAAAGACTGTTTCAACAAGTACAGCTCCTGTAATCATGAATCTCAGTTCAACAGTTATCAGAGTCATTATAGAAAGTACGGCGTTTCTAAACGCAAAATGGAAAGAAATCGTTCTCTGGGGAAAACCATACGCACGAGCAGTTGTAATGTAGTCATTACCGAGTGCTTCTAGCATGGCTGCACGAGTGAATCTACTGAAAATAGCCAAGCGTGTTAGTGCAAGAACCGATGCAGGGAGTGCTAGATGCCATAGCAGGCTTTCATAGTACCTGTATCCAGTAAGTCCTACGCCTGCTATGCCCGACATTGGGAATAATCTCAAATCAAATCCAAACGCTAGAAGGAAAAAAATTGCAACGAGAAACTCTGGTTGAGAATAAAAAACCGTTGAAAAAATAGTTATCCCATAATCGGTCGCGGAATTTCGCTTACTTGCAGAGATAATTCCCACCAGCACTCCAATCGAGATGCTAATAAGATAAGCAGTTCCCATAAGCAATAGCGTGTTTGGTAGGCGTTCGAGTATTATTTTCACCACAGGTTCATGGTAAAATATGGATGTTCCCAAATTTCCCCTCAGAACCTGTTCAAGATAAAGCACAAAACGCTCTGGTAACGGTAAATTCAAGCCCAACTGCTCTCTTAGCGCAGCCACTGCTTGAGGAGTGGCTTCCTGTCCCAATAACAAAAGAGCGGGATCACCGGGGGCGAGGTTAATGAGTAGAAATGATGTAGCAATAATCAATAGCGTTGTAGGAATTGCTTCCAAAAACCTCTTGACAATGACGGTAGCTATGCCCACGGGGCGAAGGTCACTTGGTCTTCTTAAAAGACCTTTTTCTCACTTTCTCGAGAATACGTAAACATAGACCTCGAAGTCGGAATTTCTGTCACCTTGTCGAAGTGGGTAAAAGACAACATCAGTGGATGTTCCACGAAAATCTACTCTAAGGTAGAGCACAAACTCAAGTATTCAGTTCTTGCCCGCTGGCAGCTAGGTGTTCGTAGCTGGTGGGCCCGTAGCGGGCTTGCGTCTTCGCATGACAACAAATACAGCAGCTATTACAACAATTATGATGACAACTACCACTGCCGCAATAAGAGTGGTTGAGTTGGTAGTGGTTGTAGTCGTAGTTGTGGTTGTGCTAGTAGCACTTGATGTTACTACGGTGTTCGAGCTGACTGTCGTGCTGGAAATTCCCGTACTTGAAATAGAAGCTGAAGTAGAAGACGACTGAGTGTTGACGGCTTGGCCTAGGTAAAGCTGAGCTAATCCCTCATACTCATAAGTAAATGGAACGAATGTGTTTAACCCCTGAACATCGCTTTGAGCAGCGAAAACATGATACGCAGTATAGAGTGGAATTGCTGGAAGATACTGGGCAAGCAATTGTTGGATATTATCATAAATTTGAGTTAGTTGTGTCTGGTTGGTTGTAGCCTGAGCTTCGGTAAAAAGTGCATTCACCGCACCTATACTCACGTTACCTCCGTTAAGTACAGGGTAGTAGGCGGAATCGTATAGAGTATCAGCGGATAGGGGATTGGGGCCAGTGGCTCCGGCTACCAAGACGATTGGATTCGTACCAAACCCATTCGGCCCTTCCCAATAAGTTGTCAGAAATGTATCCGCCTCAGCCGTCACAAGTGTAACATCAATTCCTACTGCTTGTAGCATTTGCTGGACAGCTGCCATGGCGTTTGCAGTCCCAAAATTACCATAATATGGAATTGTGATCGAAAGTCTGACGCCGTTTGCACCCGGAGTCAAACCAACATCATTGAGCAACTGCTCGGCCATACTGGGATTGTACGGAATAGTCGGAAGATTGGGATCGTATACTCCCTGGTCTTCCGCATAGAAGGAGCTGGGCGCAACTGTATTGTTGAGAACTGCGCTGATTATTGCAGAATCATTAATTGCATACGCGATTGCTTCTCTAAAATCCACATTCGCCAAGAATGGATACTGCTGGAGAGCTTGCGTGCGATTGTTAAACGCTAAACGAATCGGAGCTTCTCCGGGAACCAATTGAAGATTGAGGGACTTGTCTTGCTCCAGCTGTGTGATTGCAGATGGAGTAAAGGAATACGTAGGACCGAATATCAGGCCAATCTGATCTGCTTGCAGTTCAGCAATTGCAGTTGTAAGGCTTGGGATAATCAAAAACGTCATATTATTCAGATAGGGTCTACCTCCAAAATAATTGGGATTTGCCTCAAAAGATATGGACTGCCCAGCTACATAATGGGTCATTATGAACGGTCCATCACCTACTACGAATGGTCCGAGATCAGCCGGATTTGTGCTGTAGCTGTAGATAGTATTATTGTAAATCTGTTCTGGCAGAATATCATTTGATGACTCGTAATTGGCAAAAATGAATGCACTCGTGGGAGAACTGAAATTAACGATGACTTCATGAGCAGTGGGAGTCTCAACGCTTACAAGATGCTGCAAAGCAGTCCCAAAAGTCGTTGTTGTGTTTTTTGCTGCGAGAAGATCCCACTCCACATCCGCTGAAGTGACCGGGACACCATCTGTCCACATAGCATTTGGATTCAAATTGAATACGAAAGATTCCAAGTTAGCAGATTGAGTCCAGCTTTGGGCTAAGTCTCCAACTATCTGCTCTTGTGCATTAAGTGTCAATAATTTTGCCCAAATAGAATTATCAAACACGTAATTCGGGAGTGTCTCCGTAACCCAGGGCATAAATAATCCCGGATCCTCTCCGGTGGCCACGGTCAAACTTCCTCCAATAGGAGGCGCGGTTGCAGTTACGCGACCTGAGGCTCCTGCGATTCCATTCACAAGGCCCGATGACAAAAAGATCATGACTAAAGCTATTGAGAGGAACGTAACGATGGTAGAACGCATGGCTGCGTCGATCGCGGGTCTCCATAAAAGCTTTGCTCCAAAACGCAACAAGATTGGAAATTTGGTTCTGTGAAAAACCTTGTCATTTTTCGGTGGTGGCAATAAATTCGTGCGCTAGCTAGCTCTCGTGTTTTTCAAAAAGAGATGGCTTATGCGATAAGCGAGTGAATTGACTAGAGAGAAAAAAGAGTAGTTCACCACGGTGAAAATGAGCTGATCAATATTTTCTTATGTATTATCTTTTAATCATGTAAGAACATATCGAAATCGTGAATGATAATCGCAATCTGGGAGAACTCCTTGGAGACCTAGCAATAAAGCTCCCGCATAAAGATGCGATTGTTTTCGAAGGGCAACGCTTTACATATGAGCAATTCGAAAAACACTCAGTGGAATGCTCTAAACTTCTAGTTTCAGTTGGTGTTGCCAAAGGAAGCAGAGTTGGAATTCTACTTCCGAATAGACCTGAATGGCTCTTCTGGGCTTTCGGAGCAATGAAACTCGGTGCTATTGTTGTGCCTATTAGTACATGGTCTAAAGAAATAGAGCTGAAATACATTCTAAGACATTCAGATGTATCAGTTTTGGTTACTAGTAAGGAATTCAAAAACAATTCATTCATTGATCTCTTGTACAAAATCTCTCCAGAAATTAGAGAATCAAAGAACTTTGTCTTTTCTTCTGCTCTTCCGTCTCTTAGAAAAATAATAAGCACGAGCGACGAGCAGCATCATGGAATTATTTCTGTTAGCGAATTGCGCTTGCAATGTACAGGTGTTCCTGACAATTTAGTAAGAGAATCATGCAAAGAAGTTCGCCCAAATGATGTTGCACTGATACTATACACTTCAGGTTCGACGTCTACTCCCAAGGCAGTGCAACTTACACACTTCGGAATGCTCAATAATGCTTTCAACATAGGCGAGAGACAGCATCTAAACGAGAACGACAAATTATGGCTTGTCGTACCTTTGTTCTGGATATACGGGTGCGGAAACGCTTTGCTGGCGGCTATGACTCATGGATCTACGGTCGTTTTGCAGGAGTATTTTGAAGCTGGAAGAGCTCTTGAATTGATAGAAAAAGAAGGTTGCACGGTATACTACGGAATGCCGAATATCACAACGAGTCTCCTACAGCACCCTAATTTCTCAAAGAATGCGGTATCCAGCCTGAAGAAAGGAGTCACGATCGGCCGTCCTGAAATAATCAAAAAAACGATCCACGATCTTGGTGTCACTCATCTTTGCAATATTTATGGTCAAACAGAAACTTACGGTAATTGTTGCGTTACTGACAGTGCAGATTCGCTAGAAGTACGCATGTACTCACATGGAAAGCCACTACCAAATACCACTATCAAAATAATTAGCAGAGAGACAAAAGAGGAAATGCCGATAGGTTCCTCGGGTGAGATCTATGTTAAGAATTATGATACCCCAGGTTACTACAAGATGAATTCTAGCCAAGCAAAGTCGTCTGATCCAGACGGTTTTTTCAAAACTGGTGACGAGGGATTCCTTGACAATGAAGGGTATTTGCACTTTTTAGGAAGAATGGACGAAATTATCAAGACTTCCGGAATCAACGTTTCACCAGCCGAAGTTGAGGCAGTTTTGTTGACTCATTCGCAGGTCAGGCTTGCGTTTGTGTTTGGAATACCAGATCCAATCAAAGATGAATGCGTCGGTGCTGTGATTGTCTGTAGTGATGGTGATGGCAATAACTGTTCAGCTGAAGAAATAATTTCTTTTTGCAGAGGGAGGATAGCCAGTTACAAAGTTCCTCGCTACGTGGAATTGCGAAACATGGAGGACATACCGTTCACCGCAACTGGAAAGGTTGCAAGATTAGCCTTAAGGCAAGATGTTGTCAGTAAAATGGCTACCACCGGATGAAGGTTTTAGGCACGAATAAAGGTGCTATTAGCTGAATCGAAACGTAGCGATAGTAGGCGCGAATCAAATTCATGGATCTTTCCTTAGAAAGAGCCTACTCCAAGATCTAATATTTCAGTCCTCATCGTCCTTGCTTCAGGAATTCGAACTGTCTCGTGGAGAAGTTGATAGTATTGTAATGGCTGCTCAAGATGTTGTGGATGGGAGAAGCCTTGCAGATCAACTTTCTGTGTCAGCTGCTGGGGGTTATCGAAAGAAAGCTGTAAGGGTTTGCAATGATGGAGCCTACGGGCTTGTCGTTGGATGTCTCGAGATATTATCTGGCCAGAGCGATATTGTTCTTGTAACAGCTTGGAGTAAATGCTCCGAGGGCAATATGAATATAGTTACAAATTTACAATTTGATCCTTTTTATCTTCGGCCCGTCGGATTTAATGAAATCAACTCCCTCGCGCTCCAAGCTGCAAGATACGCAGAAAAATATGGTGTGACCGACTATGACGCAGCGCGTATTTCTATCAGAAATTTCTCGAATGGCCAGCTAAACCCTCATGCACAAAGAAAGATCGAACCCAACGAAGAAACTATTCTTAAAGCGAAGGTTCTGTCTTCACCGCTTAAAGAATCTGATGTTTGCACTTACACCGACGGTGCTTGCTCGATTCTCTTGGCGTCGGATCAAACTGCAAGCAAATTAACGGATCAGGTAGTTCGGATTTACGGTTTCGGGTGGTCCACAGACTCGTACTATCCGGGCGACAGGGATCTCAGCGAAATACCATCATTGCAAAGGGCAGCCAGCCAAGCGTACAAGGCATCTGGATTAGCTCCAGCCAAGATAGATGTCATCGAAAACTGCGGAAGATCGAATTATCACGAGATGATGCTCTTAGAGGAACTTGGATTTTGCGAGAAAGGAAGGGCCAATGATCTGATTTCAAAGGGAACAACAAGCCTTGACGGTAGACTTCCTACAAATCCCTCAGGAGGAATAATGGTTTCGAATCCATACGTTGCAAGCGGACTTGTGAGGACTGCTGAAATCGCTTTGCAAGTATCAGGAAGTGCGGAAGAAAGGCAAGTCAATGGCGCAAAAATTGGACTTGCTCATGGTACTTCAGGACCATTCATGCAAAGTAATTGTGTAGTCATAATGGGGGCCTAAAATATTGAGGAATGTAGCCGTAATAGGCACTGGCCAAACTAGGTACGGTAGGCGACGCGATGTCGATTTGGCGGAAATGGTTCTAGAGGCTGTAAGGTCAGCTTTGAAGGAAGCTAACATCTCAAGAACCGAGGTCGGCGCTGTGATACTTGGCTTTCCACCCGATGCGTTTGAGGGGTTCAACGGTCAAGAAAATTGGTGTGCTGGCGTCGCAGCTGCCATCAACAAGCCATACATGAGAATCAATACGGGAGGGTCATCAGGATCAACCGCTTTTACTGTAGGATACAATCATGTTGCGTCAGGATTATTCGATTGTGTACTGGTTGTGTGTGCACACAGGGTAAGTGACACTCCTGCCACTCAGTATCTGTTCAATACAATTTTTGATCCAATATATGAGCGCCAATTTGCATTAAACACGATTAGCATGTGGGCACTTGCCGCACAACAACATATGGCAAACTATGGAACAACTGAGGAGCAGATGGCGCAAGTCTCTGTATCATGTCATGAAAATGCTCTAAATAATCCGTACGCTCATATCAGAAAAAAGGTCACCGTAGATGAAGTGATGAAATCAAAGGTGTTGTCTTGGCCGCTGAAGTTGCTTGATTCTTGCCCTAGATCTGATGGCGCCTCAGCAGTTGTATTGGCATCGGGGGATAAGGCCAGAAGCGGATCAGATAATCTAGCTTGGATCTGTGGATTCGGATCATCGAGCGATGGCTACTTTTTGGGAGATAGAGAGGAAATTTGCTACAGGCAACACTTGGCAATAGCCGCAAGAGCCGCGTATAAGATGGCGAAGATCGAGAATCCTAAGAAGGAGATTCAGGTCGCTGAATTGGCAAATCCGTTCACGATAGCCGAGCTCATGGCTATCGAGGCGGTCGGCTTCTGCAAAAAAGGTCAGTCGGGCAAATTCATCGATGAAGGTATAGCATTATTGCGTGGAGAATTACCGATAAACCCATCGGGAAGTACTCTCTGTAGCAACCCCATAGGGGTGGGGGCGCTAACAAGAATAGTGGAAGCAGCGATGCAGGTAATGGGAAAGTGCGATCGTAGACAAGTGGCGAATGTTGAGACTGCACTAGCAGAAACAAGCGGCGGAGCGATTCAATTTGGAACTGTTGCCATTCTGGGTAAAGAAAAACGCTTTCACTAAGGCTAATATTTGGTAATATTTCATTTCCCTTGGCCTAACATGTATCAGCGAACTTTATGAGCTTTCCAAGTTCGCTATGGTTTTTAGTTACAAGTTAATACACAGAGTGCTTTGTATTTATGACCGATAACATCAACTTTCGTAGAAAGAATGAAGTCGGCATGTTGTCTCTTATACAACCAAAGACAATAGTTGACGCAGCCAAGCTTGTAAAGAGTGGCCGATTATACTCTCTAGCCTTACCAATTAGAGCAAAGGGTGTTCCTCAATTTCCAACCAGAAGGGCACCTTTTCACTCCGCATCAACGTATCAAATGGGCAACGCTACTATAGCGGAAGATTATATTTCAACCTCTACTCATAACCAGACGCATATAGACGCTCTAGCTCATGTCTGGAAAGGCTCCAAATTGTTCAATGGATTCAGTTCAAACAACGTTACAACGCGGGGTGCAAAAAGGTGTTCGATAGACAAAGCGGGCCCGATAGTCACACGTGGTGTTTTACTTGACATAGCTCGTTACAAGAAACTAGATAATCTCGAAAGAGGATATGCGATTAATGACCAAGACCTTTTTGGTTGCATGAGAGAAGAAAATATCAAGATTTCACCTGGTGACGCCCTTCTGATAAGAACAGGTTGGATACGGACTTTCGATCCGAAAGAGCCAGTTAATTTCTTCAGAGGAGATCCTGGCCTCGCGATCAAGGCTTTGAAAGTAATTGACAAAAGTAGAGTGTCAGTCATCGGTTCCGATAACTACTCATTAGAAGTAGATCCTTCGGAGTCAGGGACTGCAAAAATTCCATTACATCTGGAGCTAATTTGGAAAAGGGGGATTCATCTGATTGAACTAATGAATCTAGAAGAATTATCGAAGGACAAGGTTTGGGAATTCCTGCTAGTAATTACACCGCTTCCGATAAGCAACGGTTTAGGAAGTCCCGTTGCTCCAGTTGCTATTTCATAGGTACTTGCCGTCGCCTAGACCGGTTTGAAATATTTTATATCAAGTATACTGCCTTTTCTGATGTCTCGAAAAACCGCCCTAACACGCATTCCTTTTTTCACCCTCTCAGACAATGATTGGATATCTGAAAGATCTATTTCACCTAGCATATGAGCCATTGAGGTATCTGATCCATTTGGCTTAATCAAAGCAATTGCGTAAGGAGGATCAGGAAGGCCCATAAAAGACTGATAAGTCACCGTGAACGCTTGAACAATTCCTTCGTTTGACACTTCCTTCCATTCATTTATTTCAACGAAGTCATCTTCGCAAAAACTTCTCGGAGGTAGGAATACCCGGGAGCATTTAGGACATTTTGTTCCCATAAGTCTCTTGCTATCACGGATTTCCTTGAAAAATTTCGAAGCGGCTTTGCCCGTGGAATATGAGTATGGTATCCTCCACTCAGCCGGAATTTCAATAATGTCTTCGGAACTCATTGCAGGATCCGAAACAACAACAATATATTAAGAGTTCTAGCCTCAGGACTGGCATTCCTCTAAAGAACTCTCAGGGACTCACGCAACATTTTTCGTAGATGCTCTAAATAATACTCCCGCTCATACAGTGAGCCAGCCCCTTATTGGCTGGTTTCCACAAATAACTTCCAGAAAAGCTGGCCGACCCGAACTGTTCTCCTTAAAGGCTCTTCTTAATGCTGGAGTTAACTCGTCTGGATCCGTAACTCTTTCAGCATCCAGCCCAAAGGCTTTCACAGATTCTGCGTAATTTGCTATCTCAAAAGATGTCAGGCTAGCTGTATACGGAGCCGATCCTGCCCCCCAAGGGCCCGGCCCGTATCCGCTGAAACCAGAGTTGTTAATGTGTATGGTGGTAATAGCAATTTTGTTTCTTACTAAGGCCTCAAAATCTCCTATTTGGAATGCTATCCCTGCATCCCCAGCAACATCTACAACTTGTCTTTCCGGATAAGCCAATTTCGCTCCAATTGCGGCACCCAAACCAAAACCAAGCGGAGAAACCGTTCCCCAACCGATAAAACCATGGGGAACAATTGATGGATAAATTTGAGCCAAATGTTCTCGAATGCTACCGGATTCATGGGTTACGCATGATTTTTGAAGATCTATAGCATTGATGAGCTCCTGATAGACACGATATGGATTGATTGGCTTCTCGTTGGAATATAGCATAGTCTTGTATTTATCTAGATCCTCTTTTTTCGAGTTCTCAATCATAGCTATCAGCTCTTTTTTGAATGTTGACTGAGAAATACCTCTTCTATTGGCTTCTAAGATAAGTTGCTCTAGGACAATCTTTGCGTCCCCTAGAATTGCATGATCAACGTGATAATATCTATTGAGATCGAGCGGATCTATCGTACATTGTACTATAATCTTTCCATTTTGTAGACCAATGTCACTTCTTTTTGTACCGGGGAGTTGATGCTTGAAGCCACCATAACGTCTACCCGGCGAGAGGCTGCAACCTATACAAAATATTAGATCGGAACTCTCCAGGAATCTTTGAACTGATGTTCCTGTCACGCCCAAAGATAGAGGGTGATTTTCTGGAAACGCGCTCTTTGCCTTAAGCGTCGTCATTACGGGAGCTTGGACGAGTTCCACAAATTTCAGTAGTTCATCACAGGCATCCGCATAAAAGACGCCTTGACCTACGTAGATGACTGGATTCTTCGCCTCAATCAACGCACGGAGAGCTATTTCTACATCTCTGGTGTGGCCTGCAGTTTTCCAACCTTTAACAGGCTCGTATGGATACTGTTCTTCATCAAATTCGCCCAATTTTGCAGGGAGCTGGATGACGACTGGGCCAGGCCTCCCAGATTTCAAGTAAGTGAATGCCCTAGACATAAATTCAGGAATCCTATTTGGCTTGTTAACGTAACCTGTCCACTTGGTCACGGGGTTGAATATTTGCACAAGATCATGTCTTGGAATACCAGTTATTTCCGGTGATACGCCATCGGTTATGCAAAGCATCGGAGTAGAATCCTCAAATGCTTGAACAATTGCTCCATATGCAAGATGAGCTCCTACTGCGTTCATCCCTCCCTGCACGGAACATACTCCAATACTTTTGCCATTTGAGCAACGGGAGTACCCATCAGCAACAGCCACAGCTAACCTATCAGTCCTCATCATAAGATTCTCTACGCCCTCTTCTCCACAGGCGTTGTTAATGACAGCAGTAGGGTAGGTGCTAACCCACTTTACATTCTCCTTCTTTAGAATTCTGACCAAACCATTTTCCGATTTGATATTCAAATTCAGTTAACGTTCCGTGGGGAGAGAAATAAAAACATCGATCGTTTAATCGATTACCTTGTGCAAAAACCGCTAGCTCATTGAAGCTTATATGAGTGTTCAGGAAATCGTAATCATTTACGACCATTTACGATAAAAATAATTCCTGACCCGACTTTGCACTGAAACTGCTCAAATATTTTGTCTAATGACAATTTCACAATAGCCTATTCCTCTTTGGAAAGTTGTAATATCGAAAAATGCATGATATTTTCTGGCCAATTCGACCTCATGTATCGCCTTTTTAGCTCGTTATGCAAGCATCGGAGAACAAGAATATCAGCCTTCGCCAAGTAATAGGTGAAGAACAAGCGCATCCTTTGGCGAGTACGCATTCTCCTCGGTTGTGAAAAAACGCAGTCCAAGTGGGTTGCTCTGAGGCGGGAAGGTTAGCTTGTGGGCTGGAGAATTTACTCTGCCCAGAGCTTGCTGGAATAAGGTGGAAGATGATGACTCAAAGAAGATGAAGGGTCTCGCTTCGAAAACAGTGAACGAGTTGTTGTCTGACGAAGGGAGATACTTTCTCGGATACGAGGTCAGTTTCCACTACTGGCATTCGAGCGAGCCGTTTCGCGGGTGGTATCCTCATGTTCATTTGAACATCTCCGATGTGGCTTGGCAACGCGACAAGAAGGAGTGGCAATGCTTGAACCTCTACCAGAATGATCTAGGTAAGAGGGGAGAATGCAAGCTGAGCCTAGCTTGGCGTAATGCATTCGAATCGGAATATGGCAAGGCGAAGGATTTCGTTGTTCACTGGGCTTATCGTGAAGGACTAGCGAGCGTCAGGCATCGCTTGAGTTACGCCATGAGGAATCCTGTCGTTGACTGTTACAAGGCGATAGGCAAATTCGATTATCGGCCTGAGCTGGATAGAGGTTGGACTACTCGTATGCTATTACGTCCGAAGACCGAGAAAAGGACACAATGGTTCGGTTATCTCTCGGACAATCAAAAATCGAAGTATCTGAAAATGCTCGAATACAAGCTGGAGCCGAAGGCGGTTCGTAGGAGAAAGAGAAGCCGAAGAGTATGCTTGGATGATGGTACGGATATTTCTTGGAATTTTGTCTCCGAG
>JASHPO010000136.1 GCA_030038075.1 Nitrososphaerales archaeon | reverse complement strand
CTTTTCAGCGACGGGAAGGAAGGCTTGCTCGTTGACAGTGGCTGGGATGATGAAGACTGCTGGAACGCTTTGAGAGATTCCCTTTCTGAGCTTGATTTCAAGATCGAAAATTTGAAGACCATCGTCCTGTCGCACCTGCATCCAGATCACATAGGTCTGGCATCAAGACTCAAGAAGGAATCTTCGGACTCGAAGATCTTCATGCACAAGGCGGATGCACAGCAGATGGTCTATACTCCTGAGGCGCACAAAGTCTTCGTCGAAAGGATGGAGGCGTTCGCCAGAATGAACGGCGCTCCAGGGGTAGAAATTTCGCGAATGGCAGAGATAACTGGATCAATGGCAAGACATCTCACGGCCGTTGTAAGGCCGGATGTTCTAGTCGCGGGCGGAGAAAAACTCGTCGTGGGAAAATGGAAGCTTGATATCATCTCCACGCCGGGACACACGAAGGGAAATATCTGCCTCTACGACGCTGCCTCGAACATTTTCTTCTCAGGAGACCACATTCTCCCCAAGATTACGCCGAACGTCTCACGTTCCCCGATTTATGAAGGAGATCCTCTGGGCGATTACCTTCGATCGCTCAGGAATCTGAAGAAACTGGACCCTGTAAAGATACTGCCGAGCCATGAATACGTGTTTGAGCACTTGGGGAAGAGGATAGAAGAAATCGAGACGCACCACGAGGAAAGGCTCACCGAAGTCATGGGCGTGCTGGGAGAAGATGTGGAGGGAAAGACTGGATATGAAGTAGCGACCAAGTTGACGTGGTTTATCGGATCGTACGAAAAACTCTCGACTTGGTCAAAAAGCGCAGCGTTGTTGGAGACTCTTGCCCATCTCGAATACTTGAAGAGAAACAGAAAAGTTCTCGAGCTGCACGAAAGTTCGCCAGCTGGCGAGACCATCAGGTACTCCAAGACGTTTTAGAGCGTCGCAAACGTCTTCTTATTTCCACTTCCGAGATATAATATCGGTCTGTATTCTCTGAACTTCCAGTATTGGTCAAAGTCGAGCGAGGCCATAGCCCCGATTACGCGGCCGATGAAGAGGTGGTGGTCTCCGACGTCCAACGTCTTCTCCTTTTCAAGGATCACGTACGCTAGAGAGTCCTCGAGAACTGGAGTTTTCATTAAAATCATGTAAGAAATCTTCAGACTTCCAAGTTTGTCCTTGCTACGGATTTTTCCCCGCGATAGCCTTGTCACAAGGCCTCGCTTCTGCGAATCCAGCCAGTTCAGTGAAAACGCGGGAGCTCTCCTCATGATAAGATCTGTTCCGAGTCCTTTCTTTACTGCAACGGCAATCCTTGCCGGTGAATCGGAAACTGCGACAGCACTCGAAACGGGCATCGCGGAGACTGCTTTCCATTTTGCGCAGAGTATCGACGGAACCGAGGGGTAAAACAGCCTGTAAACATGTTCGGGGCGGACTGCTAGACGCGGTATTTTCTTCAACAGATTGGAGATTGTCTAGTCTCTCGCATCAATAAGATTGCTCCCAGCCCTCAGAACAGCCGAAACATCCTCCTGTTTTGCAGAAATAGGCTGCAAGATTGGCAGATTCACACCAGCCTTCCGAAATTCCTCGACTCTAGCTTGGACCTCCTGCGGCGTTCCGACTAGAGTAAAAGCCTCTATCATTTCGGCGCTAATGTTAGAGGAGGCATCTGCGAGGTTCCCCTTGAAATAATTTTCAGAGATCGGTTTCTTCCTTGCAGGATCTATGCCAGTTCCCTCGTAGAGGTAATCATCCTGCACAGCCAACATATAGATAACGAATGGATCTTTCTTTGCGCGTTCGATTGCGGCACTTTTTGAGTTGTCGACCAGAGTGAGCAAGTACGCGCTTAGATCGATCTGGGAAAGACTCCGTCCGTTTTTCTCGGCGGACGATTTGATCGACGATACAATTTGCTTTATCGACTCAGTGGATTCCCCACCTTTTGCCACATAGCCGTCACCGTATTTCCCCGTCAGAATGAGCATCTGCCTCTTCCATCCAGCAATGTAAATCGGAACGTTTGATTTCCCCGTGAGAGATTTTACGTTCTTCAAGGAAAACACTTTTCCTGAAAATGTGACAGGGCTTCCGCTCCATACGGCCCTGCATATCTCAATTGTCTCCTTGATTGCGGCTATCGGTTTGTCGTGCTTGATTCCGAGCAAATCCAGTCGGGCGGGGAACCCGGTTCCGATTCCCAAAATCGTCCGACCTTTTGTTGACTCTTGTAGAGTTGCGGCAGTCATTGCAAGCAGGACAGGGTGCCTCACATATGGTGAAAGGCAGGCAACGCCAATTTTGATTTTGCTGGTTGATTGCGAGGCGGCGCTCAGATATGATACGGCGTCTCGTCCGAAAGAATGTTCGTGCATCCAGAAACTATCAAAACCAAGTTCTTCGGCGCTAGATACGTGATTCACGATATCCGAAACCGGGAGGTCGGCGTTGAAGCCGATCGCAATTCGCATGTAGATTACCACTGGTACGAAGTAATTTAAGGTCTAGGGCCGACTCGAGATGAGTGGCTTTTTCGGTTCACATCCTGCAGGCGAATATGGGGACATCTCTCGCAGAATGATCTTATCGCTTGAGCGTTTTCATAACGACGTGGACCTGAGAAATCACGTAGGCGTAACCGACATGAACGCAGTCGTTTCACCTGTCCAGAAGGCAAAAAAGATCTCGTTCGGCTCCCCGTACTTGCACTTCGACCATTCTTCCCAGTTTTCTGTCTTTAAGAAGAATCGAGTTGCCCACCAGAGCGGATTTCTCGATATGGGGAGCGGCTAACGACAATGCCTCGTCAGCCTCGATTGTTTCCAGTATGAAGTCGTGGACATATTTCGAAGAACTCTTACCATTTATTTGGCCTGATTTCAACTGCTGTTCGTACCTCGAGCGTGCCTTATCATACACGAAAGAATAGATTGTAATTACGAAGAGACCTTCCTTTGGCAAAATTGTCTCTTATGTTCTCAAGGGGAACTATACGGGAATTACTGTAATATTGCAGTAACCGCGGGTTTGAAAGCCTATTTGCAGCCAAAATACTGCCCATAACCGCGAGCTCGGAAGGTCCTTGGTATCTTTTTAACGACACGAATAAATGCAAGAGTATTTTCCGGCGGGAAAATCTATTTGAAGATTCACGAATATCAGGCGAGAGAACTGTTTGAAAAGGAGGGGATCCCCGTTCCCACCGGCTATCTCTGCAAGAGTGCGGCCGATGTAAAAAAAGCAGCCGAAACAATAGGAAAGCCGGTCGTTGTGAAAGCCCAGATCCTAGTGGCTGGAAGGGGCAAGGCTGGAGGCGTGAAGCTCGCATCAAATCCTGACGAAGCTTACTCGATTGCGGACAACATGCTAGGCTCTGTTATCAAAGGGATACAGGTTACCTCCGTACTTGTTGTGGAGGCAGAGAAGCCCGAGAAGGAGCTTTACATCGGCTTTACGCTCGATCGAGCAAAACGCTGTGTGGTTCTCATAGCCAGTTCGGAGGGTGGTGTAGATCTCGAAGAGTTGGCGCACACTAGACCGGAAAAGATCTACCGGGACGAAATTGATCCAATAATTGGAATGCACCAATATCAGGCTCGGGAAGCAGCAGAGGCAATCGGCCTGAGTGGAAAGACAGCTGGCGAATTTGCTTCAATTTCAGAGAAGGTCTTTGATATTTTCGAGGCTGTTGATGCCGACCTCACAGAGTCCAATCCGCTTGCGATCAGAAAAGACGGATCAATGGTCGCTCTCGATGCAAGGATTACTCTCGACGACAACGCCCTTTATCGTCATCCAGAGTACAAGCAGGTCGACGAAGAGCTCACTCCTATCGAACGGGAGGCGCAAGCCGCGGGACTAGCCTTTGTTCAATTGGACGGGGACGTTGGCATTATTGGAAACGGGGCGGGACTCGTTATGGCAACTCTTGATGTTGTGGCTTATTTCGGTGGGAAGCCTGCCAACTTTCTAGACATGGGTGGAGGCTCAAACGCTGAGAGCGTGTATACGGCAGTCAAGCTGTGCCTGGAACAAAAAAGTCTGAAAGCAGTCTTCGTCAACATTCTGGGCGGCATTACAAAATGTGACGATGTAGCAAACGGCCTTGTAAGAGCATTAAAGGAGTCAAACGTGAAGATCCCGTTCACTGTGAGAATGGTCGGGACAAACGAAGAAGAGGGAAGAAAAATTCTTTCGGCAAACGGGATCGCATATCTCGATTCGATGGAGAAAGCGGCCGAAGCCGTCGTGAAATCCGCCAGGAGTTGAGCGCATACGACAATACTGGTTGACAAAAACACCAGAATCGTGGTGCAGGGTATCACCGGCAGGGAAGGAAGCGGTCATGCACTATCCATGTTAAAATATGGCAGCAAGGTCGTCGCGGGTGTCACGCCTGGCAAGGCAGGCGAAAATGTTGGTGGGGTTCCAGTCTACAACAGCATGAAAAGTGCCCTAAACGCTCATCCTGAAATCAACGCCTCGATCATATTCGTTCCAGCCGCTTACAACGCAGACGCCGTTTACGAGGCAGTCGATTCTGGGTTGAAGCTTGTGGTCGATATTACGGAGCACGTGCCGGTGAAGGATTCCCTCAAATTCATTAACTATGCGCGAGAAAAGAATGTCACGATAATTGGACCAAATTGCCCCGGATTAATTTCGCCTGGCGAGTGCAAGATTGGAATCATGCCCGGCCATATCTTTTCAAAAGGTAGCGTCGGCATTATTTCAAGGAGCGGTACGTTGACCTACGAGATTGCTTGGGTTCTCACCAATTCTGGACTGGGGCAATCAACTGCTGTGGGAATTGGCGGCGATCCAATAATCGGAAGAGACTCGGTTGAGATCATCGACATGTTCGAAAATGATGGAGGAACCGATGCGGTTATCGTGATCGGCGAGATAGGCGGAGATGCGGAGGAAAGACTTGCTTCAAGAATCAGGCAGAAGGGAACGAAAAAGCCGATTGTTTCCTTCATTGCAGGGAGGCAGGCCCCTCCGGGAAAAAGAATGGGCCATGCTGGGGCAATTATTTCGATGGGTTCTGGCGGTGCCGCAGACAAAATAAAGGCGTTAGAATCTGTTGGAGTCAAGGTCGCCGAGCTGCCCTCACAAATCCCGCAGCTAATCAAAACCGCAGTTCGCTAGTTGGCCGATTACTTCCACAGAAAACGGTTTTAAAGGGTATTATCGAAAATCTTTCTCCGTCTAAATTTTGAAAACCCCGATCTGCTCGTTCGATGCGCGCACCGGCGTGCTTTGTCCGCAATGCGACGCAAAACTGAGATCGGGGCAACTTTCACAGACAGACGTAACTGTTTCAATCAAGCTCGCGAAAGTCTCTGAAAAGTCGCAGGACATTTCGAGGATCAATCTTGCGAGAGCTTTCCAAATCGGTAACGATTTTGTTCTCGTCCTCGAGCCCGGAAATCTCTCGCCCCTGAGACGCGACCCAACCCTCCAAAAGACGCTCCAGAGCGTCCTCGGGGGCAAGGTATGGCTAACAGAGTCAGATACAACCGACAGGAAAGAATTGGAAGACCTCTTCTTTCCCGTTAGAGTTGCAAACGTGAACACCGTATGGCTTCCTGACGGAAGCAAGATGACCAAAGTGGTGATTCCTGGGAAGAAAACAGAGAGGTTCCCCCACGACACAGACATGATATCGCGGATATTGAAGGAGACCAGAGAAATGGATCTCATGGTCGAATTCGAAAAGATTTGAGCGTCTCGATACTTTTCAAATTGGGTGAATTCTATTGATCAGGACACACTACGTTAAAGATCTGACCTCCAACCTTGGCAGGAATGTTACGATAGCGGGCTGGGTCGAAAACGTAAAGGAACTTCCTAATCTGCGGTTTGTAATTTTGAGAGACAGGACTGGCGTTGCACAAATCACCGTCCATAAGAAGGAATCTCCAAAGGAGCTTATTTCATTGAGCGAAAAGCTGAACTTGCAGGACGTTATTGCTGTTGAGGCATTCGTCCCGGAAAAGCAGATAGCGAAAATCGGCCCCGAGGTAAAACCAAAATCCATCACAGTCTTGAACAAATCGGAGACGCCACTGCCTATCGACATCACTGGTTCAAGTGATACGCAGCTCGATACGAGACTGGACTGGCGAGTCCTTGATCTCAGGAATCCAAGAAACCTCGCAATAATGAAAATCGAAGCAAAATTCATCGAGGGCCTCGAAGAGTACCTCCGCGGCAAGGGCTTCCTTCAGGTTTCGACGCCTGCGATACTAGGCGGCCTAAGTGAAGGAGGTTCTGAGGTCTTCAAGATCGATTATTTTGGAAACGACGCTTTTCTTAGACAAGACCCACAGCTTCACCGACAATTAGCGATTGCTGGAGGCTTGGACAAGATTTACGACCTGGGCCCGAACTGGAGGGCTGAGACGTCTCACACGCCGAGACACCTCTGCGAACACAGGGCCTGCGCTGTGGAAATGGGTTTCATCTCAGAAGAAGGCGACACGGAGCGGACGGAGGAAGAGATGATGGCCGCGGCTTTTAGGAAGATTATCAATGAAAGTAATGAGGAAATCGAGCTACTAGGTGCGAAGCTTGAGATTCCCAGTACCCCTTTTCCAGAAATCAGATTTCCAGAAGTCTATGATATTCTGAACGAGTACGGAAAGAAGGTTCTCTTCGGAGAAGAGCCCGACAGGGAAGGAGAGGCAATACTAGCAAAGCACGTGAAAGAAAAGACTGGTAGCGATATTTTCTTCATGAGCAGGTTTCCGTTCAACGTGAAACCGTTCTACGTGATGCGTGTGGACGAAGATCCGCGTTGGGCAAGGAGCGTGGATATGATCTATCGTGGCATGGAGCTTTCCTCGGGCGGGCAGAGAGAGCACAGACACCCCAAGTTAATGGAACAGGTCAAAATCAAGGGAATGAAGGAATCCGAGATTGCGTGGTTCACGGACAATTTCAAATACGGCGTTCCTCCTCACGGTGGATTCGCCGTAGGAATTGAGAGGACTGTCATGCAGATGCTAGCCGTAGAAAATATACGCGAAGTTTGCTTGTTTCCAAGGACGCCGGAAAGACTCCGTCCTTAAAGAGCCTTGAAATTCTCAGCCCAGTTTGAATACGCGCGTAGCATTTCGGGAGATACGCTAGGTCTTCTAGCTCTGAGCGTTTCTTTGAAATCGTTCACGTCGATCGCTCTCGGCTGGATCTCCTTGATGTCTCCGCCTGCTTGATCGAATACTTCTGAAACAACTCGCAGCTGCACGGACTGACAAATGTCGCGCATGTCCGAACCTGAATATCCCTCGGTCATTTTTGAAATATCGTCAATTCTCAGCGATGAATCCATTTTCAGAGGAGCGGTGTACTGTTTCAACATCTCGGTCCGCGCCCTTATGTCGGGAAGGGGGACGTAGATCCTCTTCTGGAATCTTCTGAGGAACGGCCAGTCGAGGGCCCATGGCTTGTTTGTAGCGCCGATTATGTAGAGGTGCAGATGTTTCCCTTTGTCAGCGATCCCGTCCATTTCCTTGAGGAACTGGTTTCTTACTCTAACTTCGCCGCCCACTTCGTTGGTCCTGGAGCCCAAGATCGAGTCCAGCTCATCTATGAAAACAATGACGGATTTCGCTTCCTTTTCAAGCAGCTTTCTCGCGGAGTTGAAGAGCTTCGCGACATTTTTCTCTCCCTCGCCTAGCCACTTTGACATGATAGATGCGGCGTCAACGGTGATGAAGTAGCTGTCGATCTCTGACGCGGTCGCTGCAGCGAGTAGTGTCTTGCCGCACCCTGGTGGGCCGTACATCAGCAACCCGCGCGGCCATCCGAGAGGAAAGAGGTCAGGTCGTTGGACTGGGAATATTATTGATTCGCGTAGTGCCTTCTTAGCGTCGTCGAGTCCGACAACTTCGTCCCACTTTACCGTGGGCTTTTCCTTCATGATCAAGTCGTTGTAATTTGCTTTCAGCTGCTGAACGACTTGGGGGCCGCTTTTGTCTTCGGGAGGAGTTGGAGATGACGGTTGCGCGTTCGCTGATTTTCGAGGAGGCTGAAACTGGAACGCAGGGTCTTCATCTGGTGGTGGCTCGATTCCGTGAGCTGCCTGCAGCGCCTTGATCCTTTCTTGGTAAAGTTGGGCTCTTTGGAGGTACATGCTATTGAGTTTGTAATCAGGATAAAGCTGAGCTAGCTGCACGAGCGTTTGGATCGCATTCTGATAGTTCTTTATCGCCATTCCCCTCGCGCCTTGCGAGTCAAACCGTATCGCCTCAGATGCGTACTTCTGTGCGGCGCCTTCTAGCATTTTTGCGGGACTTTCACTCAAACTTGATTATCTCTCTGAATTGATCGTGTGTCTTCCTGGCTGCCATTTGGGCTCTTTTTTGCAACGGCTGAGGATCTGGTAGTAAATTTGCTCTCTGCGAGCACTTTGATATAGGCTTGTTCAACAAGATCGACTGGCAGATTTAGTTCAGCTGACGCGTTGCTCACATCTATCTTGATATTCCCTGCTCTCCTGATGTAGTCTCTTACGACAATTTCGGTATTAACTGGAGTTTCGACCGGCTGAGAATAAAGAACCGGTTTGAATTCATCGCTTTCTAGATCATCGTCATCCCCTTCCGTCGCAAGAAGTGCCACTTTCTTTGTCTGCTCAAAGATCGACTCCCGACCAGGGTTCACGGCCGGAAGAGATTTGGGCAGATCGAAAAGTTCTGAAGTTCGATCCGTGATTAACTGTTGCGCTTTTTGAACTATCTCCGTTGGCGTGTCTGAAAGCGAGAGCGTTACGTTTGGCGAGACCATCCCAAGCTCAGAAAGGATGTTGGTAAAGGATTCGTTGATCTCTGAAGCGGCCTGTTCGAGATTTGGGGCGACCTCCGCAACAGACTTTCCGATCTTCCTGACAGCTTTGAAAGCAGTAGTAAGTACGAACATGATGTCGCCTACGTCGCGAAGCGTCTCCAAGCGGACACTTATGTGGATGAGCGCAAGTTCGGATGCGTTGACGACCTTTCCAATCTTCTGTAGCTCGATGTGTTCCCCCGCTAATACCCGTGCGCGCATTTCGTCGTGCTTTTCGATAGCTCTAACAGTGGCATCGAACATTAGTTTTCGTCGTTCTTCGAGCCTGCACCTTAGCTGCTCGAGCTCCTTTCTCTGTAAGTCGATCTGTCTAATCGCCGCACTAATTTTCTCTTTGATGTTTTTTTCAGCATCAATTGACGAAAACACGCCCAGCGGAGGAGCCGTTACAAATTCAACTCCGATTCCTACGCGCGCTCATCACAAAACTTTCTCTCTTTTAGAAAATCATTTTCATTGTGCAAAAATTTCTTGAGGACAGACGAATCGCTTTGAAAGTGGACATGGCCCACAAACTAGCTCCTCAGCCTGCCATCAAGCGATGTTCTTCTGTTTGTTGATGGTGATACTCTCTTTGAGGACAGTAAAAAAAGAGGGAGGATTCTGTGCTCCATAGAGCACAGGCTCGCTCCATTTCTTCACTTATTCTAGGAGAAGCCAGCCGACTCGGTTCCGGTTGGAACTGAGGTCGGGAGGTCGGGGAATTTGTCTCGCATCTTCTGCTCGGCAACTGCGCCTGCTTCTGCCAAGATCTTGTCTGCTTCTTCGTTTGCAGACTCGAAGTTGATTACGCCTGCGCCTAGTTGTCCAGCGTCTACGAGGATACTGCTGAGCAATCCAGAGATTTCTCCGATTTCATGTTCGGCTTCGGGGATCACGCTAACCAGGCCAGATCTGACGTTTCGGATAACGCCCATTGCTGGTGATAGTGTGACTACGATGTCGCCGAGTTCTTGCACGGTGTTCAATCTCAATGTGATTTGCTCTAACGCTAGCTTTGCTTGTGTGACCATCTTATTCATCTTGCGGACTTCGGATAGCTCGTTTGCAAGTATGTTCGCGTGCTGTGTGTCGTGCTTCTGGATAGCTGCAACGACCTTGTTAAAGATCGGGGAGTCTCTTTCGCGGAGTTTTGCGGAGGTTGCATCTAGTTTTGCTATCTGCACTTGGATTTGTCTTCCGGCCTGCTCAAGTCTTGGTTTGAGTGGTCCCGGTGATCTTACTGTTTCCTTTATTCGAGTGCCTACGCCCTCGGAGGGAGCTTTCTGCCATCTGGACGAAAACTGTGACATGCGGTTTTTGCACCAAGCGACTCACAGCTTATATCTAACGATAACGGTCTAGGTGTAAACCCGTTCACTTTAAAGTAAAAAACATCAACTAGTTTTGACAACAATCAGC
>JASHPO010000135.1 GCA_030038075.1 Nitrososphaerales archaeon | reverse complement strand
GGAGATGAGGAGCCTTTCTAATGAGCAACGTTCTCCTCCTTGCAAAGTTAACGCGTCGATTTGGTACCAACAGGTGGTACTAAGTCTGCCTGTGGGCTATGACCAACAGTTGGGCATGAAGAGACATGCCCAACCCCTTGGCATTACCTGATTGTGGCAATGCACAATCCCTTGTGTCTTGTTACTCTATCGATGGCGCTTTTGCTCTGCGAAGGCCGAATCACCGCTGCAGTCAGTATACTGACTGAGAACTCGAACTTCCTAGATAGTATACTAACTGTCCTGCGCGGGTCAGTCAGTATACTGTTTACTCAGTAAACCGGGCCTGCCCTCCGACCATGCTAAAGGCTAGCTTCTACTCGAATAACTGGGAGCGCCTTTGCTTCGGTGACGAGAATTACGAAAACGGGAAATCACGATGACAAATAAGAAGAATTAGACGCATAAACATAGTAAATTTGACCTATATGTGGTTAAGAGGCGAAACCCAATAATTATATAGCAATGACAAAAACAAACAAATCGACCATGCCTGCTCAAGTTGCTAACGAGTTTGACTACGTCATGACGGTAAGCGACAAGCTTGAGCCCGGCAAGTGGATAGCGGTCGTAGGAAAGGAGATTGTCTCAAAGGGCGACGATGCCAAGACCGTATTTGATGAAGCCAAGCGGAAGTACCCAAACAGAGAGCCTTTCTTGATGAAGGTTCCCGCAGAAGCAGTAATGCTTATGTGATATCTTCCAATTTCCGGCGGTTATTTGTTCAGGAGACAGAATCGCGCGGCGGTCGTTTGCAAGTACCTCACCTTCAACGATCCGGTGCTCAACAAAAAGTTCCGGCTGCCCATGGTCCACATACGTGTCAAGCAGGGCAGTTCGTCATTCCGAACTGATGCACTAGTCGACTCCGGTGCCACGGCCACGTTCATCCCTCTCGAGCTCATGAACATCCTCGGCGCAGGGTTGAAGCCAGAAGGTCAGCCAAGGACCGAGGACGAGCAGAAGAAGTATCCTAAGTATGACGCGGTAGGCGCCAGCGGCACCTTCAAGACCTATCACGTGCCCCTAGAATCGATTCAAGTGTTGAAAGGGACAAGCCCGAAGCCATTCTGCGAGCTCAACAACTCGACGGTCATAGTCCCGACGGTCGTCGGCGCACTCCATTACGCTGTCTTGGGCAGAGACGGAATATTCCGCAAGCATCACATTACCTTCAAAGAGACTCACGAGCACGTGGTCTTCAGAAGAAACTAGCGTCTGCAACACGACAAACCGCGTTATTCTTGTTATGAATGTTATTTTGTTGCTCATCATCGGCTCGTTAAATGCGAAAGCAAGTTATGACTCGTGAGAAATGCAGGCGCCCACTACCCTTCGGAAAGTGCAGCTCGCCGGACTGAAACGATTTGCCCTGGAACGGATACCCGACGGCCCACTGAGGGATGACATCTTGGGGCAGCCTGATGAGCTCGATGCCGATGAGTTCCTCGCGAATGCTCGAGTGTGGCTCCGACTCGTTCGTTTCGGCGTAGATTGACTGGCTGAACCCATCGAGGTAGACTCTGGACTCGCGAAAATGGAGTTAATGACAAAACATTGGTGAATCTTTCCCTACATACTCCCACCCCGTATCCACGGGCATCATCGTTTCGGGAAAGACCCCTTTCGGGCCTTAGCCACCAACGATAGAGGACTTGAACTCCGAGATAAGGTCTTCTGCATGGGGCTTCATGGAGAACTAGGGTGATCATGGCCTGCTAGTCTGCGGGCTCCAACACTGCCCTTCCGTCGCCCAGGTTCCCCTTCCACGTCCATCCCTTTGAGAGCCATTCGTCCACTTCGGACGCTCTGACCACCTTTTGTTTCAGGCCCCGATTGAAGGTTACCTCAATGAGGCGCTGGCGGAGTAATCCAATCACCTCCTCGTCGGTCTTCTCGTCTACGTGTAGCTTCTCTATTTCCTCGGGGGTGTGAACTGTAAGCAGAAGCTGCTTCCTGATCTTAGTCACGATATCCTCTTCGTGCGCACCCTCGCTCGTGCAAAGGTACCTATTCGCTCCCTTCAGGTAGGCGTTCCTCATCTTCTCGATGGTCTCCTCGTCCAGCCCCTTCCTCAGCGTGTAGACGAACTCAATGTTCCCGGCGTGTCCCATCCAGAAGCTTCTCCAGTCCGGTATGATCAATCCATCCGCCTCGCCGAGCATCATCCTGGTGTCGAAGTATCTTCGCAGGACATAGGGCCTCCAGCTGAAGCCAGCATCCCTGATGGCCGCCCTGATCAGGTCCCGGACATTTGTGGTGGTGACGTGCTGTCCGTATTCCTTCTTGAAGGAGCACCTCCTGTCTTTGACCGCGTTGTACTTGTCCACGGTTATGATTGCCGATTCTGGTGTCAGCGCTTCCCCGCTGCGAATCCTGTCTTCGATATACTGACGGATGTATTCGCAGGCCTGAGCGGGAGCGAAGGTGTCATACGGCTTACGTATCTTGGATATCTTCTTCCTCACGGTGATGAGGGTCGGAATCTTCGGGAATGCGACCTTTCCGTCTTCGACCTCCATCTCAGGAAGGTCCTTGACCCTCAATCCGTCGAGTCCTAGTGCGTCCCCTATCGTCGCCGGCCTGAGACCGGAGAACGCCATCAGGGACACAGCGACCTTGACTCTTAGTGAAGCATGGTCAAAGAGAGACTGGACCTGCTCCGGTCTAGGCACGACCTCCTCTAGGTAGCTGTTCTCGCTCTCGCGGATATTGATTCTCTCGTCAAGCTTGGTGCCATTGAACCTCGCCCACGACTTGACAGCCTTCACGTACGAATGGATGGTGACTCCCGAGACCCCCTTCTCCTCCAGGTCGGAGACCGCCGTCGAGACGAAGGTCATCAGCTCGGTCTTGTTCATAGCCCCTATCTCTTTGGGTGTCACGCGACACAGCTCGTCGCAGATGCGCCCCATCCTGAGGAAGTAGTGCGAGCCGGTGTTGTGCGAAGCCCTCAGGACGTTGGCGTACCACGCCCTGAACGTGGGGTCTGACTCGAGGAGGTGCGAGTACTTCGAGACTCCCCGCTCCTTTCTCCTCCCCTTCTCGCTGGCCATGCCCTTCTGGGCCGGCCGCGCATTTAACGCTGGGTATCGAACCGGATTAGGAGCGGGCCCGACGGGAATCGAACCCGTTTCGGGGGTCTGCGACCTGACCCTCGGGTTAAAAGCCCGATGCTCTACCTGATTTCTCTCCCCCACCGGGGAACTAAGCTACGGGCCCGCCGGGTGCTTTCCTCGCAGGCACTATTTCATCACTCGCTCTCCTTGCGACCCAGCAGCACGGGCACTATCAGCGAG
>JASHPO010000134.1 GCA_030038075.1 Nitrososphaerales archaeon | reverse complement strand
GAATTCACCAGGTCGAATTTCAGAAAATATTTGCTGACTAGAGCGCTTGGAGAAATGCGCGCTCCCATGATCCCTGAGACCGATGTCCGCCTAGCGGTAGAGACCAGCTACTCATCCTTCGGGAACAAATCACTGGAGCCTTTCGCTGATGACGGGGAGCTCGTGCTTATGACGGGAAGACTAGATCCTCAAAAAGGAGTGGATGTACTGCTCAAGGCGGTTCCGGAAGTCCTCGAGACAGTTCCCTCCGCAAAATTCCTACTTTTACTTATCCCGATTTTGCAGAAAGAGTTCATAGATTCAACTGTGAGCCAGGCATTCAGATACCAGAAAAACGTTCGTCTGGTTTTAGGACGCGCTCCACAGATTTACGGACTGGCGCACATCTCGGCCGATGTGTACGCGATGCCGTCGAGGTGGGAGCCGTTCGGGCTATCAGCATTAGAGGCCATGGCAACGGGAAATCCCGTCGCGGGCACGCGAGTGGGAGGAATAACTGAAACTGTTCTCGACCTATTCGACTACGGCGGCAACGGAACAGGCCACTTGGTCTCAAAAGATGACCACAAAGAGCTAGCGCGGAGTCTCGTCAGCTTTCTACTCATGATGAAGATTGACCAGAACAAAAGAGATGGATCAGGCAAAACTTCAGCCTTGATCGACAAGATTCCTCACGACCAAGTAAGGGAACTGGTTGCCCTAAATCCTTCTGTGGGTTCGAAAATTCGAGATAATTGCAGAACGCGTGTAACAACCCAGTTTAGCCCCGAGAACGCCGCTCGGATGGCGATGAATGCATATGAGAGAGCCCGGACAATATCCAGCCAAAGGATGAGTTCCGCGTAGTCTCGAATGGTCGAAACTGGCATGACACAAGAAGTAAGATACGACCATTCTCTTCTGACTGATTACGATGTCTTCTTGTTCCGTCAGGGCAGGCATGACAATCTCTATGAAAAATTCGGTTCGCATGTAATTCAAGACCCGTCCGGAACGCAGTTCGCTGTGTGGGCCCCAAGTGCGCAAAGCGTGTCAGT
This sequence comes from Nitrososphaerales archaeon, assembly GCA_030038075.1. Classification (GTDB taxonomy): domain Archaea; phylum Thermoproteota; class Nitrososphaeria; order Nitrososphaerales; family CADDZS01; genus DATLTL01. Next base: position 7,047 of record JASHPO010000134.1, on the reverse strand, counting down.
GATGGGTAACTTCAATTCGTGGAAGAAGGATTCTCATCCGCTTCGCCCCCGCTGGGACAGCTCTGGAATTTGGGAGGGATTCGTTTCGGGGATTGGAGTTGGCGAGGTCTACAAGTACTCCGTCGTGGCTAAAGACGGCAAAGCAACAGACAAAGGCGATCCCTTTGCATTCAGGTGGGAAACCCCGCCGAGTACTGCATCGATTGTCTGGGATTTGGACTACAAGTGGAATGATTCCTCATGGTTACAAAATAGGCGGGAGAAAAACGCTCTTGCCTCGCCGATTAGCGTGTACGAAGTGCATCTTGGCTCCTGGAAACGGCTCCCTGACAATGGAAATCGAAGTCTTAGCTATCGAGAAACTGCTTCGCAGTTGCCCGGATACGTCAGCGAGCTGGGTTTCACACATGTGGAATTTCTCCCGTTGATGGAGCACTCCTTCTACGGGTCTTGGGGTTATCAAACGATGGGCTACTTCGCGCCCACGAGCAGGTACGGCTCGCCGCAGGATCTTATGCATCTGATTGACGAGCTCCACCAGCGAGGGATTGCGGTTATACTGGATTGGGTGCCATCCCATTTTCCGTCCGATGAACACGGACTCGCGTTCTTCGACGGCACGCATTTGTTTGAACATGCAGACCCCAGAAAAGGCTATCATCCCGAATGGCACACAAGCATATTCAATTATGGCAGGCACGAAGTTGGAGCATTCCTGAAGAGCAGCGCAAATTTCTGGTTGGATAAGTTTCACGCCGACGGTCTGCGTGTTGACGGCGTGGCTTCGATGCTCTACCTCGACTACGCCCGGAAAAACGGCGAGTGGATTCCAAATGAAAACGGCGGGAAGGAAAACCTGGAAGCAATATCGTTTTTGCGAGAGCTTAACGAAACGGTGTACAGAGAGCATCCCGATATACAGATGATAGCTGAAGAGTCAACCGCCTGGCCGATGGTATCCAGGCCTACAAACGTTGGCGGACTGGGATTTGGTCTAAAGTGGAATATGGGCTGGATGCATGATACTCTGGAGTACTTTAGTAAGGACTCGGTATACAGGAAATATCACCAGAACCTACTCACGTTCAGCCTGTGGTATGCGTTTACCGAGAACTTCGTCCTTCCTCTTTCGCACGACGAAGTTGTCTATGGAAAGGGATCACTGCTACACAAGATGCCGGGCGATGACTGGCAAAAGTTCGCCAATTTACGCTTGCTTTTAGCCTATCAGACTCTTCAACACGGAAAGAAATTGCTTTTCATGGGCGGTGAAATCGAGCAACGCAACGAGTGGTACCACGAAGCGAGTCTTGACTGGAACTTGCTGCAATACCCTTATCATTCTGGAGTACAGAGGCTAGTCAAAGATCTAAATCATCTCTACCGCACGCGGCCTGCACTACATGAGCTTGATTGTGATGCAGGCGGCTTTCAGTGGGTTGATTTTAGTGATGCTGAAAAATCGATTCTCGTTTTCTTGAGAAAGGGATCAAGTTCTGATTCACTAGAACTCGCAGTTTGCAATTTCACCCCGGTTCCTAGATACACGTACAGAGTTGGAGTGCCTAAATCTGGCTTCTGGAAAGAGATTCTAAACTCAGATGCTAAGGAGTACTGCGGCAGTGGTATTGGTAATGCGGGCGGCTGCAATTCTGAAACTGTACAATCTCACGGCATGGCTCAATCGCTTTCGATAACTCTTCCCCCGCTTGCGATAGTTCTGTTTGATAGTCCGTGAAAGTCTCTATCTCGGCGACATGGCACTTGGCTCCGTAAAGTTCAAGTACAATGTACCATAAGCCAAGCACATAGTAGACTAATAATTTGAAGCCTAAAGCTCGCGTATGCTTCAACTGACGTTGCATGGTCTTGATGTGTTGTCCAAAATACAAGATGACTATATTCACGGACAATGTCTGGAGAATCTCCTCCACGCCCGCGTTCGAGATGATGGGTGGTTCATCGCGGCGCCCGGATACGTTCCTTACGGGAACTATGTCTGGCTGAGGGACAACGCGGAATGTGTGATCGCACTGGACAAATACGCTGCGACGTTCGGTGAAACAAGACTTTTTGATATTTCCGCCAAAGCTTTGTACAGATCGTTCCGCTACATCGAGTCAAAGGAGAAGGGCGTAAAGACGCTCTCGATGATGCAGAGCAAGCTTGCAAATCCCGAATTCTATAATCAATCGTATCACCCCCACGCTCGTTTAACTGGAAACGGGGAGGAGCTGACAGCACCCTGGAATAATATCCAGTATGATTCTGTATCGCGATGTCTAATCGCGCTTGCAAAGCACTTGGCATACACCCGGGATACATCTCTGTTTGAAAAGTGCAGGCCGGGCGTCAGAGTAGCGATAAGTTATCTTTTCGACGCGATATGGGAGCATAGCGGCCCCCGCAGATTGCTCACTGTGTGCGCCAACGAGTGGGAAGAAAAGGATGAACCTCATCTCAAGAGTCCCCTGTTTTCTTCGGTGGTAGGTTTGCTCCATGCTGCCAGCAGGGAGTGCATCGCGCTCGAAGAGCACATCGAAGTCAAGGACATCAAGCTTGAGGAGTACGAAAAGCAGACGAGGTCCATGCTCACGGGATTCTTTTTGAAGGATGATGAAGTCAGAATGATGAAAAGGTTCCAAGAACCGCCTGCGGGGACCTGCTCGACGTCGCTTTGGTTATTAACTACCTACGATGTCTTCCCGGTAAAGGGCGACATTTTCGACAGAACTCTTGATTCGCTTAGACTGAACAAGAATCTTGCGGTCGAGCTCGATCTAAATCACGGCGCCTCCGGAAAAGTCAGGGCGCTGAGGAGATATGAAGTGCCTAATGGTAGTGATCCGTCTGGAGGTCCTGTGCACGTGGACACCTACTGGGGCGGACAGGCATGGATTATTACAACAGCGCAGCTTGCCACTTGCCTTGCTCGGAGAGGACATGTGGATGAAGCTTCGGATACACTAAACCTGTGTCTTCAAGCACGTAACAGTGAGGGCGAGTTGCCTGAGCAATTCGAAGGAACTTACATGGGCGAGACCGATCATGAAAAGTGGAAAGAATGGACGGGCACATCTACTCCGGCCCCATGGCTAGCTTGGTCGCACGCTGAAGTCCTGAGAGCTTACGCAGCAATTCATAATGCACGTTAGTCTATTCATCGCTTCGACGGATCCATTACAAAGCTCAAGGGTCGATTCTATTCTCAAATAAGTAATCTGGTAGAAAGGTTGATCGCGGTTAAATTCGAGTCTGTGAAAGTCGGTATCGACGCGGACGAGGAGTTTCTGGTTCGGCAGCTACACAGTACGTCGTAAGAGGAGACGGCTCGACCGGGATAGCGACAATATCGCAGGACGGTAATACGGTGGGGAATATATCAAAGAACAATAAATTGGATTTCGTGATAAGATCAATTAGCGGCCGCGAACTTTTTCTTTTGACCCCGAAGGTCGACGGAGAAATTAGGCCATTCTCAATCGCCGCGTACGAGCTCGAGCAATCCGATTCTTCGAGCAAGATCGGAAATCAGATTCTGAAAATAAAACACAGTCTGTTTTGGCACAACGGTTCATTCTACATGATGAGAAATCTTCCTGAAGGCAGAGTTTCTGATCATTTGTCGGGAACCGGATTTATTTCGAGGCTCGCGAACTTTCCATTCAAAAATGACGGTGAGATTGACCCGGCGACCTGGCAACGACTCCATAGGTACAGGGGAATCGAAGTCGGCGAGATGTCGGGGCTAGGTAGCACAGGCGGGCATAAAGTGAAACTACAGCCTGAACTCAAGGACATCGGCATTCCTTTATCGGCGGCATCTTACTTGATTTACGCTATGGGATAGGTGCACGCACATGAGCGCGCAAGCGAATCCTGATAGGGTTGGCCCGTTTCCCTTTCCGAAATCTGATCCTGAAAAACGAAACAAGGACTTCTCAGAAGTGCAGCAACCCTACACTTTGGAACAAGTGATGGAAGAAGCAAAACGCTGCCTCCTCTGCGGCACCCCAGTCTGCATAGACGCGTGCCCTGTTCAGATGGACGTCAGAGGGATGTGCGAGTCCGTCTCCAGAGGAGATATGAATACAGCCTTTCACAGAATCAGGGAAACTAACGCCCTGCTTGGAGTTACCGCTAGGTGTTGTCCGCAGCTTCAGGGCTTGTGTGAGGATGCCTGCGTGATGAGGTGGAGCGGTCAAGCAATTTCAATTGGAATGATACAGAAGTTTGTTTCTGATCGGGAGAGGGAGCAAGAAACACATGTCGATCCAGAGGCAATGCCGGACTCTGTAAAACGTGTGGCAATTGTGGGTGGCGGGCCTGCTGGAATTGCGGCGGCTTCGCTCCTAAGAAGATACGGACATTCGGTAACAGTCTACGAAGAACTTCATTGGGCTGGCGGAACGGCCTGGTATGGAATCCCAGACTATCACTTACCAAAAGAAGTCCTTGAGTATGAAATACAGAGAGTGCAAAGCGAAGGTGTCGAAATCAAAACAGGCGTCAAGGTTGGAAAAGACATCAAATTGAGCGATCTTTTGTCTGAGGGGGCTGATGCAGTTTTGATTACCACCGGTTCAAAGGACCTCGTCAAACTTGACACTCCGGGTTCTGATTTGCCAGGCGTTTATGATGGCTATCAATTTCTCGAAGATGTCTTCGCGGGTGGCCTTGAAAGTTATCTGAAGAATCCGAGGTATGACCTTGGAAGTGATATTCTGGTAATCGGTGGCGGCGATACGGCGCTCGACTGCTCAAGAACTGCCAAGCGCCTTTCTGGAGGAAACGTCACGATTGTTTATCGGCGTACTGAGAAAGAAATACCGTCGGACTCTATCATGTTAGACGAAGCGAAAGAGGAGGGAATACAGTTCAAATTCTTGACAGATCCAAAGTCCTTCAACGGCCAGAATAAGCTTGCTTCCGTGACAATGAACACGATGAAGCTCAGCGAGCCGGATGAGACGGGCAGGAAAAACGTAGAACCCGTACCGGGAAAGGAGTTTGAAATGAAATGCTCGGCGGTGCTGTTGGCGATAGGGCGCGGGCCGAATTCGTTTCTTCAAAAAGAGTCCGGGCTCAAGACCGGGAAGAAAAACTCGATTGCCGTTGACGATCATTTCAGGACATCGATGAATTCTGTCTTCGCAGCCGGCGATGTTACGACGGGCGAGACCCTCGTCGTCAAGGCTATGGGGTCGGGCAGGAATGCCGCTCAGCGTGTGCACGAATTCCTCAGCGGCATTGATGACAGCATGCATGTGTCACTCTATGAACAGTATTTTGTGAAGCGCTCCTTCGAGGACATGATGGCTGGCAAAGAAGAGGAGCCAGGAAACGTTCCGCCGCCCTAACGACTTGAAGACTCGGCTCGATCTGTTGCCTTCAGTAAATTGAATACGCGCTCGAGAAACAATCTTACTTCCACCGGATTTCTCAAGAAAAGTCTCGCAAACGTATGAATTCTGTTTTCTTCGGATACAATGATTCCCAAGCCTGACTTGCGGACAACCTTGAACCCGTATTCGTCGGTCAGATCATCCCCTATAAAAATCGGAAGAGCTCGTACATTCTTAGGAATTCTCAAAGATCGCATGATAGAAAGAATCGCAACACCTTTGTTCGTGCGCACATTAGGCAGGACTTCCAGCAGTTTCTTCCCCTTGGATTGTTTTAATTTCGGAAAAGCTATCGCGTTGAAACGTTGCTCCACTTCTTTGACTAGGCTCGGATCAACTTTTCTATAATGCACTGAGACCCCGAATCGCTTGTGCTCAATAATTACGCCGGGAATAGTTTTCATGGTACTTCGAAGCGTGGCTTCAGCCCAGTCAATGCGAGGAAGGAATGAGAAGAGCTTGGCGTCATCCTGCCTCCTTCCGTCCGCCGTGATAATATCGAGCCCATGGCAGCCTGCGTAGGCTATGTTTCCAAGCTTGACCCGATTTTTCAAATCAATCACGTCCCGACCGCTTATTATGGCACACGGGCAAAGTGAAGAGAGTCGGAGAAGTACTCTCCTTGTTTCTGCCGACAAAAAAGCCTCGGAAGGATCGTCCACTAGATCGGTGATGGTACCGTCATAATCCAAGAAAATGGCAGTTTGGCTAGATCGAATCAACGCGTCCACCTTATCGTTATTCAGCGCTGAAGGAAGAGTCAGCTGGGGACCCTTTCGATCGATCACAGTAACTTCTCAGCAGTTTGATTTGGAATCGGCCACGCGCATTCTATTCAGCAACTAAAGCCATTGCGCGACATGGGGCAGCCTCAGTTCCTACGAAATTCAGAGGGGCGAAAATGAAAAACGCCCTTGCAGGGTCGTTTCGTTCATTTAGAAGCTCACTGAGATTTGCCAAACCCTCGATTATGAGAATATCCTTCTCAAGGAAGACGTTGTGTAGAGAATCTGAGCGAATCTTCGTGACAGGTCCCTGCGCCGGAACATTGTCAGTCCAACCAGCTATGCTCAGTCCCTCTGTTCCTATCGCGCTGATCCCCCTCTCTATCAGAAATTTGCAGGCTTCCAAGTTAGGAAACGGCCAACGATACAGGTAATCAGAGTTGAAACCTCTTTTCTTTGACCAGTCCGTGCAGAGCATGACGACGTCGTTCTTTCTGATCAAACTTTCATAAAGTCGTAGATCTTTTTCCGTAATCTCTTCGGCGGGCTTTTTTCTTCTAAAATCTAGAACGACACCCTCGCCCGTGAATCGCTCGATGGGATACTGATCGATTGTCTTACCTTCCTGAATCGAATGTAGAGGCACATCTACGTGTGCCCCTGTGTGCATGTGCATCTGTCTTATCACGCTAACGTTGAAAATATCTTTGGCAGCTTTCATCGTCGGTTCGTACCGGAGGTCGGGATTTGTCTGCCACGTCGGCATGAAATTGTAGAGAGACTGACTCAAATCAATTATTCGTTTTATTTTCATGGCCTATGCCCCTTTTTGCTGTTCATAAATGTCAAACACTGCGGATATAAGACCCATATGTGTGAAAGCCTGAGGAAAGTTTCCTAGCATTCTGCCGGTTTTT
>JASHPO010000133.1 GCA_030038075.1 Nitrososphaerales archaeon | reverse complement strand
CCGAACGTCGCGGCGTATTCATCCAACGCGGTCGCACATTCCGCGTTGTCCCTGAGCCAGACATAGTTTCCGTACGGAGCGTACCCCGGCGCCGCGATGAACCATCCATCATCTCGAACGCGAGCGTGGAGAAGATTCTCCAGACACTGTCCGTGAATATAGTCAGCTTCTACTTTGGACAACACATCAAGACCTTGAAGCGTCAGTTGAAGCATACGCGAGCTTTAGGCTTCAAATTATAAGTCTACTATGCATTTGGTTTATGGTACATTGTACTTGAACTTTGCGGAGTCAAGTGCCATGTCGCCGAAACACGAGATTTTCAGAGATCACGGACTATCAAATAGAACGACGGCAAGCGGGGGGAGGGTTATCGAAAGCGACTGAGCCATGCGGTGAGACTGCACAGTTTCAGAATTACAGCCGCCCGCGTTACCAATACCACTACCGCCGTACTCCTTGGCATCCGAGTTTAGAATCTCTTTCCAGAAGCCAGATTTAGGCACTCCAACTCTGTAACCGTACCTCGGAACCGGTGTAAAGTTGCAAGCAACTAGTTCTAGCGAGTCAGAGCTCGATCCCTTTCTCAAGAAAACGAGAATCGAATTATCAGCATCGCTGAAATCGACCCACTGAAAACCGCTTGCGTCACAATCAAGTTCGTGAAGGGCGGGCCGTGTACGGTAGACATGGTTTAGATCTTTGACAAGCCTCTGCACGCCAGCGTGTGGAAGGTATTGCAGGAGGCTCCAGTCAAGGCTCGCTTCATGGTACCACTCGTTCCGTTGTGCGATTTCACCGCCCATGAAAAGCAATTTCTTTCCTGGATGCAGAGTCTGATAGGCTAATAACGAGCGTAAATTGGCGAATTTCTGCCAGTCATCACCAGGCATCTTGTATAGCAGCGATCCCTTTCCGTAGACAACCTCATCATGGGAAAGAGGAAGGACGAAGTTCTCCGTAAACGCATACCACAAGCTGAATGTAAGTTGGTTCTGGTGATGTTTCCTGTACACCGCATCTTTACTAAAATAGTCAAGAGTATCGTGCATCCATCCCATATTCCACTTCAGACCAAATCCCAATCCCCCAACGTACGTGGGCCTTGAAACCATCGGCCAGGCGGTTGACTCTTCTGCGATCATTTGAATGTCGGGATGCTCTCTGTAAACTGTTTCGTTCAGCTCTCGCAGAAACGATATTGCCTCCAAGTTTTCTTTCCCACCGTTTTCATTTGGAATCCACTCGCCGTTTTTCCGTGCATAGTCGAGGTAAAGCATCGAAGCTACGCCGTCGACTCGCAGACCGTCAGCGTGAAACTTATCCAACCAGAAATTTGCACTGCTCTTCAGGAATGCCCTAACTTCGAGTCTGCCGTAATTGAATATGCTCGTGTGCCATTCAGGATGATAGCCTTTTCTGGGGTCTGCATGTTCAAACAAGTGCGTGCCGTCGAAGAATGCGAGCCCGTGTTCGTCGGATGGAAAATGGGAAGGCACCCAGTCTAGTATCACCGCGACGCCTCGCTGGTGAAGCACGTCAATCAGATGCATTAGATCCTGCGGCGAACCGAACCTGCCCGTAGGCGCGAAGTAGCCCATCGTTTGATAACCCCAAGAACCGTAGAAGGAGTGCTCCATCAGTGGAAGAAATTCCACGTGAGTGAAGCCCAGCTCGCTAACATACTCGGGCAGTTGGGAAGCGGTTTCTCTGTAATTGAGGCTTCGGTTACCTTCGTCGGGGAGCCGTTTCCAGGAGCCAAGGTGCACTTCATACACGCTTATCGGGGAAGCCAGCGAGTTCTTCTCACGCCTATTTTGTAACCACGAAGAATCGTTCCACTTGTAGTCCAAATCCCAGACAATCGATGCAGTACTCGGCGGGGTTTCCCACCTGAACGCGAAGGGATCGCCCTTGTCTGTCGCCTTGCCATCTTTCGCCACGACCGAGTACTTGTAGACTTCGCCAACTCCAATCCCGGAAACGAATCCCTCCCAAATTCCAGAGCTGTCCCAGCGGGGGTGAAGCGGATGGGAATCCTTCTTCCAAGAATTGAAATTACCCATTACGAACACGCCTCGCGCGCTTGGAGCCCATACAGCGAACTGAGTCCCAGACGGCTCTTGCAATACGTGCGAGCCGAGTTTTTGGTAAAGACTGTCGTGCTTCCCTTGTCGGAACAAGAAGACATCATAATCGGTCAGAAGAGAATGATCGTAACTTACTTCTTGTGTCATGTCATTATCTACCATAGGAGACTAGCTTAACTCATCCTTTGGCTAGATATTGTCTGGGCTCTCTCATATGCGTTCATGGCCATCCGGCCGGCGCTGTCGGGACTGAACTGGTTTTTTACTAGCATTCTGCAATTATCTCGAATTTTTGAACCCGCAGAAGGATCTCGGGCGACTATCTCTCTTACTTGGTCGTACGGAATCTTATCGAGCAAGACTGAAGTTTTGCCCGTTCCCTCTCTCTTTTTCTGATCAATCTTCATCATGAGTAGAAAGCTAATCAGACTCTTCGCTAGCTCTTTGTAATCATCTTTTGAGACCAAGTGGCCTGTTCCCTTCCCGGCGTGCTCGAATATGTCGAGTACAGTTTCAGTTATTCCTCCCACGCGTGTGCCCGCCACGGGATTTCCCGTTGCCATGGCTTCCAATGCTGATAACCCGAATGGCTCCCACCTCGATGGCATTGCATACGTATCGCCCGAGACATGTGCAAGAGTATAAATTTGGGGCGCACGACCTAAAATCAAGCGAACATTGTTGGGGTATCTGGATGCCTCGCTGATAGCTGAATCTATGAATTCTTTCTGCAAAATCGGGATAAGCAGAAGCAGAAATTTTGCAGAGGGAACTGTCCCGAGGACTTCTGGAACCGCTTTCAACAGGATATCTACTCCTTTTTGAGGATCTAGTCTTCCCGTCATAAGCACGAGCTCCCCGTCATCAGCGAAAGGCTCCAGTGATTTGTTCCCGAAGGATGAATAGCTGGTCTCTACGACTATGCGGACATCGCTCTCAAGGATCGTGGGAGCGCGCATTTCACCAAGCGCTCTAGTCAGCAAATATTTTCTGAAATTCGACCTGGTGAATTC
>JASHPO010000132.1 GCA_030038075.1 Nitrososphaerales archaeon | reverse complement strand
GGACGCAGATTGATTATACCGTCAAAGCCGCTGAAATCAAACTTCAGAGTACCGAGCCGCACATGATCATGCTCTTTGCCAAAGGTGGAATGAGGGCAAAATTAAAGAAAATAATTGATGCGCTGGAGACAGACGGATATATTGTCGAAACTGGCGTGGAGCGAGATGAAATGAGAGCGTTTGTATTCACGCAAGAGTCAAGACCTCGAATTATGCATTGGTCAGATTTCCTGCCGCTCGAAGGACAGGAATCAGAAAACAACCCAAGAGAGAGAACGACGAAGAAGGCAAAGCCCTAATACATTTTCGATACCAAATCGAACCTTTTCCACCGTAACCGCCGTTCCCTACCATTCACCTTCTCGATTCGACCTTTTTCGTCGCTGATACTATGGACAAGACATCCCTGTCTTTCAGCTCGTAATCAATCGGAAGTCGCAGTCCTGTCCTTGCGTCAACAGCGTAGATCAATCCTCTTGCGAGGTCCGAGTGAATTGCCCCTGCAAGATCTGTGACCGTGGAGCCGCTTGGCATCAGGTGAACGTCCGGAAGTACGTTCCCGGAATTGTCGGTGAATTTCGTCGCGTCAGAAACTGGATAGACTGTATTCATTCTCAAGAGCTTGAAGACGGCGACGTTCAGTGCGAACTGGACTCCTGTTCTCAGGTATTCCCCGAGAATAGCCTTATTGATATGCTCCAGAGCCCAGTTTTGCTTCTCGTTCAGGTTTGCTCCTTTTACAATGTCAAATCGCTCTTCCCCTGGCACGTACTTGATAACTCCGCTCTGCTCTGCCCGGCGAAGCGTAAGTTCGGATTCCGCGCTGCAAGGAACTACGATCATGTCATGGTAGCTCTCCCTTATCTTGCCAAAATTTTTCGCTCCCTCGGGGACGTCTATTTTGTTTGCGACTATCAAGGTAGGCTTGGAGACCTCTCTTAGGGTCCAAGCAAACTCTCTTCGCTGGTCGCCGGTCCAAGCCTCAATATCATCGTAAAGCTTCAGCCTGCTCAGCACCTCTACCACGTGAGACCGCTTTACTCCGATATTGTGCATCTGCTCGCTGATCGTCTGAGCCAAGTCAGTCATACGAGATGTCTTGAGCGTCCTTGCTATTTTGTCCGAGGCGCCCTCGAATAGCTTGAGATACCACATTGCGAGTTCGTCTTCTATGTCGGCAATATCCGCAACCGGGTCGCCCGATCCAGGTCTAGCTATCTTTCCTTCGGCGTCTATGCTGCCAGAAGAGTCGACAATGTGCAAAAGCGCATCTGATTGTGCTGCTATGGAGAGGAACTGATTTCCCAATCCTCTGCCTTCCCACGCCCCCTTGATCAGCCCGGGAAGGTCAATTATCTCGATTGGGACGATTCGCCAGCCGTCGATGCACAAAGAATTTTTTGGATTATCTTTGCTGATGCCCAGTTCGCGGTGGACGCAAAGCGTCGCAGCGTGACCCACGCCCGTGTTTGGAGACTTGGTCGTGAACGGGTAATTGCTGATCTCCGCGCTCTGCGCCGTCGCGGAATCGAAAAATGTAGTTTTGCCGGTGTTTGTTTTTCCGATCAGCCCGATCTTGACCGTTGTCAAATTAATGTTCGCAAGTATTCCCTAGAGGTCCGATAAAATGCTTGGCCCTGATTTCAGGCCAACATCTTTAAGAACAAAATTTGTTCCTCTTTGTCAAAAATTTGTGGTGGGTTTTGAGGGAAAAGACGCTAACGGTATCTTCTGGAAAGAGAATTTTCATTTCTCAGAGGAACGGAATACTAGTCCGAACGCCCTCCCGAAGCATTGCTCTCGATCCGAAGCGAGCGTCCAACTGCGAGTACACCTTTGTTTCGCATGCTCACATCGATCACGTCCATACGCCGAACGGCAAATCCAAGTTAGTTGCGAGCAAGGAGACAGCCGCGCTTGCAAAGGCTCGCGGCTACGACCTCGAATCTTCCGAGGAGGATGCGAGCGGAGTCAGACTCTTTGACGCGGGTCATATCCTTGGCTCCAAGGCGCTCTTGATAGAAGACAGTGTGTTTTACACGGGGGACTATTCATCTAGGGACAGGGGCTTTCTGAAAGGGTCAAAGGGAATAAAATGCGACACATTGATAATGGAAACCACCTATGGGGATCCGAAGTATGTTTTCAGGGATGCTCCGGAAATTGTTTCGCTTGTCAGCAGAATAATCGCGGAATCCTTTGACAAGTGCAGGCCGGTAGTGCTGACGGGTTATGCACTCGGCAAAGCCCAGATGATTACATATCTTTTCCGCGGCTGGGCGCCGATTTATCTTCACGATGCCGTCTACAAGATGAACGAGGCCCACATAGAACTAGGCGTGGATATTCCGAGATTCGAGTCTTACAGTGAAAATCGCCTTGAAAGAAGGCCCTGGATCGTAGTTGCGCCGTCAATGACCGGGAGGTCTGCCTTCATAAAGTCACTGAGGGAAAAATACAACGCTCTCGTCGTCACGTTCACGGGCTGGGCGATTGATCCCAACTACAAATACGCGATGGGAGTCGATTACGCATTCGACTTGAGCGACCACTGCGATTTCAACGAGCTCGTGGAGCTTGCCAAGTATTGCAACCCTTCTAAAATCTACACAGTCCATGGCTACGCTTCCGAGTTCGCAGATCATCTGAGATACCTCGGTTTTGACGCGGACCCGCTCGATAACAAAGGACAGAGCACTCTTTCCAGTTACGTTTAGAAGACAATTTACTCGCCGTACCGTATACCGACCTTGCGCAGATTTTTCTGAAAAAAATGATCATATTGTTAGCAGTCGCTTAAATACGGCCTCCCGCCCTAATCTCGTACCTTTGTACCTGTTATCTGCAAAAGACCTGAACTCGGCGCCTCAGTGCTTCGGTTTCGCGACATGCAATATTTGTAAGAAATCAATTGTTTCAATGGGAATAATCAATGAAATCATAGTGGTACCCCCCAGGGGTTCTGGGAAATCTTCGGTTGCAAAGTTAAGCGAAATCCTCCAATTTCCCCGTGTTACTTTTCGGTTGCAAAGCCGTCTGGGGTACGTCATTCAGCTTTGCATTTTCAATCAAAGTCTTCCATTTGTTCTCTCCCTTGATCGTTATCCCGCAAGCCTCTCCCGGAGTCTTACCCTTTAGTGCGGATGCTCTCTTATGAAATTGTGATAAATCCGGTATCCCGGCAGAATCGGAGTGTCATCGTGCTTTAGTCCGCGCATCGTCTTTTCACGGTCTCGGATTTCACCATTCATTCGTTCGTTCTTGTTATTGTGAATCTCTCCGTTCAGAGCGATTTCTCGGATATGCTCGGTAGCTCGTCCGGGACTCTTGAACTCTGATTGATAGGCGTTCTCGTACGAACCTAGACCATCGGTGATTAAGCGAATTGGAGCTTTACCCATCATGCTTTTTGCAGATCGGAAAAGGTTCTTTGCGTCATGCTCTTTCTTAGAATGAGCTACTTCTTGTGCGATTAGATACCGAGTTTCATCGTCCATAACTGCGAAGAGATACTTTTGTTTCCCGCCGATCTTCATGTAGATTTCATCGGCTCTCCATACGTCCGATACTCCGGGACTGATCTTGTTTGCGTATTTCTCCATAAGTGCGACGTACTTTCTAATCCAATAGAATACGGTCTTATGCGAGACTTGAACGCCGAGAAATCTCAAAGTCTTTTGCGTGTTTCTGAGTGATTCCCCGGAGAAATAGAGCTGCATAGCGGTTGTAACTGCTTGCGGATTGTGTTTCATTTTCTCGAAACCTATGTTAATCGAGAAAGATCGCTTGCAGAACTCGCAC
>JASHPO010000131.1 GCA_030038075.1 Nitrososphaerales archaeon | reverse complement strand
CGGGATTTGATCCCGCGACCTATTGCTTACAAGGCAATTGAGCAACCGAGTTTTTAGGAGTCTAGTTTTCGCTCTGACCAGGCTGAGCTACCGAGGCAAGTCAGAAATGTTCCTCCAGCTCCGCGAAGCAGATTTAATCATTTGGATTCTCGCTCCACAAATTTTTGGACAATATACTCGAATCGCTAATGGATAATTCTTGTTTGCCGATTCTCAAACCTTCAAAGAAGTGGCTAAGTTCATCTTTGATGTAACAAGAACCTACGCGCTAGCCAATCTCATTTCATAATTGCCAGTATTCACCCCTATGCCCTGATCATTTCATGAAATTGAGCAAATTAATATAATGCAATGAGTTTGAAACTGTCAAGTTTTGTGGTAGCGCCCTTTGATTGAACAGGCAGGTTCACCAAGCGGAATATCTCCCTCGGCCCCAGAGAGGGATTTTGATGACCTGGTGTACGACTCCATCGTGACCGCGCTAAAGCACATTCTCGGCGACAGCGGCTCAACAGCAACAATTTACCACTTGAAGCTGAAGAAAGACAAGTTTTATCCGGATCTTTTTCATGAGAATCTCACCGGCATTTTTCACGCGGGCGCCGAATCGATAGAAAAGGTGATTCTCACCGAGCTATTCAGATCTTTGAACAGCGAGTCAAAAATCAGGGAAGGTTATGATTTTCAAAGGAATATTGGGTTGGCACTAAAAATCCACGCCTCTTTGCGATAAGAGCTGAACGAAGAGAATTGTCTCCGCGGTCAAAGAGAAGGTCGTCTCACAGAGATTCCCACTTGAAGTTTCGCGGTAGAGCGAATCGTTCCGCAGAAGAAATTTCGCTCACCAAAAGCTCGGACGGGATTGCGAAATTCTTGGAACTCAAAGGCCACACTCTCCTGATCAAGGGACCTCCTAGCGCTGGAAAGACAACGCTCGCACTCCAGCTATTGAAACACTTCGGAGAGAAACACCATGTACATTTCGTCGCGCGAATCGAGCGAGAAGTTGACGAGCAAGATTTCCTGCGAAAAAGAATGTGTTCGAGAAAGCTCGGTTTGAAGACGTTAGACTGGGCGGGCCCGGCCTCGACAGTCATAGACAAGGTATTGGTAGCCCAGCAAAAGAGGGGGTACGTGTGACAGTACTCGACACGTGGGACGGCTTCAAAGAGATCGGCGACGAGCGAGAGCGGCTTAAAGCTGAGAAGATGTTAATATCGCTCGCGGATGGCTCCAACTTTGGAATAATTTTCGTGAGCGAGGAGCCCAACAAGACAACCATGGATTACCTCGTCGATGGAATCATCGAGCTCGATCGTTTCGAAGAACAGAGCAGAATCCTTCGGGAAATTGAAATGCAAAAACTGAGGGACTCTCATCGAACAGCACAAGTATCTTTACACGCTGTCCGGAGGATGTTCAGACACTTTATTCCGTACGCCTCACCCGACTACTCCACGGCCTAAGTTGCATACTTTGGAGGATGCTTCTGACGGCGTGAGTTATTCGTTCGGATCTGATCAACTTGATCAGATCTTCGGCGGGATCCAAGGGAGGAACATCCACAGTCGAGTACGACGAGGTGTGCCATATAGCGCAATTAGGTCAATTGTAATTCCTGCTGTCGTAAACACGCTTAACCTAGGCAGAAGTGTGATCATGATTCCACTACCTAGAGCGGGCATTGAACAGATACTCACTCTTTTGAGGCTGCTTGTCCGTGAGGAAGCCCTTTCTCGCAGGTTTAGAATTGGAACAACGGATGCGCGAAAGGAAAACATAGGAAGTCTTCTCTTTCCGATCACTTCGCAGATGGCTGGAGCATCAGAGACCGTTAGCAAGATGCTCGAGCAGTTGCGCAAGGAGTCGGTAGACGGTGAAGTCCTCATGATCCAATCAATTAGCCTGCTCGAAAACATGTACGCGACCGAGACAGAACATCTTCTGGGACGACTGGCTGATAGGGTCGCAATGTTGCAACAGGAGTCAAAGGATTCGCTCATGTTCTTGATGCAGAGTGATTCAGTCCTTCGTTCCCGTATACTCGCACTGAGCGATCATTACATGAAGATGCTCGTAAGGGACAGATCGGTCGTGGTCATGGGAGAAAAACCCAGCACAGTCGCGCATGTGCTTGAGCACGATCCTAGCAATCCGTTTTTGCCCGCTCTGATCCCCATTGTCTAAAGTCTTGACAATCCAAGAGAGTGTTTCCAACAACAGACGATGTCCCGGAATCAAGCCGCTAGATACTCCAACGACCTTCTTCACGTTGATGACCAAATAGTTGCCGCCGCTGTCGTGGACCCGTTTGAGAAACTCCTTGCTCTGGATTGGAAAAAAGAGGCTCGCTGGCCCCGAAGTAGGACTAGGCGCGAATAAGGAATTAGGGAATGTCAAAGTGAAATTGGGGCATGGATCAAAAATTATCTTGAGCCTCAGCGAAGAGACCTCGTCACTCATCGGCGGACTTGAGTCAGCAACTTTTGTTCACAAAAGGTTTCAGCTGTTACTACTCGGCTCTCCTGCAAGCAATGCAATATTTGCTGCATGGATTCGCGATCGGCCAACACTGACTATATTTTGGCAAACATTCGTGACACTTTGGGAGAGGCGCCCTAACTATTCTGTTGGACTAGCACTCGATTGTCTCAGTATGCATGAATCCGTATTTCAGTCGACATCCCAGATAGCTTCCCTCGCTCGAAATTTCTTCGGCCAGCCTGAGGCTGTATCCTTTTGGTTTCGGCATGTCCTTCCACATTATGTGAAACACTCCAAACAGCAAGTCAATTTGCTCTCCAGAGAATATCTTGTCAGGCGCTAAAGGAACAAAGGTCGTGGGGATCACTTTCTCTGCCTTGAATTCGAGGCTTTTGACAAATGTCTCCGAATGTCTAGCGCTAACTTGCATTTCACTCAATCCGCGAGGAATTCTCGTTCCTTTATGCTCAAGCCCTTTCGTTCCAGCCTAGACATGAATTCATCGAACCGATCGTCCTTTATCGCCAGTTCCGGCGGAATAAAGCCCCTCTCGGTGATCTTTCCCTCCAAAATCATCTGTCCCACCGTGCAACAAGGGTATGCGGTCGTTCTCGCCATCGAGGTAGTTTGAGTGGTCGAGTCGAATCTGTCTATCATTTCGAATTGATGGATTCTTGTCGCACGGTCGCCCTTCTTCTTTCTTCCCTGAACTGCAACCCGCATGAGAGTCATATCCTTATCGCCCTGATGCATCGCCAGTTTCCTGTCAAGCAACGTGCAGAGAAGTGCTCTCGGCGAAACTCTCGCGCCGGTGGTTTTCAAATTGACGGGCCGCTCGGAGAAAAATCCTAGGTCCATGAGAAGACTGATCTGATCGACGTGTCCCTGCCAGCGGATGGTCTTTTCCTCCATGAATTTCACCCTCTTCAGCGTCTCGGGTAGAGTCGACAGCCCGTCAGTTATGAAAGCCTCGAATTTTTGGTCTGGCAACCCGTCGAAGCTTAGCTCTTCGACTTCAGACAGTGCTGGAAGATTCTCCTTCTTGCCGTCACGAACCACCAAGGCATCGCGTGTATACTCTTCGAGGACGCTCTCTACTGCGAAAACGATCTTGTAGTTAAGCGGCTGCTTGGGTACCTCGGGTATTCCCCCGACCTTGATCTTGACTGAATCGACATCTTCCATCTGATCTGCTGCGTATTTGGCGAGAATGTTCGTGAGGCCGGGAGCAAATCCGCAGGCGGGAATTATAGTTACTCCCTTTTGCTTTGCTTTTGCGTCCAACGGGGAGGACTTCTCGTATCGCCACGAATGGATCAGATCGACAAAACTAGTACCTGATTCTACTGCAGTCTGAACAGCTTCTTCTGCTATCCCGTAGGGAAGCGCTCCCACTCCAAGATCGGAGTTTTCTAGCAGCTTCGAAAGCTCGGCGTTTCGCTTCACAGTGTCGAGTTCGACCGTGCGTAGCTTGTCTACCAGCTTCGTCTTGCTTCCGCTTATCGGATCTGTCCTCGAAAGCTTCGAGGCAAGCTGCTGAAGTAACCTCAAACGCTCTCCGCTAATGTCTACGACGGTGACAGAGGAAACGGAATTACTCTCAAGAAAATCCACGGCCACGGAGGCGCCGATGAGGCCACATCCCAGAACGGTAACGTCACCCTTAGACATGAGGTCTCTCTTCCAGAACGAACTATTCCAGAAAAGGTCAAGAACAGCCGTTAAAAACGAATTGGTGTTTTTTACTTCCGTACGAGTTGCACTGCAGGCCGCGGCTCGTACTTCCAGATTCCCTTGTTTTCGTCGAACAGTGTGTGGGGCGGTATAGCTCCGAAAAATTCTGTCGTTGCGTCTATGTAGGAGACTTTGAGCTTCCCAGAAATTTTCCAGAATTTCGAGTTGACGTACCGGAGCAGCCCAGCAGTAAATTCTCCGGGACACAGGGTTAGCCAGCAATAATTTCTTTCTGTCTTCCAGACTTTCTGCGAGAAGGGTATCTTTAGCGAAACGGAGCGAGCTTCTGCCAGTGACTTGTCGTTTGAAAACTCGAATGAAAACAGAAGACTCGAATGGAATTTTCCGGAATCTTCGGGCACGAGTCTCAGGTAGTAGCCTGCGATCGCCCGCTTGACGTGACTTTTGTAGTGGTACCTCAGATTATGTTGGTCTAATCCGATGCGCTTTGAGAGCTTTGAAAGCGTCCTAGGAACTCCTTGCTCAAGCTCCTTTAGGATGAGGATATCCTTGTAATCCACTGTGGGAGCTTGATCCTCCTTGATCTCTGAGTTGATCGGCGGTTCGCGATTTTTGTCAAGATCTTCCCAATTGAAGTTCCAGCTCTTTTCCTTGAAATCGTAGGCATTGGTGTTCAGGGAAATGTTCCTGACCCACTCTATTTCGTCTAACGAGTAGGATTCGATGACATTGGAGCTCCGCAGGTGTCCCATCTGTTCTCGAAGCTTGTACTGTTCTCCGAACGGGATTCCGAGTATCGAGACGCTGGAATTATCGGGGAGCACCCTACCGATGTACAGAGGGCCCGCGCTTTCTCTGATAAAATTGTCAATTCCGTCAGTGTAAGCTTTTTGCGTAGGAGTAACCTGAAGCATCCAGCGCCCGAGCCCGATCCTGGGGAGATCTACAGTTATCCTCACAACGATGTGGTGCTTTGGGAGCTCTTCCCAGATCATGTATCTTGCGGTTTCGACGGGAATGTCCACCCACTTTGAGAGAGTGCTTACGTTCTCGAGTCCGTACCGACTTATTCCGTCGATCAGCTTCTGGGCAGACTTTGCCTTCAATGAAAATTCCTTACGTTCACTATAAAATTTCGGTTTATCAAGTTAGTGGTATCTATATCCTGTTATTCGTGAGAAACAACAAATAGTTGATTAGTAATGTATCATATCCTTAAATTTGCATGAAGCTTAGGATTTGAACGCCCGCCTGCGATTCATGGGAAAGCATTAAACTCACGTGCAAGTTCAACTGTCGAACTCAAAGGATGAGAGACGAAAAATTCGCCCTTTACGGATTCGAACTAATGATTCCCTCTGATTGGAGCATCGAGTTAAATCCGAAGAGTTCCCGTAAAAAGGGTGATGTTGCCTTTCAGAGCCAAAAGGGCAATCGTGTCTTCGTATCATGGGGTTCTCTCGAGGACGCAAAGCAGTTCAAGACGCTCGAAGAGCACAGGGACGGTAGTTTAAAACAGGTGAAAAAGGGATCTGACGTGAAATCGTTTGCTGTTTCAGATCTAAAGGAAACCCAGATAGCAGGGCACAGGGCTCTTGTCTCGCACGTTTCGACCGAAATCAGGACCGGAGTGATGGGTAGAAACGTAGCTTCTCGAGACATATGGTCTGTTCACTTTCACTGCACAAATCTTTCGAGATATTACGTGTTATTCAGCATGGAGCGCGATCCCACAGAATTTGAAGACATGGGACCCGTTTTTGACGCGTTCGCGAAAACGATGGTTTGCCATCCGATATGATACGATTCGACTATTCCAAAGTTTGGGACGATTCCTTGAATACGACCACTTCGCCGCTCACCACCAGCATCTTCCGGTACATGTTGATCGCGTGAAGGTTTCCGTACTTTTTTGCAACCTCGCCGAAGTTGGTCTCTATAAAGCCGCGGCTCTTGAAGAGCAGTTTCGGTTCCTCGTGCTCCTGAATGAGGCTCGCAAAGATGGCGTTTGCGCCTTGCCCGGAAAAATATGATATTGACCTGTCGAGAAGTTTACCACCGATTTTCCTTCCCCGATATTCCGGCAAAACTGCTATGTAGTAAACGTAGCCGGTCCTAGCATCGAGCTTTCTCACCATTGAAAGGCCGACACCCACCTTGCCGGATACAGCTCCGAAAACCGTCTCAATATCTCTGAGCGTTCTCTTTGCGTGTCTCTGGTACCATCCTTCAAAACTGGCATCGAGTATAGAATCGAGAGTTTCTCTTTCAGATCCCTTGAATTCCCTGATCTGTATTTCCTCGCTAGTGTCCAGAAAAAAACAACTCCAGCGCGTTCTTGTAAACTATCTTATCAATGTCCTCTCTGTCGATTTTCAGGTGTTCCACGAGACTAAGGCCCGAGGAAAATGTCTCGACCGGATAATCCGTTCCGAAGATCACTTTTTCCGCGCCTCCAGCAAAGTAGATTGCATCGGAGATCTTCGCTGCAACCGATTCAAGGTATTGAGAGGAGTATTTTCCACCTTCGCCAGCCACTAGCCCAGAAATGTCTGCGTAGACATTCTCGTGTTTGTAGATCAATTCTGCAACATCCATCATCCAGGGATTCCCAAAGTGGCATATGACGATCTTGAGGTCCTGCCTTCTATTTGCGAGTCTGTCCAGTTGAAGCGGATGCGCATGGGAGAGACTTGCGTCCGAAAGAGCGGTGTCGCCTGTGTGAAACAGGACTGGTAATTGTAGTGACTCTGCGTACTCGTAGATAGGACTGAATACCGGTTCGTCTGCAAAAGCCTGAACG
Organism: Nitrososphaerales archaeon; assembly: GCA_030038075.1. Lineage (GTDB taxonomy): Archaea > Thermoproteota > Nitrososphaeria > Nitrososphaerales > CADDZS01 > DATLTL01. The sequence goes on along the minus strand of JASHPO010000131.1, from coordinate 21,362 downwards.
TAACCCAGTCTTATCTTGAAGCCCTTTACGTAGCCCTTGTTTGCCTTCGCTATCTTGAGTGCGGAAGAGACTTTGCTCTTGCTGGGGTCAACCGTTACGATTGGGAAAAGCTTTCCGCCGCTTTTCTGACACAGTTCTAGAATTTTTGTGTTTGGTGCAATCGACCCTGCTGCTACGGGCGGGCTGAGTAGCAGACCCTTCTCTACATTGTTCTCTTTCATCAGTTCGAGCAGTTCGGACAGAGTATAGTTTAAACCGTTGAACCTAGCGAACCGTAGCAGCTCATCGTCAGCAAGCTCGGAGCAGTGAAGATGAGCGTCTATAATCGGGGACAAGAACAAACCAAACTTGCTGAGATTTGAATTAAACCTTCTTGTGAATTTTGAAAGCTCTCGCCGATATGGTCAAATTTTTAACGAGGGCATTGCAAACTAGTTCTGAATTTGAAGAGTTTCCAATACTTTTCACCCACAACGACAACAGAAGCGTCCAGGCTTCTCGAAGAGCATGGAGAAAATGCCAAAGCCCTAGCGGGTGGGCAAAGTCTGATACCACTGATGAAGCTAGGATTGACTGACGTAGGTTTCATAATAGACCTGAAGAGAATCCCCGATCTTTCATATGTGCGCAGAGAGAACGATACGCTTGCAATCGGAGCCCTTACTACTCACGGTGAAGTCGCGAGTTCGCAAATTATCAAGGACACCATACCTCTCCTAGCTGAAACAGCCGAAAGAATAGCACACACCCAAATTCGTAACCGAGGAACGATCGGTGGAAGTCTCTGTCACTGCGACCCTTCGGCTGATCTCCCGCCGACCATGCTCACGCTCGGCGCCGCGATGGTTTTGCAATGCGGTTCGGGCCAGGAGAGAACGGTCAGCGCGGTTGATTTCTTCAAAGGCATGTTTGAATCTGACGTAAGGAAAGGTGAACTGCTCCGAGAAGTGAGGATTCCGGTCCCCGAGAAAGGATCCGGGTACAGCTTTCAAAAATTGACAATGCCCATGGGCGGGTTTGCGCTTGTGACTGTTAGCGTCTTGCTCAAGATGCAATATGGTGTCTGCAAAGGTCTCGCCCTCTCCATAGGGGGAGTTGGCGAAAAGCCGTTTAGGGCAATCAGAACGGAAGAGTATCTGCTTGGAAAAGAAATTGCGAACTCTGAATCGAATGTCATTAGGGATGCAGCCGAGCTCACAGTTGAAGGGGTCGAGCTGCTTGAAGGCATGCAGTACCCCGAAGACTTTGTTACACGTATGGTGAAGGTGACAACGAGACGTGCTTTGATCTCTGCTTTTGAGAGAGCAGTGTGAGATTCAAATGACGACCGAATTATCTTCCGTCAACAGCAAATTGGTTAATGTCGCCTTTTCTGTAAACGGAACCAAAAAAACGCTAAAGGTTGAACCTCACTCGATTCTTATTGATAGTCTGAGAGACGACCTGGGTCTCACGGGCACAAAGCTCGGATGTGGCGAGGGAGTCTGTGGCGCCTGCAGTGTCTTAATCAACGGCAATGTTGTCTGCTCCTGCCTTATGTTCACGGTTGAAGCTGAGAGTTCGAACATCCTGACAATCGAGGGGTTATCTGCCTCAGGTAAACTGGATCCTCTCCAAGAAGCGTTTGTCGAGAAAGATGGCCTCCAGTGTGGTTTCTGCACTGCCGGTCAGGTCCTAGCGGCTAGAGCTTTCCTTTCTCATCATGACTCGAAGAGACCTATTACCGAGGCTGAAATCAAGGAAGCGCTGGAAGGAAATCTTTGTAGGTGCGGCGCGTACAACGGGATAATCGAAGCGGTCAAGAAGGTCTCAAGGCAGAGCGGGAGGTAGCTTACTGAATTGGCTAGTACCTTGCTTGAAAGAAGGCAAGAATCGGCCTACGAAGAAATCGCTCTCGCAAACGTTCCGCGCATAGACTCGTTTGAGCGAGTCAGCGGTAGAGCGAAGTACGTGTCGGACTGGCGCGTGCCGGGAATGCTTTATGCGAAGATAATTACCAGTTCCATTCCTTGCGGGATAGTCAAGGCAATTAATATTGATAAGATTCGATCAATTGCCGGGGTTAAAGCGGTTGTAACGTGCCTTGACGACAGTACCGTGTGGAGTGCTGGCGAGAGAAAGCACATGCGCAAACTGTTCGAAGACCATCCGCGGTTCATGGGCGATTGCATCGGCGCGGTTGCCGCCACTACAAGAGACTCTGCGGAATTCGCGACCGATCAAGTCGTCGTGGATTACGACGAACTACCTGCAGTTCTAACTCTGGAGGACGCATTGAAAGCGAACGCACCAAAAGTGTGGGAGACAGACAATCCCGTGACCTACGAGATGGGTTCTGCAGAAGAAGTAGAGAAAGCATTCAAAAGAGCGGACAAAATCTTCGAGGGTGATTACAAGACGCAGAGAACGCATCCCGCTTCGATAGAAGCAATCGCATCGCTCGCCTGGTGGGATGGGGAGGTGCTAACTGTGATCGCCTCGACGCAGCGCACCCACGGAGTCAAGGAGGTTCTTGCGAAGGACCTGAGGATTCCCCCTGAAAACGTGAAAGTAATTTGCAAGTACAAGGGCGGAGGTTTCGGGAACAGGACTACGGCGATGAATTATGACCTGATCGCCGCAATCCTCTCAAAGAAAACAGGGAGACCTGTCATGGTCGAATTCAGCAGGGAGCAAGATTTCGTCGGTCTGCATACTCGGTGGTCAACCTCTCAGCACGTTCGAGCGGCGGTCTCCACGACAAGAGGCGAATTGTTGGGTTTCGAGATCACGGCTTATGGGGACTTTGGAGCCTACAATCGTCGACCGCCTTTCATGGGCCTCTTCTCGATACAGGGAGAAGAGTATGTTGACGCGGCAAATCTGAAAGAGCTCGATGTCTACACGAACACACCTACGACCGGGAACGTGCGAGCGACTTCCGATCCGCACTCTAACTTTGCGACTGAAACATTGGTCGATGAGATTGCGTATGCCCTAAAGATGAATCCTCTAGATTTGAGGCTGAAAAATGTTTTGCGAAACGCAGAGCGTACCAAGAGTCATCATACAAGTTTTGGACTAGTCGATTGTTTCAAAGTTGGAACGGAATTGTTCGGATGGAGCGAGCGCTGGTCGCCGCCTCCGTCAGTTGAGAAATTACAAAGGGGCCGCACGCCAAAGTGGACCGGGGTCGGCGTTGCTATGGGAAAAAGGCACGCCCGGGTCGGAAAAGGAGAGGCCCACGTAAAGGCGCGTCCGGACGGGAAGATCGAGGTCCATTCGGGAATCATCGACATTGGGCAGGGAGCAAAATCTGCGATGGCGATCATTGCGTCAAAGAGCCTGGGAGTTCCGCTGTCCCAAATCGAGATCTTCTGGGGAGACACCGAGACGACTCCAGATTCTGTTGGAGAAGCGGGCAGTCGAACGACGACCTTTGTGGGAACTGCTGTGAAGGAAGCTTGCTTGAAGTTGAAGGAGGATATACTAGTCGTCGCCGCACAACAAATGGGAAGTCAAAAGGACCAACTTGAACTGGTCAACGGAATGGTAAGGTCGACTAAGGGCTCTGGAAAAGCGATCGATGTTGCAGCGGTATTGAGAACTTGTGCAAAAGAGCTCGAAGAGAACGTCGTCACGGATCCCAAACTTCCGGAGGGCAAGGAAAGATCAGTCTGGGCTGTTCATTTTGCAGAAGTGGAAGTTGACGTCGAGACCGGACTAGTTTCAGTCCAGCGATATGCCGCAATTCACGACTCTGGGCAAATAGTCAACCTCCTCACTGCGGAGAGCCAAGTCAGGGGAGGCGTCGTGAACGGCATCGGAATGGCTCTATTCGAAGAGATGCGAATGAATCTCGACTATGGAAGCTTTCAAAACACCAACTTCATGAATTACAAGGTGCCGACCCACATGACGATCCCCAGAATTGACGTCAGATTTGTGCGATCGAACGATTCCTACGGTCCGAAGGCTCTAGGTGAAATGCCAATAGTACCCGTGAGCGCAGCGATCGGAAATGCGATTTTCAATGCCACCGGAATCAGGCTTCGGGAAACTCCTTTCACGCCAGAAAAAATAGTTGCTGCGGTTATTGCTATGGGCGGCGAAAATTGAAAGAATCCGTGGCTCGTCAGAAGCATTAAGTTCACTCGTTTATCGATCGTTCTGAATGCAGTACAAGTGGACCGCCCTTGTAATAACGATCGTGGGCATTTTCCTGCCGTCGCTAAGCACCCGAATAGTGGTCATTGGGCTACCGACGATCGCCTCGGAACTGCACGTTGGCGCCGCCGAGGTGATATGGATTGGGCAGTCATTCCTCTTGACCCAACTCGCTCTTGTTCTTTTGATCGGAAGAATCTCCGATCTGTACGGGCGCGTACGGCTTTTCAATATCGGATTCATTTTGTTCACTATTGGGTCCACTCTCTCGGCTTTAGCCGGTGACGCTGCGCAGTTGATCGTGTTCAGAGTTGTCCAGGGAGTAGGCGCGGCCCTTCTTGGCACCAACAGCACGGCGATCATGACCGATGCATCTCCAAAGAATGAGCTAGGCAGGTTTCTTGGAATCAATCAGACGGCTTTTCGATTTGGATCGATAGCGGGCCTGACTCTTTCGGGTCTGATCCTATCATTTCTGAGCTGGAGGGGGCTATTTTACATAAACATCCCGATCGGCATCATCGGATTCGTCATCGGTTATACGAAACTGCGGGAACTTGCGACGGAAGACCCGACGAAGACAATAGACTGGATTGGTTTCGCAACGTTCGCTCTCGGAATAACGTTGGCACTAGTTGCTATCACGTTTCTCAGTTACGGACTATCGGGGCTTGACGAGGGTCTAGGACTGCTCGCGCTAGGGCTGGTCTTGATTGTTCTCTTCGTAAAGCGTGAAGCCAGCATAGCTTTTCCGATTCTAGATCTGAAATTATTCAAAAACAGATTCTTTGCTATGGGAAACATCGCGGGATCGCTGAACGCAGTCACCTGGGGGATGGTGGTAATAATCCTCGCCTTCTACTTGCAAATTGAACTGGGATATTCTCCCTTGAGAGCGGGGCTGGGGCTTCTACCTCTCGACGCTGTCTATCTGGTAGCTTCTATCGTGTTTGGAAACCTGTCAGATCGATACGGCTCCAGGTCTCTGACGACGCTTGGACTCTTGGTGATTGGCAGCGGGTTTCTCGTCATGACTACGTTTGGTCCTACCACGCCGTACTGGGAAATTGCGGCGGTATTGTGTTCTGCCGGGATCGGAAACGGAATGTTCAGTTCGCCAAACGTCAGGGCGATAATGAGCTCCGTTCCTGTGAACAGGAGAGGAGTTGCGTCTGGCTTTCAGGGCACGATGTTCAACGTAGGGTTCACTGCGGGCTATGGGCTGTCTATTTTGTTCATTACCTTCGGCATTTCGTACGACAAGTTCTCCTCATTGCTCCAAGGAACGATTTCAGGCTCTGCACTCTCTCTTGCCAAAGTCGAATTTTTGAACGGCTTTCACATTGCTAACCTGCTTCTGGCTATCATAGCGTTCGTCGCGATTGCTCCGTCTGTGGTGAGGGGGTCGAGAGCGGTCGAACTAGCTACAGTAACTTGAACTGAATTTGTGCCCGCAAAGAATTCTATCGGTATGAATCTGGCCTTCACAAGCCCTTTATTCAGCCGTCGGGGAGGACGTTTGGGCGCATTTTTAATTGTCTAGTGGAAATCAGAACCGAAAGAAATCTTTTACGTGCGTGCTGGTACTCAATGTTGAAACTCCCTCTACGGAGAAAGTGGCGGAGAAATTCGTGAACGAATCGAGCAGGATGGGTTTCGCCAGAGGACGTACAGGTGGCTTGAACTTCGCTTGACTGCAGTGTCGTTTTTTAAAATTTTTCGAAATCCAATTTGAGGTACGAGCCCCTTTGATTGCACCGAGCGGTGACGCTCAATCTTTCATGAAGTCGGAGTCCAAAAGGAAAAACGGGACGAAGTATAGACCGAGCGAGAAGGCGAAATGCCCAGTTTGCGGGGAAAAAGGTCGCCATCTCAAACACTGTCCCAGAAACCCGTTCAGAGAGGAAAAGGCAAAGCGGATTAATTCTTCTCGGAACTGAATCCTTCAAGGTGGAAGGTAGGACTCATCAGTCTTTAGTCCCGAAACTACTTCGCAATCCGTGATCGAATTCCAATCATAGCTGAAACTGACGAGAAAAACTCCTGTAGACCAGAATGTCATTTGAACCTGATTTGACCCGAACATGAAGTTCATGGTGGTCCCGCCCCACACGGGAATTTTGATCTGCTGGTTTTCGTGATCGAACCCAAAATGATAGCTGTTTATGGCAGAATGGTCATTCTCGTTGTCTGTAATCATCGGGATGGCAAGCCCAGCGCCTTCCCTGACCGATATCCCATTCAAAAACAAACACAGTGCTCCCATCGCGGTTGCGGCGTCGGTGGTCTCTCCCGACAAGCTAGTAAGCATGAAGCTCATGTTTTCTACCAGGCTTGACTGAAGCAGGCCATCGGAAGCCTTCACCATTCCATCTCCCTCAAGCATGGCAGTCACCATTGACTGGCTGCCTGCTGGAAGTTGTGCGAAAGCTAGGTGATTGAGTATCCAAGCGTTAAGCGTGCCGTCCAGTCTCAATTCGACATTGTTGGTCTCGTTGTACAGGGAGACGCCTCCGTCGTTTGACCACTTTAGGTGTTGCGTTATCGTGGTATCGCCCTGCTGAATTGACCACTGGCCGTTTCCGTATCCGGACAGGTATCTTGACTGCATGTCGGTCACGAGCCTGTCGCTGTTTTGCAGCACCGAGTTCTGCTGGTATGCCATTCTCATTTTGAGCTTAAAAGGGTCCATTAGAGCGTCCATCGAGCTAAACTCATATCCGAACCATCCAGTGGAGTAAGTAAAATGGTCAGTCCTCCATAGCTCGTCGTTCATCTGTTCCCAGCACTTTAAAGCGTAAAGTAGCGCGTTGTCAATACCGAGATCGTGGAATATCATGAAACAGCCGATCAGTTTCCCGAACTCTAGCCACCTCGATCCGTAGGACAAACCCTCTGCAAAAATTGCGGAAACGGGAACGCCGGCCTCTAGGGTGCCGTTCATTCGATAGAAGGAAGTCCCAAACGTATCGTAGACCAATGCCAGATAACTGAATGCGGCATTTGGGTCCCACCTCTCCGTTTCCCAATTCAATTCCTGGGCATACCGATAGCCGTACAGTGTAAACTTGTAAAATGGCCAGAACCACTGTCCGTAACTATCGACCTGACTAATTGGGATGGGATACTCCTCGAACATCGGCATATTGGTCAGGGCAAGTTTTACGGAATCATCTATCGTCGAAGAAGAATAGCCCGCGTGCATGGCGTAGCTTTTTATCATAAACACGTTGAACCAGTCATTATTCTCCGCGGTCGCTGCTATCCAGGTATCAAAGTCAGTGGATGACGAGCGGTTCATCACTGTGCCGATATCCACTAGCTGGCTCCAATCCTGAACAGAACTCAGTACTCCGAAAATTTGGTCCGCCAGAATTACACTCGAAGCTTGTGTTGGAAGAGATAATCTGCCTGAGAGTTTCGTGAGCATTGCCAAGGCGGGCAACGCCAGTAGCCCCTTCAGTAATTTTCTTCGGCTTTTTCCGATTTCATCCAGACTGGCGGAACGCGAGATCGTTGGTGCTCTCTTAGCTAATGTGATTCAATCCTGCGAGGTAGCAATTACCATGGACGAAAACGGATGATTAAATGGTTTCCTGCGTTATTTTCAGGACCACATTGTCCTAAACTTGTGATTTTGTCGCTTTGTTGTGAAGTTTTGTATACCTTTTTACGTGACCATCACTGGCGATCTTCACCACGATCCTCTTCATCGAACCGTTTTATTTTCCCTTTATCAGCTCCGAAAACTCTCCTGAGCAGTTCTTTTCGAGGACTTTTTCTACCTCTTTTTGCTTTGACGGCCAAACGACATCATTATCGGTGACCCAACCATGAACATCTTTAATGGAACAAATAATTGCTTCTGAAGCCATTAGCGGCAGAAATTCGAAATCTGAGTCGCTAACGCGAATTATCTTACCATCCATCTTTTTCTGCACAACCCCATTCTTTCTTAGCATTATTCCTATGGGCTTTCCAGTTAGGGCCCGCAAATCCGTTCTAACTTGGGAAATGAATTCTTCTGACATTGAAAGTTGAACTCCTAAAGCTTTAAGGAACTAAGCCTTGAACATTCAATTTAATTTCAGACTTAGTACTGCTAGCTCTTTAAAAGGACGGAGCTTTTTGCTGGAGGACCTTCTTTGCAAACGCTGGGGAGAACATCATCGGTCGAAAAAATCGGAAAAAAATAGCTCAATGGAGCAATATTGCTTCGGTGATACCGCGAAAGTCAGGATCTCCTGTCAGCACTCGTCCATGGATTTTCCTTGCGGCGTGCAAAACAAATGAATCCGCAAGGCCAAAATTCTTGTACGTAGTCTTCATCTCTGCGTGTAGAAGACCGACTTCTTTAGAATCTAGTTCGTTTATTCTCAAGATACTAGAGAGATTAGTTACTGCCTTCCAAGCTGTTTCTGGATCTTTCTTTCTTCTTTTTTCCTTGGAAACAATCTCTACAATAGAGACTACGTGCGTGTATAGTTTGTTTCGCTGGTCCAAAACCATATCGCGAACTCTTGACCCCAGCTCGCTACCGTCTAGGTACTCGATCCAAGCCCAAGAATCGATTACTATCTCAGTCATTTGTATCTAGTTCGTCTTTCTTTGTGAAAGACCCGACTCCTTTCGTAGCGCCGAACCAATCTTTTCTAGCTTTGCGGACCTCTAGTTCAACTAACTCGCCTTCTCTGATCCCTTCCTGCTCCGTTGCTTCCTTCGGTATACTTACTACAATCGAGCCTCCAACCTTTCGGGTCCTAACTAGTACTCTGGCCATACTTCATAATGGAGGAGTCCATTAGCCGTTTAAGTATTATCCTCAGTGTTACAGCGTGATATAGGACGTGATACTCAACCAGATAAATCTCTATCGCGGCTACTTGTTAGGTAACCATGATGGTTACGTCATTGGAGGCGATCATAAGCGCATAGTCGCCGGTACCCGTTGTGCCTGTTACCGATATTGTGGAGGAATATGGCACTTGAACAGTGTTTGGTATGGGAGTAACAGCCAAAGTCGTCGAATTGCCCGCCAGTGTCGGTGTGATCATTGCACCGGAAAATGTGCAGGTCATACTGTACGGATTACAGTTCTCGATTCCAAGGGTAACCTCGGGAATGTTCGATGTTGCCGAACCTTGCATCAGCGTTGCAGTGACTTGATACGTAGCAGTCTGACCCTGAGCAACGCTCTGACTCGAGGGCGATACGGTTAGCGCATACTCGAACGTTTGCAGCTGAAATCCCGCCGAGCTTGTCTGATGGATGCTATCGCCTCCGTAGTCGGCGAATATCAGGACTGAGCCAAGCGTTGCAGACTCATAATTCACGGAACAGGACGCCGAAGACGTGGTCAGCGCTTGGAGATCGCAGGACGGAATGCGGCCGGGACCAAAAGTTCCAGAAGGGGCGGTGAAATTGACATAGCCGGCGGGTGCCGCAGTCGCTTTCGGCGAGGTGGCTGTATCGTTCACTGTCACTGTGCACAACGCCACAGCGTCAACCGCTATTGTCCCGGGACTGCAAGAGAGCGTAGTGATGGTGGGGTCCTTGTTTGTGATGGTAACATTCGCAACTGGCGTAGCCTTGAGCTCTAGCGGGCCGGAATAACCCAATGCGGCAGACGAAAACTGGACATCCACGGTGAGAAACACCTCCGAGCCGGCCGTGAGGCCAGCCATTGCAACATCGGGGCCCGCGGAATTGCAACCGTTCGGTACAGAAGGCGGGGAAGCAAAATATTTACCGAAAACTGGTCCTACGAGAGGTGCGTAACCCTTTGATTGATAGCATGCGGTCACCCAGTTGACCTGAAACCCGGACGTGATGCTCGTCAACGCGAATGCCGTTGATCCGGGATCAAAGCATCCCCCGCTGCTAGGACAGGTTCCTGAATCGACGAATTCAGTATTGAAATTGAATCCCGAGTTTCCATACCCGCCGGACGAATTGGAGCTGGAATATGGCGTGTCAAGCAGAGTGTAGGTGACACCGCTCCACTGGACAGTGATCGAGGTAAGATTTACGTCACCAGATTTGGTGCCACCGTGAGTGAGGAATATCGCTAGGATAAGAATCAGTATTACAACGACTGCAACAATTGTAATCAGGTTCCGCCGTTTACTTTTCCTCTGATTGCCGCTGGTGGAGGAAGGGCCTGATGCCATTCACCCGACCGTCAGTTTTTTGTTTTTAAAAGCAAATCCAAGGCCTTGTGTGCAGAATCGTTGGACGCGACTGAAAATCTACGAGGCCGTCTGCACTCAGCCGGTATCATCGAAATCCAGATTCCCTCAAATCATAGTCTTTCAGAATTTAAGACCGCCCCGAGTTGTAGCCATGACAGAAGATGGGTATGCGATCCAAAGTACTGTTTTAATCGCGATGTCTTCTAAAATTCCTAATTCCTTCCAGGATCGCGTCAAGTCGTGGATGTCTTTTTCTCCACTCATGGAGGTAGAAGCCTCGGGTGGGATTTGAGCTTCAAGTGAAAAGACACTCCTGCTTGCTTTATTCTAACCAGACCGTTTCAGGAAGATCTTTGAAATGGACATCTCCCGTCAAAACGTTTGCTTCGTTGACTCTGGCAGTTCCTAGAACTATCGCGTCAAAAAGACTTGGTTTGTCAATCCTAGATTTTCTTGCTTTCTCCTCGATTTGGAGATAGGCGTTTCCGCTTACTACAGCAATCTCTTCATCTATTGCTAAAACTTCCGAACTTTCAGAGATCGTTTTCGATCTATTTCGAATGACATCCTCTTTTGCTCCCTCCCGAAGATATTTCCTCGATATTTCTGCAAGGACGGTCCCGGGAGTTAAAACAAGCTCCGCATCCTGGATCACTTGTGATGCAGACCTGCCCTTTTTGCTCCCAAGAAAGATTTCAATCCAGGCGTAGGCGTCAACGACGATCTTCACCACGGTCATCCTCACTGAATGGCTTTATTTTTCCTTTATCTGCTCCGAACGATTCGTTAATCAGCTCCTTTCGATGTTGTCTTACAAGCAGATCTACGGTTTCATCCAAGCTACTGGTCTTTAGACTTCGTTGCAGGGAGGAAAGTTTCCTTGCCGTTTGCTTGGAAACCTTGACAGTAGTTGATTCCATGTTTAGCTAAAATGGTATTCCGGTATATAAGAATACCATCGGCTAATTAGGGCGATGAATCGATTCGACTGCATGCCTGCTTCGTTGCATCAAAAAGAAATTGTATGAGATAATAGAGGAGCCTCGGGCGGGATTCGAACCCGCGACCTCGACCTTTTTGTTTCTGAGATTGTTTCTCTTACCAAGGTCGCGCTAAAGCCGTCTGATTTACAGACTCTAGCTAGGCTGAGCTACCGAGGCGCGTTAGGAATTCGGAAAAAAACCGCGAGAATTCGCTTAAAATGTTTAATATTTTCGCTGCGATTTCTCTTTTGTCACGCTCGGAAAACACGACCAGTCACCTGTGTGACACGCAACCCCGTTCTGATCAACTACGTAGAGCAAAGTGTCCTGATCGCAGTCTGTGTCGATTCTCTTGATGAGCTGGGTGTTGCCAGATGTCTCGCCTTTCTTCCAAATCATTGCTCTCGACCTTGTCCAGTAGTGAGCAATTCCGGTCGTCAATGACAGCGTAAGAGCTTCCTTGTTCGCATAAGCGAGCATCATTATGTCCTTGGTTTTCTCATCCTGCACTATTACTGGAACCAGTCCGTTTCCCTTGGCAAAGTCAATTCTGTTGACAAACTCGGCTACATTATCTGTGACTTCATTCTGCATCATTTTATCACATCAAACTCTAACTAGCACATCATTTGCGGCAAGGTATTTTTTAACCTGCCTTACCGTAAACTGGCCATAGTGAAAAACAGAGGCCGCGAGTGCCGCGTCGGCAGCGTTCTCGCCCCTTAAAATTTGCAGAAAATCCTCCATTTTGCCGCATCCGCCGCTCGCGATGATTGGTATCGAAACTTCCGAGCAGGTTCTCTTCGTCAATTCTAGATCGTATCCGTCTTTGGTGCCGTCTTTGTCAATCGAGGTCAGCAGTATTTCGCCCGCGCCTCTTTTTTCAACTTCCTTCGCCCAGAAAATTGCGTCAATGCCTGCGTCGCGCGAACCGCCGGATATGCAAACGGTAAAGCCCGACTCAGTCTTGTCGCTCCTCTTTGCGTCGATGGCGACAACGACGCACTGCGTTCCAAACAGCTCTGCAAGGTCGCTCACAAGTTTCGGATTTCTCACTGCGCTCGTGTTGACGCTAACCTTGTCCGCCCCGTTGGTAAGGACAACCCTCGCATCCTCAACTGATCCGATTCCTCCGCCTATTGTAAAGGGGATGTTCATTCCACGAGCGATCTTTCTTGCGAGAGTGACCTTTGTCTTTCGATTTTCGTTTGAAGCCGAGATGTCCAGAAAGACGATTTCGTCCGCCCCGTCGTCGCAGTACTTTTTTGCAAGCTCTACGGGGTCGCCGGCGAATCTCAGGGAAACAAAGTGAGTTCCCTTGACTACCTTACCGTCCTTTACATCAAGGCACGGAATGATTCTTTTTGCGAGCGCCATCTACCTATGGCCTCTTGGACAATATGGAGAGCGATATCTTCCCTTCGTAGATTGCCTTGCCAACGATTGCTTCGTCTATTCCAATCTTTGAAAGTTGTGTGATGTCCGCTTCCGAAGAAATTCCGCCACTAGCAATTATTTTTGCGGAATTCTGATTCTCCTTTCTGAGCTTCTGAAGAGTAGCGATGTCCGGCCCTTGAAGCAACCCATCCCGCTCGACTGCTGTCGTTAGGAAGTAATCGAAACCCATTTTTGAAAATCTGGAGATCGCTTCTGAAACTCCTTCTTGTTGCTGCTTCAACCAGCCGGCTGTCCTCACCATTCCAGACGAATCGTAGTCTAAGGCTAAAACTATTCTCCCCGAGCCAAATGTCTGCAGGATCTCGTAGGCTTCGTCCGGTTTCGAATAGGCGATAGAACTGATCACAACGCGTCTGGCTCCTTCATCCAAGAGTTGTCGGGCTCTGCGAGCGCTTCTGATTCCCCCAGCAAGCTGGACTCCGATTGATCCAGATTTGGAGAGTATTTCTCCTATCGTCTCTTTGTTTGTCTCCGGGTCGTCTCTAATGGCGGCATTCAAATCTACGACGTGGACGAGGCTACCTCCATTCTTTGCGAAATTTCTGATTACGCCGACCGGATCATCTGAATAAACGGTCTTTCTGTTCTGGTCTCCCTGTTCGACCCTTACAACGCATCGGTCGATCAGATCCACTGCTGGCACAACTAGCAATTCAAAGTCACTTTGAGTACGACAGCACGCTTTTCGCATAGTTTGTGATCATTCGAAAACCCGCGTTGGAGGATTTCTCGGGGTGAAACTGCGTTCCGAACACGTTTTTCTCTTCGATCACTGAGGGAAACCGCTGGCTCCCGTATGTAGTCCACGCCCTAATTATACCCTCATCTTCCGGGGAAGGATAGAACGAGTGAACAAAGTAGACCCAATTCCGCTTCGGGAGACCTCTGCATAAATTCGACTCGGCGGATATATCCAAAGTGTTCCAGCCCATCTGGGGAATCTTGAGGTTGTGCTCTGGATTGAACTTTACGACCTTGCCTTTGAAGAGTTCCAGCCCGGTTCCTTTTCCTTCCTGGCTCCTCTCAAACATAAGTTGCATGCCTAGGCATATCCCCAAGAGTGGCATCCCGTTCTCCTGAACATCTTCCAGAATCGCTTCTCTGTTTTCCCCGAGAATCTTCTGGGCAGAGCTGAAGCTGCCAACTCCGGGCAAGACCAGTCCGTCGGCGCTTTCCTTCCGATAATGAGAAGAGACCCTGACCTTGATATTGGGGGAGATGCGGCTCAACGCATCCTTTATGCTGAACAAGTTACCCGACCCGTAGTCAAGCACTTGAATTTGTGCGGTCATGTCTACATCGCGCCTTTGGAGCTTGGGACGAGTGAAGCTCTTCTAGTGTCCCTCTCAACCGCCCTGCGCAGCGAAAGCGCCAGCGCCTTGAAACATGCTTCGATCTTGTGATGATCGTTAGCGCCGTATTCCAGTCTAATGTGCATCGTGCAGGCGAGCGAATCGCAGAGCGATCTGAAAAAGTGCTCAAGGTCCTCCCTCGGGAGGTCTTCGATCATGCTTCTCCGCAGTCCAAGATCCGACATTACGAAGTAACTTCGCTTTACGAGATCGACTGAGGCGAACCCCAGAGCCTCGTCCATCGGAACGAAAGCAAATCCGAACCGCGTGATGCCTTTGCGGTCTTCAAGAGCTTGCGACAGGCATTTGCCTAGAGCAAGAGCCGTGTCTTCGATTATGTGATGGCGCATGTCACCCTTTGCGCTGATATCAATGTCGATAAGACTGTGCGTTGATAGGGAAGCAATCATGTGGTCAAGGAACTTAGTGCCAGTAGAGACTCGGCTCTTCCCTGATCCGTCAAGGTTGACCCGTACTTTTATCGTGGTCTCTTTGGTTTTAGTTTCGATTTGCGCAGTTCTTTTCGTTGCCGATTCTACCTACCCGCTCTTATCCTCGTAGTTTGCGCGGCGTTTCGTCCCAAGGTCGATGCTAGTTCATTCACGTCCGACACTATGCAATCTGCGTATGCGCCTTCGGACTCGAAATATCTAGCCTTTTCAATTGACGAAGCAATTCCCACAAAGTACACCGTCGCCTTCAACAGCCCGCTCTTGTTCACGTTCTTGGCCATGAGAAGATCTTCTCCCGAATCCCCCACGTAAAGTACCGGGTCCTTCAAGTCGAGATTTTTCGCGACTTTGAGCATCGGTTTTGGGGAGGGCTTTACCTCGTCAACATCGAGAAGGTAATCCCCCGTGAAAAGGCAAATTTCAGGTCTGGTGAACCACTTCGTGAATGTCTCGCCCAATGTGAAAAGAGTCGGAATTCGTGGTCTCCCCGTAATTATTCCCAAGTTACCCCCGCAGGCCGAAAAGAAACTCACAAGAGCTGTCTCTTCTATTATCTTCTTCTCCTCCAGAATCAGCCCTGGATCAGACATGAACGTAGTCGCGCAATCAAATCCGTACATCTCTCGAAAAACTTTCTTCCCGTAGACAACCTCGTCGAATAGAGTCGCGAGAAATCCTTCTCCCACTGGTTTCGGATAGGAAAGAATTTCCTTCAAATTATCGACCAGCGAATCGTTTCGCAGTATTGCTTGGCAGACTAGATCCCTCTTCGTGCCTTCGCGCATCCCGGAGACGATTTTCGTCACCTCTTCAAAGGGGATCTCCGTCTTTTTCTCCTCTTTCACAGACATGACTCGGGCTTCGAAGTTTGCAATTCGTTGAGACAGAATCGGAATTTGAGGGAGTTCGTCGAGGAGCTTTGTGTTCTCAGCCTTCGAATAAAAATAAGCAGTGGAAACAGCCAAACTATCCCAATCATTGTTGAACGTCCCGAGCTTCCTGAGCTCGCCCAGAAATTCCAAATATTCACTACCCTCGAAATCAAGACCCAGCAATGAGGAGATTGCTTTCGAGCATACATTAAGAGCGAGATCATAAGAACGGCTAGAGTCTATTAGAACACCGTCGCAGTCGAATATTATCCCCGAGAAGCTGCGGATCTTTGCGAACTCCTCTGATTCCTTGTAGACTGTCATTTTTTACGCCGCAATTATTCTTCTCAAAGCGTACAGCAGCTTTTCATTAATCTCTCTCGTACCTACGGTAATTCTTAGGAAATCATTCTCCACTCCCATGATCGGAATATACTTGACCACAATTGAGTAGTTAATCAAAAGTGCCTGAGCGATTTTCTTCGACGACTTTGACTTTAGGAGTATAAAGTTGGCGTCAGATTTTGGAACGACATCGAGACGCAATCTCTGCAACCCTTCGATCAATTCTTGCCTGTATTGCTTGGTCTTTTCCACATACTCAAGGATCATCGACTTGCGCCGCAAAAGCTCGGTTGCCATCAATACGGCAAAACTCGAAACTGGATACGGATACTGAAAATCATTGTTAAATTTCTCAACGAAACTAGTGTCCGGCGAAAGCAGATAGCCCAGCCGCATATTTGCTAGACCGAAAGCCTTCGAAAATGTTCTGACCACAACGAGATTTCGGCTCTTAGAGATTAATCTTGCCACAGAATACGTTCCATATTCGACATACGCTTCGTCAATTACGAGGGCTACATCACTTAGGGATTCTGCTATTTGCAATATCTCTTCGGCAGGATATTGGATTCCAGTTGGGTTATTGGGTGATGCAATGACCACTAGGTTCGCACCGACATTTTTTGATTTCTTAGTCACTTGTCCGGCGTCGAGTGAAAACGGTGGACGGACTGTTGAAGGACCTAGCTTGACCGAAGATACGCTTCCTCCCAGCCGTTTCGCCAGGATTGAGTACATGGAGTAAGTCGGATCAACTGTCACTACTTTGGATGACCGCTTTCCAAACTTCATTCTGAATATTAAGTCCAGAATTTGGTCGCCGCCTGCCCCAATTGCAACTGAGTGTTTGGAGCAAGAGCAGTAATTTGCAATTTCGTTTACCAGCGTTCGCAACTCTCCTTCGCCAATCTCAGATGAGTAGTACCGGGGATCAAACTCATCAGCACATTTTGCGATTATTGACCTGAGTCGATTCAACGGCATTACGATGTTCTCGTTCAGATTCATGCGTGTGAGATTCTTTGACGAGTAATCTATCCTGAGCGGGGACTGCGCATACCGAAGCTCGCTTGACAAATCCAAATCACTTCTCGAACCTGACTATCGCGGCATTCGCGTGATTGGGAAAATTTTCCATCTTCGCAAGCGTCGAGATGAATTTTGAAGCTTTCTGCAGCGATTGTTCATTTGCGCGCACGGTAGTGAATCTCTTTAGGAAATTCTCCACCGCCAAACCGGACGAGACCGCGGCAGTTCCTCCGGTTGGCAGGATGTGGTTTGTTCCAGCGATGTAGTCGGTAGAAGAGCAGGGCGTGTAATCTCCGATTAACACCAAACCCGAATTCGTGAGCTTTTTCGCAATACTTTCCGAGTTTTTTGTCATAACTTCGACGTGCTCCGGTGCAAAGCACTGAGCGAACTCAACCATCATACTTTCGTTTTTGACAAGCACCGTGAATAGATTGCATTGGAGTATTTGTTCCATCCTTGGCTTCTCCAAAATTTTCAAACGGGAAGCAACCGATTGGACAAGTTTGGAAGAATCGCTGACCAGTCCGCACAGAGTTCTGTTTCCGTGCTCTGCCTGGGATATGAGATCTTCAGCAACGAGGAGAGGGTCAGCCGATTTGTCAGCTAGAATCAGAAGCTCGGTCGGCCCCGCGAGACTTTCGATCAAGACTTGGCGCGAGGCTGAAACCTGTCTCTTGGCTTCGGATACGTACTGGTTTCCAGGGCCCGCTATGAGATCGACTTTTTTTATTGACTCTGTACCGAACGCGAGCGCCGCGATAGCCTGAGCGCCTCCAGCCTTGATAATCTCGCTCACCCCGCAGATGTCGGCTGCAACCAAGACCGAGTCATCGACAGTGCCATCTTTTTTAGGCGGGGTGACTATAACAATGTCTTTAACTCCAGCCTGCCGCGCGGTAGCGCAAATCATGAGCACCGTGCTCGGATAGGACGCAAGACCTCCAGGAACGTACCCTCCGATTCTCTTGAAGGGAAAGTATGACTCCTCTATGACAAAACCAAGCTGTGATCTGAATTTCTTTGGGGCGAAACGTTTCATCTGTTGTTTTGCAAGAAAGGAAATCTGTCTCAAGGCAGCTTTCATTGCCCTAATCCTCTCATCGCCAACCATCGAATAAGCTCGTTCAAACTCGAACCGAGAGACTTTCAGTTCCTTTGAACTCTTGATTTTGTCAGAGTCGAACTTTCTAGTTAGTTGAACTAGTCCCGCATCGCCGGATTCCCTGATTGTATCTATTATCTCCGCCACGCGAGATGCAATCGTCGAATCTTCCGATCGAGCGCCGCCTGCTCGTATTCTCGTAACCGCTTGCTCGGTCTGGCCGACGCTCGCAACTGCATACTGATCAATACGAACGTCGGTCGTGGATAATACTTCCTCGAAAAACTTGCAGTTTCGTAAAATTACGACTCTTCCGGGAGACCGGTATCCTCCAGCGGGAGGATCTGCCTAGGTTCGTGCACCACGAGTCCCTGCGAAAGCTTCCTCAGCTGGGGTATTGCTTTGATCAGGTAATCTTTGTCAATTATTGTATTGACCGAATACCAATCCTTGTCGGACAGTTCGCTGACAGTGGGTTTCTTTAGGGCGGGAAGCGCTTCGAGAAGCTTTTGGAGATTTTCCTTTCTCACATTCACGAAGATGTGAAGCTTTTTGGAACCCTCCACGACGCCTCTGAGCACCGACATTATGTCCAGTATCTTTTCTCGCTTTTGCGGATCTTTGAGCGCGTCGGAATTCGCGACAAGGTGGGCTGTCGACTTTAGCAGCGTCTCAACGGGAACGAGGCCGTTCTGATCGAGAGTCGTTCCTGTCTCCACCACGTCCATGATAGCGTCCGCGTCCTCTGGCGGCTTTGCCTCTGTGGCACCGAAGGAGAGAAATATGCTCGCCTGCTCGTTTTCACCCTTCGTCCACCATGGCGTTATCTGCATGGGAGCCTTGGAACCGAAGTAATCTTTGTAGAAGGGAAGGCGAGTCAGGTACTCTGAAGCGATGTTCAGGTACTCCGTTGAAATTCTAAGCTTCTTTCCCTCCTTCCAGTAGCCCCTGCAAAATTCCGAAAACGGTACGCTCGCGGATGCTTTTGGAACTGCCATTACAAGCCGGACGGCGCCGTACTCCAAGTCGAGGACTTTTCGTAGGTCCGCTTTGGTCTCTTTTATCCAATCAGATCCCGTGATGCCAAGATCCTGATCCCCGTCTGCGACGAATATCGGAATTTCCTGCGGCCTCAGAATCTTGATTTCGATCTCATCGTCATTTATTGTCGGCCTGTACGTCCTGTCCTGTCCTCGGATTTTGTAACCAGCTCGTTCAAAGAACGCGAATGTTGCTTTTTCGAGCGAGCCCTTGGGCAGCGCGAGCTTGATAAGTTTACCTTGAGAACTCATGGAAACTCGCTCACGCTCGGCGTAATTATGCTTCTCGCAGGCAATGGAATGCATTGGATAGAAGTGGAGGATTGTAGAAAGAGTTTGGATGCTGTTCTATTCAGACATACGATGAAGGCAAACACCGTCTATGAAGACAGTCACCTTTGAACATTTTTTGCACCAAAATCAGTTTCTTTCTCGAGCATATTTAATTATTTGCCCTAAGACAATGGAACAGAGCTGTTCTACCAATAGCGTGGACAAGTGTGGTGAAAAATGGAAAGAGGGTCTGCATTCATTAAGCAAAGATATCTTTAGGTACTGTATGTGATCGTGATTATGCGCGTGCTCTCCGCACCGATGTTTGAATCTCGACAACGTAGGACACAATGCTCCTCATAACAGATCCTTATTTAAATTGACAGCGTTAATTGATTGAACACAAATTGACACTGTTAATCTTAAATATGCCGTATGTCATGCTTCAGAACTGAGTTCATGTTGACCGACTTCAGTGCTTACCAATCTTCCGGTAATGCAGGGACTAACATTCCTGTTATGCCTTCTCCAAGTCGAATGAGGGCGCAGGAGTGGATTCGTACTATCGTCATAGTTGTCGCTGCGGTAGCAGTTGCAGCTGTGCTAATCTGGCAGGGCATTACGGCAGCTGGGAACCCAAATCCAACAACTCACACACCTTTCCCTGTGGCAGCTCTTGACATTGCGGTACTTGTAAACCGCGAAGGCCTTGAATCGATCCTTGTACTGGCAGCACTCATCGCAGGTCTAAAGGGAAAGAACTATGGATTCAAACGCCCGATCCAGGCAGGCGCTGGAATGGGCTTCCTTGCCGGTGTCGTAACGTGGTTTGTCGCAATCTCCATAGTGGGCAATTTGATGGTGAACTATGGCGCGCTTTCAGTCCAAGCCGCCACGGGCATGGTTGCAGTCATTGTCCTGCTTATCGTGATGAATTGGTTCTTCCACGGTGTTTACTGGTCTGGCTGGATTAACATACAAAATCGTGCAAAGAGATCCCTCATGGCAGAGGCCAACGAAACGGGCGTGAAATCTAACCGTATACTTCTAGGGTTGGCAATGATGGGCTTTGCATCAGTATACCGTGAGTCAGTTGAGGTTGTCCTCTTCCTCCAGAGCTACTATATCGAGATGGGTCCCACGGTCGTTTACTATGGGGCGGCAGCTGGCCTCGTTTTGACAGTTGCAGCAGGCTACCTTACTTTCGTCGGGCACCGTCACCTTCCGTACAAGAAAATGCTCATCCTGACAGGCGTCCTCTTGACCTGCGTTCTATTTGTGATGGTCGGAGAAGAGGTCAACGAGATGCAACTCGCAGGATGGATTGGTACAACAAATATTCCACAGCTTCAGTGGATTCCAGCTTGGGCTGGACTGTGGTTCTCGATCTTCCCAAACATCCAGACATTTGCAGGACAGGCACTTGCTATTCTACTCGTGGCTGGCAGTTATTTTGTCTCCAGATACCGAACCTTTGGTTCAACGCGTCGCGTCAGTGGATCCTCTGGCACACCTAGCAGCATGCGACAACCGCCACAATAGCAACCACAGCAACCACCACTCAAGCAAACTTGAAAATCCCTAAGCGCTTAGGGGTAGAAAAACTGAGACTGGCATACGCACATGGTATCTGCTCAGTTCCAATAACGACGCTCTCAATAAGAGCGCGCTAGGATCCTGAATATAGAAAAGCAGTCTTCAATGCAATTCTTTGCATGAATACTGGATACGAATCTTGATACAGTACAGGTGCCTCAATGAATTGATATATCGTTTCTAGGCAGAAATCGCTCGAGAATTCATAGTGTCGGCCGCTACAGTTCCCGAGCGTTCCGGGGTTGTGGCAATAGGCTCCTCCCCACACAGTACAAGATTATGGCAGTGGGGGCGTGCGACAATCATCATGGTTGCTGCAGTGACAGTCGCGGCTGTGCTCGTTTGGCTGGGCATCATAACTGCTCGAGATCCAATCCCGACGCCAGGCAAATCGATGCCGGTCGCCGCGCTCGACATCGCCGTACTCGTAAGTCGAGAAGGCCTTGAAAGTACTCTTGTGTTGGCTGCGCTCGTCGCAGGTCTCAAAGATAAGAAGAGCGACAGTTACAAGCGTCCAATG
>JASHPO010000130.1 GCA_030038075.1 Nitrososphaerales archaeon | reverse complement strand
TAAATCTCGCTTTCGAGAAAATGAGACACAACCCACAAGCGGTAACTACAGCGATGCAGCTCTATTTCTCTGGAGAGAGCCTAAGAAATACACAAAGATCGCTGAGACTGATTGGCGTTGAGGTCTCTTATCAGACCATATTCAAGTGGATTAGGAAATATGTCTCTCTGATGCAGAGCTATGCCGAAAAGATCACGCCTAACGTCTCTGATACGTGGAGAGCCGATGAAATCTACGTCAAAGTCAAGGGTAATATGAAATATCTATTCGCGGTGATTGACGATGAAACAAGATTCTGGATAGCCAAAGAGGTCGCAAACACAAAGCAAGACCACGATGCAAAAGGTCTATTTCGTAACGCCAAAGCGCTCATGGGCAAAGCTCCAATCAGATTAATTACCGATGGTCTAGGCTCTTACGCAAACGCCTTTGAATCAGAGTTCAAGAATCCCGCTAGACAAAGCGAGCATATCAGGGAAATCGCTCTCGCTGGAGACATTCACAACAACAAGATGGAGAGGTTCAACAACGAGTTCAGATCGCGGGAGAAAGTAACTCGCAACGTAAAGACCGCTAACTCTCCAGTGATCACTGGATACCAAGTCTATCACAATTTCATACGCCCGCACACTGGACTAAAGGGCAAAACGCCAGCTGAAGCTTGCGGGATTACGATCACTGGACAGAACAAGTGGCTAACGTTGATTCAGAACGCGAGCCTCGCAAAGAAAGAAACGAAGGCAAAGGAGAAACTAGAAGATTTTGTTTAGCAGTAGAGATAGAAAGCTCTGGATTCTTTTCGGAGCTTTAACTGCACTAGGGGGTTTGACTCTGATCTTTCTTCAGTATTTTGAGGGATCTATTCTCCCGTTTCTTCTTTGGGTTTCAATCACAATTCTGCTTCTAATTTTAACTGGTAGGCAGAAAGTAGTTTCCGAAAGTAACCCCGAGACCAAATCCAGTGATAAATCCAGCACCAGCTCCGCTATAGCCTCTGATTTTGAGCATGCTCATTAAGCCACCTATGAGAGCGATAAAACCCAAAACTTGAATCGTAAAAAGATCTGATGGAGTATGCTTATCATAAACATAAAGTCCAACGAAAAAACCGAGAATCGTCGCTATTCCAACGATGCCGAATCCGTAAGGCAATTTCAATCAATCCCGCTAAATGCCAATTCTATAAGCATGGCCACGCATGAATTGACCACACTGGACAGCTCTGCAACCGAAAGTTGACAGCGAGAAATTCCTATGCGAACAACCGATAAGGCGACAAAGCCCCTAGGGGGTACCCCCTTGTTTTCAATGATATTTTCAATGAAAACAATTGAATTCATACAAATATTGTAGATCACGACCTTATCGAGCCATGGAGTGATTTCAGGTATCTTGTGGTGACCAGGTACAAAAGGTACGAGTTAGGGCGGGAGGCTGTATTTAAGTGACCGTTACGGTAAAATCACTTTTCAAAATTGAGTAATGTCTACGTAATTTCGAGACCTTCGGTTCTATCACACCCAAGCTGCATACGCCGAGTTCGCGAAACTTTTCAGGCGACCTCCTTCACACTTTCTGTACTTCTTGTTTTTCCGATTTGAACTGCCTCACCTGGCTCTGATACATTTCCAGGAGTTCCGCTACTGTCGTCGCATCCTCTGGAGATTTATCATCACGGATTTTGCCGGTGAATTTGGGGAAGCGCAGGGCGAGACCGCTGTCTTGCCTTACAGCGTCCAGTCCTGCGGTGTAAATCGGACTCAGTGTAATCTCTGACGCTATAATTTCAATAACCACCTTCGGTTCGAACCAAACCTCGGAGGTAACCTTCGCGTCCACTCGGGGACTTTTTTCAGGCAACCTGTACTTTTCAATAATTTTGCTGATTTTTTCTAGATCAGCGTCGCTGAAGCCCGTTCCTACCTTTGTAGTGGTTTTGAACATGTCCTCCTCCTGATCGTACGCCGCCAGAAGATATGCACCGTAGAATCCCGCTCTGCGACCCATGCCGTGGTTTGCCCCGACTATTACAAGGTCTATCGTGTCACGAACATTTGGACGGTATTCCGGCTTGAATTTGATCCAAGCAAAGCCCCTCGCTCCAGCGGTGTAACTGCTCTTTGGATCCTTTACAACGAGCCCTTCGCAACCCGCGGAAAGAGACTCTTGCATCAGCGAATCGATCTCGCTCGAATCTTTCACTCTTCTGGCGGGGACGAGCATCGCCCTGTCTTTGGATTTAGTCTTTTGCAAGAAATCTTCCAGACTCTTTCTCCGCTCATCATAGTGCTCATCTATCAGCGCTCTGCCTTCGAGCAGCAGAATATCAAAAAGATTGATTACGACTGGATAATCCTTCATCGCCTGATTTATTCCGTGTTTTCTCCTTCTGTGCATCAACTCTTGAAAGGGGCGGTATTTTCCTGATTTATCAATAGCAACGACTTCGCCTTCCACAATGAACTCCTTGAATGCGGCTGACTTCAAAGCCTCGACAACATCCATGTATTGATGAGTGATCTGCTCAAGCCTCCTTGAGAATAGGACGAGGTTTCCATCGCTTGTCTTATGAGCTTGGACTCTTTCTCCATCAAGCTTGTATTCGGCCGCAGCGTCGTGATTCATTTTTTCAATGATTTCATCCTCGCTCTCCATTCTCTCTGCAAGCATTGGTCTAACTGGTTTTCCGGCGGTCACCTTCACTTTTTCAATCGCCTTCATGCCCTTATTCGCAAGCGTATCAGCAACAAAGCCGAGGTCGTTGGTGAGGTTGTAGGCCTTTTCTAATTTGGTTCTGTTTTTCTTGTCTTCAGTAAATGCAACGGCTAATGCGTCGAGCACAGTAAAATCCGCAACACCTAGTCGCAACTTTCCAGTCACGAATCTAACGAGAAATTTCGCTTCGAGGTTCGTAGCTGAATTAAGCAGACTGCCTAGTTTATTCATTCTGATATTAGCCGAACCAGAGCCAGTAGTCTTTGCGATTTCTTCTAGTGTGGAGTAGACTTTCTCGACAGTCAGTTTTTCCGATGAAAGAGACTGTTGCACTTTTTGCGTAGATATCTCGGCGGCAACGTCTCCAAGGTCTCCGGTCTTTCTCATTAATTTCTGAATTGCAGTGCTTTCTACTCCATACGCTCTCTCGATCGCTTTGCTCACAGTTTTTTCGGCCATTCCTATTTCAATTCCAAGAAAGTCTGGGTAGAGCTTACCCTGAACTAGATAGGCAACGCGGGATACCAGCGGTTTGGGCGTCTTCTTGATCGCTTCAACGAGAAGGGCGGTGAGCTCCAGCCTCGACTGGGTGCGAGTCATCTTATCGAATGTATCGCTTAAGATCGAGAATTCCAATTCTTGCCGCCGATTCTTTCAGGGAGCCGACCGAGAACGTATTAATACTATTTTAAAGCATCATATGCTAGTGCTTAGAATTGGGTGGAACCAAGAAAAAATCAATTTCAGCGGCCGATAGATCTCAGTCTGCTTCAGATAGCGGCCAGGATGCTGGAGCGAAGAAACCCGAGAAGAAAACTGCAAAGGAAGCCAAGCTCGCCGCTCAGCAAGCAAAGCAACAAGCGCTTGTAGCCCCGAAGATGGATGAAAAACAGTTGTTGAAATCTCTCGCGCCCCTAAAAGCAATTACGATTTATGGCACTGCTAGGACTCTTGGACTAAATGCCGCCATCGCCGCCCAGACTCTTCGAAACCTCGAATCGAAGAATGCTATAAGGAGAGTTGGTGGCTACAGCGGCCATTATATCTATGCCATGACGGTAGAGACTCCGAGCTCACCCGCTCAATGAAACAATGCGCTCTATTTGCAACACGTCTCCGCGTTTGCATGATTCGAGAACGTTCATTCCTTCTTGAACTTCTCCAAGAGGATTCATGGGTTTGTAGCTTCTTGTATCTTGCAGAAAAAAACAAATCATGCAACCGGCAGGCATGAAAGCGATTTCCCCATTTTTGAATTCTTTCCTCGATTTTTCCTCACCGGTAACAACACTCGTCAGAATGTAGAGGAAGTCCCTTTCATAGAAATTTATCCTTCCGCTTAGCGGAATTGCTTCTTGGATTCTGGTCAGAGTAACTGGGGAGAGATGTTTGTGCAACTTTGCCATGATAGTGCCCTTGCCCGGAACGCTTCCGCTCATTTCCATGGCAGAAACAGAATTCGTTGACAATATAGTACCGACCAATTTAACCCGACTCCTAAAGATTTTTCTCTTGTTCAAGCCTCACTTCTTTGTGGTCAAATTCCTGTTCACAATAATCGGAAAGACTTGATCAGGAAACAGGCTCGATCGGCAGAGATCTTGAATCGAATCAATCGAAGTGCTAGTAAGGTTTTTATGAGTACCAAAAAGCAAGCTATTTGTTTCGGGTGTTTTTTGCGCTTTTGCCATCTATTCCTCGCGCTAGGGTATCTTCGCCTCAAAAAAATAAGCGAAAGAAAACAAAAACCCCGGAGCAGGAAAGTGTCGGAACATTTCAAGTCATGATTGGTCCGCCCCAGTTGACTCGATTTGAAAGGGCTCGAATTATAGGGGCCCGGTCACTGCAGCTGGCTCTCGGCGCGCCACCTTTCATTAAGGTCACAGCAATCGTACACAATCCGATAGACATCGCTATCTCCGAGCTTGAACAAAAAGTTCTTCCGATCAATATTCGCAGGACCTTGCCTGATGGTCAATACGAGGACATTCCGTTGGATGTTCTTACAATTTGATTTTAATGCGTCACTACTCGAACTAACTAGTTGGGCGAATTACAATGAAGTGTTACGTTTGCTCAAAAACATCAAAAGCTGAGTGCGCAATGTGCAAGAGACCAGTTTGCAGAATTCATTTCAACATGTATTACGATCCTTCAGCTAGGACAATGACGCCACTGTGCGGCAACTGCGCCCAGATCAAACGACGCGAAATGAGTTAAGAAATCACGTTATGCTTAAATAGATTATTCGACTTTTGTGTTCGGCTTTCCAATGGCACTCAGAAGTTCCAAACCAATGACAAAACCTCCAGGCGAAGAAGCAATGACATCCGATGCGACTCATGAAGAGCGGCCTCAACGAACCTCACCGCCTAACCACATTTTCGTCGGCAAGAAACCAGTTATGAGTTATGCAATGTCTGCGATGGTGCAGCTTGCGCAGAGCGGGGAAATCGTGCTGAAGGCGAGAGGCATGGTCATTTCAAGAGCAGTCGATGTTGCAGAAATCGTCACAAAGAGATTGGGTAACAACACTTTCGAAGTCCGAAACATCAAAATTGACACCGAAAAACTAGGTGAAGGCGAGGATATACGAAACGTCTCCACCATAGAGATTATTGTCGCCAAGAAAGCGTAGAGAAGTCGCTGCTGTATCGTCTCGCTCATTTGCGAGCGATTCGCTGCCTTGCAACTACTTGAATAGATCTTTCTAGAGCATCTGCTGACTGATATGGAGAGGCAAGGAAGTCTGGAGATCAAGTCTGGAGATAGAGTGTTGCTCTATTTCGATTCTCGCAGGACGTGGCTCGTTCAGATTAACGAAGATTCCCCGAACTTTCATACTCACGCCGGGATTGTGGATCTCAGAGGCATTATAGGAAAACGATTCGGCGATAGCGTCATGACTACGATGAACGAGAAGATGATTGTTTTGAAACCGACGACTCTCGACTACATTATGAAGTCTGAGAGGAGAACGCAAATAGTATATCCCAAGGACTTCGCCTACATCGCTACTCGTTCAGGAATCAGATCGGGCTCCATAATACTCGAGTGCGGAACGGGTTCCGGCGCTCTAACTTCGTTCTTCGCGAGCCTGATTGCGCCATCCGGATCTGTAAGAACTTTTGAACAAAGGGACGATTTCTTCTCTATTGCCGCAAAAAACGTCGAAAAGGCAGGTTTGTCCAAATACGTGAGAATGGAACACGGGGATCTACATAGTGCCACCATTGAGAGTATGACCTACGATCTGGTCATGCTGGACATCGGGGATCCATGGACTCTGCTCGAAAAAGCTCACGAGGCATTGAAGGGTTCCGGCTTTACATTTTGCATATGCCCTACAACAAA
>JASHPO010000129.1 GCA_030038075.1 Nitrososphaerales archaeon | reverse complement strand
TGGTCTATGAATCTCGGGGGAACTGGCGCGATGTTCCAGATCGAATTGCTCGTATCTTTTTTCATTACGTCATCTATCTTCAGCTTGCTTGGTTCGTGCTTTTCGTGCGAAAGTCCCCCTTTGCGAAGTACCAGAATGTGCTCGTGCATGACGTTAGCTCTATAATACGTCGGATACGGCCTCTGGATTGTGACACCAAACCGATCCAGTCCGCCCGTCACCTTGTTCCAGATAATTTCCTCCTGAAACTCCCACGGCCCTCTTGGTCTACATATGCGCTCGGTCAAAATGTGCGGTAGCGGAATTATCGTTCCGTTAGAGATCTCGTTCCCTATCACAATGCAGCAAAAACCACTTTCCATCGTGACTCGGTAAACTTCGGCGAAAGCGTGAATCATTTGCTCCAGATAGAATTCGACTGTGTCGCCGAGATTGCCTCGATACCAGGTGTTTTTCGCAATGTGCTTCTTGTAGTTAATCGCATTATGGTACGGAGGGGACGTAACAGTCACTCTCGAAACGCCGTCAACGAGAGGTATATTGAGAGAACTAGAGCATATCATCTCAGAGAGAATCGTTGTAACTGCCAAGCTCCGAAGGGAAACGAGATTCCGCCTCTTATTTAGATAGAAGAGGTTTAGTTTTAGAGAAGGTAAAGGTAAATATATTCGGGAGGAGAAAAAGCTCAAACTGGCTTTTTCTGGGATAGTGTCTGGTTAGTTGGGATTAGGTAAAGCTCTAGAGTCTGCATGGAGAACACTCAAGCTTACTCGAAAATCCGATCGCCAGGAATTCATGTTGTACTTGAAACTAGTTACTCTGGGCTTTGCCGTAGTTGGGACTATCGGTTTCATGATTTATCTCGTCGCATCTATCATCGAGCTAGCTGCTGGCGTTGGTAATTCGACAGATTCAGGTCCGACCGGCGCCATACTACTCGGGTTGTTGTTTGGTTAACATGTCGCAGACAATTTCGACCAGAATCTTTGCCGTAAAGACGACTGGTGGGCAGGAAAAAACCGTTGCCAAATTCGTAGGCGACAGGCTGGAGCAAAAAAAACGCGAGGGCAAGGAATCGCAAGTTTATTCAATATTAGTCCTAGAAGCTCAAAAGAGTTATGTGTTTTTTGAGGCTCCAAACGCCCAAGCAGTTTCTGACGCGATTTCGGGTTTCAAACATGTGAAGGGAATGGTTCCCGGATACATCCAGTACGCAGATATTGAAAAGTTCCTAGTGAACAAATCGCTCATTTCCGACGTTGGCGTGAACGACATTGTCGAAATTGTAGCAGGTCCATTCAAGGGAATGAGAGCCAAGATCAACAGGGTAGAGCCGCAGAGATCGGAGGTAACTGTCATGCTTCTCGATGCGCCTTACCAACTTCCTGTGACGGTTGACGTAGGCTTTATCCGAATAGTTTCACGAGCTGCGTCCTCGACTCCAGCTCCTGCGAGCTGAGATTATTTCTCAGTAAAAATTCTGGAATGCGCGCAAAAACCCAATATGCTTTTAAACGTTAAAACGAGAATGAGATTTCCCTCGTAGCGTGTTTTTCTTGCCAGAAACAAAGACAGTATCCGCTCTGGTCGTAGGCGGAGAGGCTAACGCTGGACCGCCGCTGGGGCCTGCTTTGGGTCCGCTGGGTGTCAACGTCATGATGATTGTAAAGGAGATCAACGACCAGACTAAAGATTACGCTGGGATGCGTGTTCCCGTGAAGGTCAATGTTGAAACGGAGACAAAGAAGTTCACAGTTGAGGTGGGAATACCTTCCGCTTCTGCTTTGATAGTGAAAGAATCCGGAGCGGCAAAGGGTTCGGGGACTCCAAAGACCGCTGTTGCGGGTAACCTCTCCGTCGACCAACTGGTAAAGATAGCTAAAGTGAAAATTCCCCAGTCTTACGCGACAACCGTAAAGTCTGCTGCGAAGGAGGTTGCGGGCTCGTGCGTGAGCATGGGCGTGACGATCGAGGGCAAACCTGCCAAAGAGTTTCTCGAAGAAGTAAAGCAAAGCAAGTGGGACGAAGCTCTGCAAAGCTAGTGACGGATCATGCTTACAAAGACACAAATACAGCAGCAGGTTGCAAAGGCACGAACAGAGGATTACAAAAAGCGCAACTTTACGCAGTCCTTCGAGCTCATCTTAAAGCTCAAGGACATTGATGTAAAGAAACTGGACTTGAACGTCAACGAGGTCGTATTTCTCCCGAACAAGCTTTCTGAAGAGGCGAAAGTTTGCGTTTTTGCGGCTGGTGACACCGCCGTAAGAGCTCAGAAGGCTGGAGCGGACAGAGTTATTGAAACCGCAGAGTTGGACAGGCTTGCGTCTGAAAAAAGGTCAGCTAAGAAACTGGCGCGCGAGTACCAGTTCTTCATGGCCGACACGACTCTGATGCCGAAGATTGGCAAGATACTGGGGCAGTTTCTGGGTCCGAAAGGAAGAATGCCAACACCAATTCCGCAGGCGGCGCCCATCGAGGCCATGCTTACAAGGTACAGAACTGCGGTCAGAGTCAAGGCACGTGGTTCGCTCAGCGTTGCTGGGAAGATTGGCGACGAGACTCTCGATGATTCCAAGGTCGCTGAAAACGGCCTAGCTGTGATTAACCAAGTCGAGAAGAAACTCCCCAACGGAGAGAAGAATATCCATTCGCTCCTCGTCAAAAAGACCATGGGCAAGCTTACGAAAATCAGAATGGTTGAGGATTGAGTTTGCCTAAGCAGATGATGGTCGCCGAGCAGCAGAAGAGAACCACCTACCCCACCGCGAAGACCGAAACTCTCAACAAAGTCGAAGAGCTTGCGAAGAAGTATGACACGATAATTGTTTCAAAGCTCCACAAGGTCCGCGCGGGCCAGCTCATGCTTTTGCGAAAGAACTTCAGGGGAGAGCTCGTTATGCTCGTCGCCAAAAACAATATCGCCGCGCTAGGCCTCAAAAAAGCAGGCATAGCACATGCGGACGAATTTCTCTCAAACCTGAACGGTCAAAACGCCCTAATCTTTACGAACATGAATCCCTTCAAGTTATATCTTGCTCTGGAAAAAAGCAAAGTCAGTCTCCCTGCGAGGGCAGGTGACATTGCTACTGACGAAATTACAGTACCAGCGGGAAACACAGGAATTGCTCCCGGACCTGTCCTCTCCGAATTCAAGGAAGCGAACGTCGCAACACGTATCGAGTCAGGCAGTATTTACGTCTCAAAAGATTCTGTTGTCGCAAAACCGGGAGACAAAATATCTCCGAAACTAGCTGGCCTTCTCTCGAGATTGAATCTAAAGCCAATCAAGGCAGGGATGTCGATTTTTATGGCCACATCGGGCGGTCTTCTGCTGCTGCAGAAGGACATTGCTATCGACCTGAGCCAGTACGTGGCCGATGTTTCTAGGGCGGCGGCGGAGGCAATGAGCCTAGCGCTCGAAGCAGGCTATACCGTGCCGGAGACCATGCCGATGCTCCTCGCGAAGGCCTTCAGGCAGGGAAGGGAAGTTGCCAGCGAGTCGGGCTACGTCACGGCCGAGACCGCTGATGCTGTTTTGGGCCTGGCGGAAGCGCAAGCTAGGGCAGTCTTAAATCTTGCAAAGCAGAAGGGCTACACCGAAGCTGCGGCCTGAGACTTCCTACTTATCGTTTGTTTACACTGGCAGCGCTCGGCGCACTTCTAGGATATGTGAACAAAGATGCCATTGAGCAAATTATTCATAAACCCCGCAAAATCGCTATCTTTCAATTCAACGACGGAATACATTCCTTCCTCGATCGCCTTTCTAGCCGCGACCAAATGATAGCATTCGGGAACCTTTTCACTTACCACGCGAAAATAAAAATCGTCGCAAGAACAGTACGGTTTTCTGTCTTTGGTGGGCGTGCAATCTACGAGATACTCGCAGTCGCGGCCTGTAACCGTCCATAGAGCCATTTCGCTCGGCAGGGATCTATACTGTTTGACACCTTCGCTGAGAACGACCCTTTGGGCTTTATCCCATCTCTTGATATCTCCCGACTTCGAGAGTTCTGGTTTAGACAATACCTTGATTGGTCAGACGTGGAAATTTGAGTTTTCCGGCTCAAGTTCTGTGCCAAAATTCCGGCTTTAACCCTGTTCAATGGTTTGCCTGTTTCGGGTTACCTTCGTTATCGTGTATGAGCGCACGATCCTCAGATCCTTGAGCTTTTTCAAGTCGATCAGTGAACGGGTAGTGAAAAATACAATTTCTCCTCCATCGTAATGATTCCCCCTTAAGTCTACACCGTGTTTTAACAACACATTGATCAGTGTTTCGATTGCAGCTGGGTCGATCCTGTATTCGTACTCCTCGTCTGCGAGCGGGTCGATTTGGGATGTGCTGTGGATTTGCTGCGTCAAGATTTGTTTCTCTGGCTACAGAGAATTTATTGTTAGCAAAGAGATTTAACCGTTGGCGATATTCTTCTAGAAGAATATTAACGATGCTGCTTTCATTAAGTGTGGTTTTCCGAAATCCCGCACAAGCTCGTAATGAAGTTTTTCCATTGCGCATATCTTTTCCACTACGGAATTGTCATAATCCTGGCCTGTCAGTAAGAAGTGGCTACTGGTATCGCATGGTAATTTAATCATTTGAAGATCAAGACTCTTTACGATAAAAGGGCGATACTCCTCGAGCCGAACTCCAAGGAAAATCTTCGGTATCTTGTCATTACAGACTTACACATTGGTTTTGAGGAGAAGTTCAGGGGCGCTGGCGTGAGAATAGAATCAAGTGTCAACGAAATGGTCACCGATCTGGAATCGCTTATTGACGAGTTTGGCGTTACGGATCTGGTTGTAGACGGCGATGTAAAATCGGGAATCGACAGGATATCAGAATCGGAGTGGGAAAACGTTCCCAAATTCTTTTCGAAAATCTCAAAGAAGTGCCGAGTCTCCGTTGTACCTGGAAATCATGACGGAGGCATCTCTAATTTGCTTCCAGAGAACGTTGTGCTCGAGGACATCAACGGTTTGCTCGTCGAGGATACTCTTGTTTTGCATGGTCATACGAGACCGCTTTTGAAGTTCAAAGACTGCAAGAGATTGATAATCGGTCACGTCCATCCGATTTTCCAGAAAAAAGGGAGTCCTCTGTCAGGGCAACCTGTCTGGGCTTTTCTTAAAATCTCCAAGAAGTCGATATTCAAGGGAATATTGGACGAGGACATCGATGAAAACTCTCTGTTCGAGGTGGTAGTGATGCCTTCGTTTAATCGGGAGCTTACCTCTGTAGGCTACCATCCAGAGGATCACGATGAGAAAAAGAGTTCTTCGCTCGCTAGAGAGCTAGTTTCCGCCGCGGATGCAGTGATCGTCACCTTAGGCGGGGAGGTCATCGGAGACAAAACTATCGTTCCGAGCATTATGTGACATCATTTGATTGAAATTTTTATAGGGACGAACCGCTGGTCACTTATATTCCCAAAGGAATATCACCGGTAGCGTTCGAATTTTGCAACTGCCGCCCATTCAAGAGATAAAAAAGAGACGCGTTGCTCTTGGAATAAGCCAGAAAAATCTAGCATTCAGCGTCGGAACTAGCCAGTCGCTCGTTGCAAAGATAGAGAGCAACAGGGTCAACCCGTCTTATGATGTTGTCAAGAAAATCTTCGAGTATCTTGACAGGATGGAACAGCCGAAAGTTGGTCTCGCTAGAGATGTCGAGAAAAGAGATCTCGTCTGGATAAAAAAGAGCGATCGAGTGCGTGACGCCGCAGAAAGGATGCGCCTCTACGGCTTCTCTCAGCTTCCAGTAAGAGATGACAGGGAAGAGATCTGCGTCGGCAGTCTCTCGGAGAGGCAGATTGTGCAGGGGATCCTGAAGGAACCCGACCCGAAATCATTCTACGAAAAAGCGGTTTCTGAAATAATGCAAGAGCAGTTCCCTGTTGTTGACGAGAGCATCCCGGTAAACGCCGTAGCGCTGTTACTCCAACATTCTCAAGCTGTTTTGACAGCAAGACGTGGAAAGATTGTCGGAATTATTACGGCAAGCGATCTTCTTTCAACGACGATAGGCATCAGAAAAAAAGTTCAGACCCAAGAGAGGACAACTGAGGTTCCCGCTCTTGAGCATTCTTGAAAAATAGAAGTATGCCTCGTAATTTCACCGAGACGGCTTAGGCGTTTCTAGTCCATTCCGCCCATATCGCCCATGCCGCCACCCATGCCACCCATTCCGCCCATCCCTCCGCCTCCTCCTGGTGGCATTGGCGGTGTCTTCATCTTGCTAGATGCGATTACATCGTCGATGCGGAGAATCATGCACGCCGCCTCGGTTGCCGACTTTATTATCTGGCGCTTCACGGCTGCCGGCTCGAACACCTCTTCTGCTTCCAGATCACCAACCTTTCCCGCGAGTACGTTAACTCCGACCCATTTCTTGCCTTGTCCGTGCTTTGCCCTCATCTCGACCTGAGTGTCGATGGGATCCATGCCCGCGTTCTCGGCAAGCGTTAGAGGAATCACCTCAAGGGCATCGGCGTATTTCTGAACTGCGAGCTGCTCCCTTCCAGAGAGTGAGTTTGCCCATTCTCTAATCTGCGATGACAGCTCCTGCTCCGGCGCGCCTCCACCGACAACGATGGCCGGGTGCTCAATTACGTCTTTGACGACCATTAGGGCATCATGCATACTCCTCTCGGCCTCATCGGTGACTCTCTGTGTTGCACCCCTGACCAGGATTGTCGTCGATTTGGGATTCTTGCATCCTTCGACGAAGACCCATTTGTCTTCCTCAACCTTCCTCTCTTCGACTACCTGCGCCTTGCCGAGATCCTTCTCACTAAGGTCTTCGAGGTTTGTGATTATTCTACCGCCGGTTGCCTTTGCAAGCTTGGTCATGTCAGACTCCTTCACGCGCCTTACCGCAAGAACGTTTGCCTTAGCGAGATAGTGCTGAGCAATGTCGTCTATTCCCTTTTGGCAGACAACGACGTTAGCGCCCGCGTCGACTATCTTCGTCACCATCTCCTTCAGCATCGAGTTTTCCTCGTCCAAGAACTGTTTGATCTGCGACGGATCGCTGATGTTGATCTTCGCGTCGAACTCTGTCTTCTCGATCTCTAGAGCCGAGTTGATGAGCGCGATCTTTGCTCCCTCTACCTTCTTTGGCATACCAGCATGGACAACTTCCTTGTCCAAGACGATTCCTTTGATTAATTCTGTCTGACCCAAACCGCTGCCGGTCTTTTTCTCAACTTTCACATCGTCAATGTCTACCCGATAGTCCTCGCCCACTTTTTCTGCAACCGCGAGGAGTGCATCCGCGCACAATGCGGCGAGCTGTTCTGAATCCCTGCTGATCAGTTTCGATGCCATCGAGGTTCTCGCGACTTTGATCAGCCATTTTCTGTCAGTTGGCGGGACAGCGATCGCGAGCTTGTCCAGAATCTGGAGAGCTTTGGTCTGGGCCTTTCTGTAACCGTCGACAACAATTGTCGGGTGAACGTCTTCCTTTACAAGTTCTTCAGCCTGATCCAGCAAAGAACCCGCGAGTACAACTGCTGAAGTCGTTCCATCTCCCACCTCGTTGTCTGTTGTCTTTGAAATCTCGACTATCATCTTCGCGGCAGGATGCTGTACGTCTATCTCTTTGAGAATAGTCGCGCCGTCGTTGGTTATTGTCACGTCTCCCAAACTGTCGACGAGCATCTTGTCCATGCCTCTCGGACCAAGACTGCTCTTTACGATTTCTGCAATCAATTTTGCAGCGAAGATGTTATTCCTCTGTGCGTCTCTTCCCTTGTTCTCTGACGAACCTTCCTTCAGGATATAGATTGGTTGTTGTCCTTGACTCATAAAAATTACCTCTGAGATACTAACCTGTTGAAACTAACCCAATGCGAAAGATATTTATGATTATCGGACGCTACCATTCATGGACGCATGAAGAGTGAAACATCCGGGTTGATGACCAACCTGGAAAATATCGACGCCCTGCTTGAAGTTCTCGGGAACGATACGCGACGCAGGATCTTGCAGCTTTTGGCCGACGAGCCGCGCTACTTCATTCAACTTTCGAAAGATCTTGGCGTCAGCCAGCAAGCTGTCCTCAAACATCTGGAGGTGCTGGAAAAGAACGGCCTCGTCTCCTCTTTTGACAAGGACAGCGAATTTGCCGCTCCCAAAAGAAAGTACTATCATCTAAATCGCTCGTGCATGCTTGCAATAGGCATCACAAAGGATGCTGTTCAGTTTGTTTTTCACGACATACCTCAGGAGAAGGCAAGGGAGAAGACCTCTTCGAGTGAGTTCAAGTTACTTCAACGGCAACTTCTTGATCTGGAAAGAGAGAACGATCCTTCCAAAATTTTGACCATTAGTGATACGCTACTAAAGGAGATTAACGTAAAGCTCGCAGAGCTTGCAAACACAGAGATAGCTCTTCTTCGGCTTAGGCAGGATATTACAAGGAGAGCGCATGAGGCGATACGTGATGCCTTCGATCAGGATCTGCAACGCCAGATACTCTACTCCACAATCGGAGAAGAGAAAAGACCTGATGTGGACGAGCTTTCGGAAATGCTGGATGCGCGCGAAAGGGAGATCAACGAAGCCCTAAAGGTTCTGAGGACACGACTCCAGGACAACGTCATCTTTCAGCAGTGAATACACAAATTTTAAAGAAGGAAAAATCGAAAGTTAGGAGATAACACTATGCCGATGGTTAGCTCAGGTGATTGGGAGTGCCCGAAATGCCATGGTCATAATATTGGCATGGCAAAGGCCAGCAAGAGATCTGCAAAAATGAAGTGCGAGGATTGCGGATTCAAAGGCTCTGCGATGGATTTCTAGATCGATCTACCAGACACTCGCTTCCCATTCATTCCAACCCTTCGAAAAGGAATCCTAGAAAGCTTTTGTAAGCTTGACATGAGGTCGTCTTTCGCTTGAGCGCGATAGACGAGCAACGCGAAGAAAGTTTCAACGTTATGCTTTCCGAGCTTCTGGCTGAGAAAGGCCTCAAAGCTCTAGGAGAGGTCATCCTGCGCAGAAAAGGCAAAAGACACGAACCTGATGTACTCATCGAGCTCAACGGAGTGCGCATCGTAATCGAGGGGAAGAAAGTAGGCGCCTGGAATATTCTATTGAAAAATTGCGAGAATAGGCTTGATAACAATGTATGCGATTTGTGCATGATGGTTGAATATGTTGATTTACCTTCTGGTAAATTGATTCCAAGCCAAACCGACGTTAAAGAGTCATTGCTTACAGGGAGGTTCAATATCGGATTCATCTCCTTCATAGACAGAGCAGGATTGGATAAATGGACTAACAGAAGATCCGTTCCAGACGTTTACGAAGAAGTAGGATTCGAGGAGATCTTGACATATTTGATGGCAGCATACTCTCGAGTAGTTACAGAGGATATCATTAAACCAGTGGTTCAAAAAATGGAGGGCACGCTAGATGAATTTGCGCATGCTTTGCTGTCAACTACGAATGTCGATCGACTTAATGAAGTTCTAGAACTCAGGAAAAAGGAAGCGGAAGATTCTGATTGAATCCTCGCGACGCTCAGAAGTCCTTGGCAACTGCTGGTCTATTGCTTACAGACGCCCTAATATTCCAAGATATAATTGCGTCCACTAATCGCCATGTCACAACGTTATCAGATATACGGTCGTCTTCGAATCCGAAAAAAGACTTAGAAGACACTTGGACATACATCTTGAATGAAATTGATTATGAACCAGTTCTTTACATCGCGCTTAGGATACTAAAGAGTCTTCCAACCAGCCCTGCACTGAATAGAGAGTTGAAATCTCTTGCTGATGTGGCGTACGATATTGCTTCTTCTAGAGTGCTCCTGCGACACGATTTGTTCGGAAGAATATATCATAATCTGCTTCTTGGAAAACTCATAAAGTACTATGCTACTCTTTATACGTCTATTCCCGCGGCCCGTTTGCTTTCAAAGCTAGTGATTACTGAATCAGCCGTCAATATTAATGAGATTCCGCTAAGGAGTCACAATGATCTATTTAGGGTTGTCGACTTCGCCTGCGGATCAGGGACATTGCTCTCTGCCGTCTACAAAGATCTTGACGCAAAATTCAGAATCGAAAATGAAAACCCCGACATAGAAGCACTTCACAAGTACTTGATAGAAGAAGGAATTTGGGGATTTGATGTACTTCACCACGCTGTCCATCTTGCCGCTACTGTACTATTTTTGCACAACCCAATCGCGGTTGAGGGCTCGAAACTTACTGCACTAAAATTAGGTGAAGGTAAGTACCTTGGAAGTATCAATTTTCTGGAATCCCCCAAGATATCTGCTGAAATGATACTTACAGGTCGAGAGCTGCGTGGAGGTGGCAAGACAATAGGAGTTAGCAAATCAAAGATTCATAGTATGGAGCTTCCGGAATCGAAATTTCAAGTTTGCATTATGAACCCTCCGTTTACTAGGAGTGTTGGGGGCAACCTTCTCTTTGGCTCTCTTCCAAAGAAGGAGAGAAAAGAACTGCAAAGGATCTTTTCGGATCTTCTCAAAACAAAGGGTCTGAGTGGCATAGGGCAAGCTGGTTTGCCTGGGGCGTTTGTATTCCTTGGCGACAAGTATCTATCAGATGGAGGCGAGTTGGGATTAGTGTTGCAGCGAACCGTTCTCAGCGGTGTGTCATGGAAAAAAGTTAGAGAGAAACTGTTGGAGGGCTATCATATCCAATACATGATCACAAGCTTCCAAGGTCC
This sequence comes from Nitrososphaerales archaeon, assembly GCA_030038075.1. GTDB lineage: Archaea > Thermoproteota > Nitrososphaeria > Nitrososphaerales > CADDZS01 > DATLTL01. The sequence goes on along the minus strand of JASHPO010000129.1, from coordinate 6,230 downwards.
CAACAATTGGAACTTTAGCGAGAATACAAAGCAGAGCGAAATACTTCTGGTGGCGCGAAAGTCAAGCAAAGATGGCGAGAATGGATATACCTTCTTTGTTAATCTCTGGACGAAGCCGTCCAGCGAACTAGAGGCTGTTCATCTTGGAACTCAGCTGGGGAACATTAGAGATACTGGCAAGCTTTACGACATAGAGAACTCGAATGCCTCGCCGTATAATCTGAAGCTCAATGGGAGAAAAGTTGGTGAGGTGTATTCTGCGTTGTTGAATTCTTTGAATTTCGGCGTTTACAGTTTTTATTCTCAGATGGAATTAAACCGAGCCGCGTTGTTATTGAGAAATGGATCGGTTTATGTTCCCGAGATGGGGGTAGTTGGTAGAATACCTCTAGTAAAACTATCAGCTCTTGGTCTAGAGATCGGTCCTGACCGTCACCAAGTTACATCGATTTTCTCCCCAGAAGAATACTCAGAAAAGAGCCTCTACAAGGGATTCTTCGGTTATGACTCTGGCACAATCCATACAATTCACCAAAAGCCAAATGTCACACTTCAACCAAAGACAAGCCAAGCGGAAAACGCCAGGCGATTATACAAGAACGGTGTCGGTAAGTTACTCGTGGTCGAGAGACTAAGGCTCAACACGTTTCCGGTTCAAGCTCTGATTACGAGAGAACCTGTTCTTTCCAATGTATTTTGGCCCATCAAGGCGTCAGATAGTGTGTCAAGAGCATTAGCAGTTTGGTTCAATTCAACTCCAGGATTGCTAAGTCTGACTTCGATTGCAGAGGTTACTGAGGGTGCTTGGTCAGGAATAAAGAAGGAGAGTTTGGGAGAAGTAATGGTGCCGGACTTTAACCACAAGAAACTCGGAGAAAAAGCGGTCTCATCGTTTGCGAAATTATATCAGGAAGTTAAGGATCAGGAGCTTAAGCCTCTTCCAGCTGAATTCAGCGAACCGAGAATAAAGAAACTCATAGATGATGAAATAATGAACGCCCTAGGAATCGCGAGAAAAATTGACTTCGCTTCCCTGTATCGCTTGCTTTCGTCTGAGCCCATGATAACTGGATAAATATTCTAAATATTTTGCATCCCCGAAGCTCAGTGCCTTAATTTCGCTTTACCCAAACACTGAAAAGGGCTGAACGACCCTTTGAGAGTCTCTGGAGAGTTGGACAGAAAGTTTGAGTGATCACGACAGGCGAAGGAGCCAACGCGGTAGTTTCTATGGCGACAAACGTCCCGAGGGTTATCAACCTAGGAGAAGCAGAAGGGATGAAGAAGCGCAGAAAAGAACCGAGGAAGGTGGCAAGCCTGTCGAAGCGGGCAAGGAATACAAGGTCAGAATCATAGATCGCAGCGAAAGAGGCGAAGGCGTTGCAAGAATCGAAGGATTCATTGTTTTTGTGCGCGGCGCAAAACCCGGCGAAGAAGTAAGAATCAAGGTCACCAACGTGGGCGCAAGAGCAGCGACCGGCGAACTCATTCCCGAAGTTGCTGCTGCCCCTGCAGAGGCAGCCAAGACAGAGCCTGCACCTGCTGAAACACCTGCCCCGCAGTAGAACCTAGCTGAAGAATTCAGTCAACGACGCGTCTTTTTTAAGGGATTCTGTTTTCGTTAGGCTAGAAACTCTGATTCCAACTCTCCTAGCGAGAGTTTCATTCTCTTCCCGAAAAAACAACTGAAACAGTTCGGAGGCGACTGACTCTATTCTCACTTCGGAGTTAGTCGGGGCGTCTAGCGTTTTCGACCGATTTTTCGTTTTCAACTCTGTAGTGATTACTAAGATTCCAATTGATTTGCAGACCAGCCCATAAGCAACGAGCCGATTTGAAATGTCTTTGCAGAGTGGGGTAATTTCGCTTGCAAAATCGAAGCCGTCGGCGTCGTGTTTGAGCGTAACGATTCGGCTCAATTGTTCAGTCTCTCTTTCCTTAACTGGGTCGTCATCTATCCCTTGCGCCAATCTTTTCAACAGCGGTCCCAGATTAGGCCCAAACTCTTCTGAAAGCTCGTCCACGTCGTAGTTTGCGAGGTCTCCAATGGTCTTGATTCCTAGATCGCCTAATTTTTTCTCGGTCTTTGTACCAATCCCGAACAACTTTCCGACGAGCAGTGGATCGAGAAACTGATGCACCTGACTCGGGAGAATGGTCGTCAGACCGTCCGGTTTTTTCGCGTCAACCGCCATCTTCGAGATCAACTTGTTAGAGCCAACCCCGACAGAGCAGGTGAGAAGCTCCTTTTCTAAAATCTCGCTCTTTATCTCGGTCGCAATCTTTTCAGCAACGGCAAAATCTCCCCGCGTATTTTCGCTAACATCGAGGTATGCCTCGTCGATGCTTACCTGCTCAATCTTCGACGAATGGTATCGGAGAATTTGCATTATCCGCTCGGAAACTGACTCGTAAAACTCCCTGTCCATGGGTAGAAACCGGGCCTCCGGGTGCTTCGCAAGAAGCCTTTTCGCTAGAATGATGGGAATTCCAGACCTTACTCCCAAGCTCCTTGCGACATAATTTGCAGTACTAACCGCTCCGCTGTCCACTGTTCTGCCGGAATAGACGCAAATTACAACCGGCTTGCCCTTGATCTCTGGATTTCTGATCTCTTCGCACTGGGCATAAAAGTAGTCGAGGTCCACCGCAAGTACTATTCTCGTTTCAGCGTACAGACTCAATTTGTAAGATCTTTTTCTGAGAAGAAGGCAAAATATGGTATTCCAGCATTGTGGAAATTCTCCCGGGCTCCTCGATCGACGATTGTGATCACCTGGACCACATGCGCGCCATGTTCCATAACTGCGTCGACCGCTTGGAACGAAGATCCTCCTGTTGTGATAACGTCGTCAACTATGACGACTTTCGAACCCTTTACCAAATTCCCCTCGATCAAGTTTTGCATCCCGTGATCTTTTAGTTTCTTCCTGACCCAGAAACCCGAGAGGGGTTTCGTATCTTTCTCGCTGAGTAAGGCTACGGCAGTCGCAATTGGTATCGAACCGGTCTCCAAACCGCCGACGTGGCTTGCTTCCGGTGCCAGTTCTCTTATCTTCGCGAGTATGAGCGAGCCAACCAAGCTGATTCCCTCGGGGTCGAGACTGACTTTTCTCAGATCGATGTAGAGGTTACTTTTGATGCCGGAGGCAAGAGTGAATCCTTCGGATTTTATCTCTACGGCCTTTCGGATGATTATCTCCAAGAGTCTTTTCTCTTTTGATCCCATCTCTTCCTTGTTCATCGCGTCAATCCGAAGAGAAATGGGTCAATAAACTTTCGACAGCGTCTTCTTTCTCGAGTTCAGATCGGACAGAGTGTTTTCAAACAAAGCTCGAAGCTGGTTTGAGTCTGCGTAAAATGTGACGGCGAGTTTCTCCGACGTGAACGTCATTCTCAGGTATTCCGCAAAATCGTCCTTGCCGGCCTTTGCGAGGATCCAAACGTTTCCCCTCGAAAGCGTCGAATAGCTCAAGAGAGTCTCGAATATTTGCATGTACTCTCTCCTTTCGGCACTTCCGAAAGACTCGGCGGGCAATATAATGCAGGCGGCGTCGCTCTTGCTCATGATGTCGAGCGATGTCGAGAGATCCCTGGTACTCTGAACGCTGGAAGACGTGTTGACAAGTGTTTTGTAGCCATACTTTGCGGCACTGTCGAGTATCGCATATTTTTCTTCGTCGGAGGTGCCCGATCCAAATGAGACGTACATGTTTGAAAGCGGATGACAGACGTCGGTATCACAGGTAGGCTGGAGACAGACTGGGCAGCGATCGTCATATTTTGAATAAACAACCTGCGCGAGATCCAATTTCAAAAGCTCCGAAATCGTGAGAGTCCACGCAAGTATAGCGGCGAGCTTTGATGACAGCTGGTCTTGGGGAGATCTTTTCCTGTTCATCATGGCTAGGTCTCCGACGTCCTTCATCATTGCGACCAGGGCGTTCATTGGTGTCAGTCGCGTGTTCTCGTTCTGGTACAATTTAGAAATAAAACTCTGCCATTCTCGCAGAGTATTCGGCTGCCCAAAGTCAGCGAGAGAGGCTTGCGAGAATCCCGTTCTAGACCAGTCCGGTCTGGGAGCGTTCTTGCCGTATTTCTGCCAGGCGAGCGAGGACAAGTCTATATTCAGCTTGTAGGCAATGGAGCAGATCCATGAGAAGACATCAGCGAGACTGGGCGATATCTGCGCGCTGTCCTGAGACTCCATCGGGTTTACGAGCTCGGCAACCTCTTCCACGAGTCTTGAAATCATGTACTCAGTCGTGTGTTTGTCGTGCCTCTTTCCGTAGATCCGCCCGAATTTTGTCAGCCATTCGTCAAGAGAAAGGTTCTCGTAATCCTGGTATGATTCCGTCAGAGAAAGATTCCGTTCGATCGGCAGCTTCTGGTCGCGGGCGCCGCCACTCGCTGCCATGGATAACATCATTTGGACTGACCTAAACTAAAGCGTTTCCCAGTTCCATTTAGCGCAGTTAAGCGCGGCCGTGGTAAACGTGTTATCAAATGAAGATTAGCGATGGATTTCCGGCACCATATTTCGAGTCTAGCGGAGAAAAGCGTTGATTTCTTTCAGAACGCTTGCAAACATTTTGCCTGTCAACTTGCCAGTGTTTACGTTTCTCGGACTGGGATGGTAAGAGGCGAAGACGGTTGGAAGATCTTTCTGAAGTATGTACTTGGCTCCGTGATGGAATTTGTAGCTACCTTCAACGCCGTACTGTGTCTTGGCAAAATCTATGAACGAATCGAACGCTATTTTTCCTAGAGCGAGAACTGCTTTCGCATTTTTTAGGAGCTCTAGTTCGTTTGCAAGGTAAGGAGCGCAGTTTTTCATCTCTTCTTTTGTCGGTTTGTTGTCCGGTGGAACGCAACGAACCGCAGCCGTAACATAGCAGTTGGTATACTTTAGGCCGTCGTTTTTGTTTTCGGAGGTGGCTTGATTTGCGAAGCCTGCTTCGTAGAGATGACTCACAAGGAATCTTGCGCTGTTGTCTCCGCTGAATACTCTTCCTGTACGATTTCCACCGTGGGCTGCTGGCGCTAGCCCGATGACGACCAGTCTCGCCTTCGTGTCTCCGAATCCCGGAACGGGCTTTCCCCAGTATTCAAAATCTTTGAACTGCTTTCGTTTCACTTTTGCAATTTTTTCGCGGTATTCTACGAGCCTCTCGCACTTTCTGCACGAAACGATCTCTGCGCTTAACAGACTGAGGGTTCTAGCCAAAGATTTAGTACTTCACGCGTTGCCTAGAAGGATATTGTCAGTAATATTTTAGACTACATATGGCGATCGCGAGCAAAGATTGAGTATACAATCGGAAACTGGATTTTGTTAGAATGATTTTGCGAAGGCGGCTTCTTGATTTGAGCGTCATGCTGTTTTGGTCAAGTTTGCCTTGAGATTGGGAGGGTTTTTGAGAGCAAAGAAATGAGGCAATATTTCGATTGTAGAGCTGTTTTTAATCAAGCGTCTCAACTTGATTACACCAAATCAGGGAGAATAGGTAGAATCTAGTGCCACATCAATGGACAAAGGAGCAGCTGCGAAGGCAGGTCAAGAATGCAATTTACAGGGTTTTTGACGCAGCAAAGTCTCGAGACTTTGGAATACTCGCCTCCATGCATTATCCGAACGACGACTTGTTTTCAAAGTTCGACTATTCCGCCCCTTTCAAGAGGCAGACTTTCTCGCAGGCTCTGATGCATGAAGAGGTTGCCTACTCCAACATCACAGATTTTAACTACAAAGTCGAAGACCTTCGTATCGATCTTGTCAGTCAGGAAGTCGCTATCGCGACGTTTCATCTGGAAACTGGCGGGTTGTTCGTAAACGACTACAGGTTCGAAGGGAGTCCCGCGCACACCAAACTCCGCGCCTCGATGGTCTTCCTCTGGAAGGATGACCAGTGGCTCATCGTCCACGAACACTATTCGAGCTTTCCCGAAGAACCCGAGAAACCCCAGAAGAGCACGGGGCTAAAAAGCGCCAAGCCCTGATTTGTTCAAATAACCCGAGCTTGTTCTTTGTCGTATGTCGCACAACAACTTTGGAAATCTAGTTTCTCCTTCCGTCGAAAATTATCTTGAGGAGCTCGTTAGACCTAGAGACAAGTTTCTCGCTGCATTGGAAAAAGACGGAGAGAAAAATTCAGTGCCTATCATCGGCGCCGTGTGCGGAACAGTTCTGTCGTTTATCGCGAACGGTTGCAGAGCAAAGAATATCCTCG
>JASHPO010000128.1 GCA_030038075.1 Nitrososphaerales archaeon | reverse complement strand
ACCTTCGATGCCGGCGTCGTGGGTTTCGGATTGGCACAGGTCTTCATCAAGTTGTTCAACTGGAGCCAGATCTTATCGTATTCGTTCTTTCTGTTGGTTGCCGCCAATGAGCGAAAGCGAAATCCCAAAAAACCTTGACTCGCAGGCAGAATCAAAATTATATTCTCTTTTTTTGCCGCATTCACAAAAAAATTCTTCCGGCCAGAAGTATACGAATAAAGATGCTGAATTTCAAATTCATAACCATGATTTCCAGCTTCAGACGGCTTATATCTGGGCTAGCCTTGGCAAAGGCCAATGCATGAAAGAAGGAAAATTTTAGCGATCTCAATTTCAGTGACCATTCTACTTGTGTTCTCTTTTGGCCTCACCAATGTTTCGGGCGAATCTATAAGCTCATGGACTAGCACTACAAGAATGCCTGATAGTCTCTGGCAGTTTAGTTGCGCTTCCTATTCCGGCTACGTCTACTGCGTAGCAGGCGCCGACCCTAGTGGGTATACTGATACCATTTACTATGCCCCACTTTTGTCAACAGGAGTGGGTACTTGGTCAATGACTACCAACAACTATACCATGACTACCGGACAGGAGAGCTGTGTTACGAGTGGCTCGTATATCTACTGTGTTGGAGGCATTAATCCGTCTACCAATTCGCCTATCAACGACGTCTACTATGCTCAGTTATCATCCACAGGAGGGATAGGTTCCTGGACCGCTACTACGTCCTATCCGACCGGGATAAAGTTCGAAAGCTGCGTTGCAGCTGGTGTTTATATTTACTGCGTCGGCGGCACAACTTCCTCTACAACTGAGAGCACCGTGGTCTACTCAGCTCTTCTATCTGCAACCGGGGTCGGCTCATGGACCTTGTCTACCAACAGCTATCCCATCGGAATCGAACAAGAAAGTTGCTTTACCGACGGACAGTACATTTATTGCGTTGGCGGAGAAACTACTGGTTTCACACCAACAGACTCCGTGTATGTTGCTTCAATTAGCGGAGGAGATGTTGGGCCGTGGTCCTTGTCTACCAACAGCTATCCTGAGAGCGGTGGAATAGCCGATGAGTCGTGCGTTCTTCTTAACGGTTATGTTTACTGTGTTGGCGGCGACTACGAATATGGACTGGATAATGCTGTCAATTATGCTACGGCCTCCGGTGGGTCGATTGGCGCGTGGACCTCTACGACAGCGTATCCACGTAATGTCCAGCAAACTGTATGCGTTACTAACTCTGGAACAATATATTGCATGGATGGGGAAACCATAGCAGGAGAGTTGGTCGACAATGTCTACTACACGGCTCCCGCATTTTCTACCACTACCAGCACTACTAGTACCACGACTAGCTCTACTAGTACTTCTAGTAGCTCTACTAGTACCACTATGACAACATCGTCGCCAACAGGTGTGCCGGAGTTTCCTGACTATGGGGTCGGTCTTCTTGTCTTGGCTGTATCCTCATTTTCGTTGATTATTTTCCTGCAGAAACGTGGCGCAGGATTCCGACGGCAAGCAGCACATTAAAGTAGACAAACATAGGTGAACCAAGAAAGTCCAACCATTTTTGAAATGGTCCTAAGCGTCCGATGCCGAATTATTGGTACGCCGCTTACGATTTTACTCGCAGAAAATATTGATGCAACTATAGCCCAATCAATTTTAATATCAACAATTGGGTCAGTGATTCGAAGCCGCATTCCGGATGACACTCAATATTTTGGTCTGCATCAAACAGGTGCCAGACACCAACGACATGCGCATCGATCCGAAAACGAATAATCTGATTCGCGAAGGAGTCCCCGCAGTAGTTAATCCGACCGACCTAAATGCAATTGAAGAGGCTCTGAGATTCAAAGACGCTTTTGGCGCGAAGGTGAGCGTACTTTCGATGGGACCCCCCCAGGCCGAACAGAGCTTGAGGGAAGCAATAGCAATGGGAGCAGACGAAGCCTATCTTCTGACGGATAGAGCATTCGGGGGAGCGGACACGCTGGCAACCTCGTACGCCCTCTGGAAAGCTTCCCAGAAAATAGAGGAATCCAACGGCAAGACGGATTTTCTTTTTTTTGGCAAAGTCGCAATCGACGGCGAGACGGGGCAGGTCGGGCCGGGGCTATCGGTTAGGATGGGTTATCCCGTCATAACGTATACCTCGAAGACCTGCGACATCGATCTGCAGAACAAGTTCATCGAAGCGGAAAGGAGAGTTGACGACGGAGTTGAGAGAGTCAGAGTCCCAATCCCGTGTGCGCTAACGATAACAGAGGCAACCAACGAACCCAGGCAGCCCACGATAGACGGACTGATTCGGGCGAAGAAGGCGAAGATTACCCTCCTTAACAAAGATGCCGTAAATGCTGATCCAAAGAGGATCGGTCTTGGCGGCTCGCCCACTTACGTCAAAAAGGTTGTAGTGCCGCCTCCGAAGAAAAAGGGAGAGGTGCTTGTCTCCAAGGATCCAAAGGAATCGGCAAAGTGGCTTGTAGACAAACTAGTTCAGATCGGTGCCTTCGGAAAAAAAGTCTCGGGCGGCGTAATTTCCGATCAGGTGGCTGTCCCGGTGCCGGACCAGCAGTCACAAATCGAACAGCAAAGAATCGCAGGCGAACACGGAGACGTGTGGGTTTACGTAGAACAGAGATACGGGCAGGCCTCAAGGGTCGCGTGGGAACTGATGGGCGAGGGAAAAAGACTCGCCAAGATTTACGGAACTAAAGTTTGCGGAATTGTGCTTGGAAGCGATGTCACCGAGGTGATAAAGGAATCCTACGAATATGGAGCAGACAAAGTCTATTCGATCGAAAGCCCCCTCCTGAAAGACTATCGAAACGAAACCTACGGCAAGGCTATGACTTACCTTTCAAACAAATACCACCCCGAAGTGATCCTGATGGGTGGTACCTTCAACGGGAGGGATCTCGCAGGAGTTCTCGCGACGCTGATCGAGACTGGTCTCATAGCCGACTGCACTTCGCTTGACGTTGACGACAAGGGAGGATTCAACGGGACGAGGCCGGATTTCGGCGGGAAGGAAATGTCCACAATTGTCTGCCCTAAAAACAAACCGACTATGGCGAGCGTGAGAACCCGGGTTATGAAAATGCCCCCGAAGGTTATTGGCGTGAGCGGAGAGCTCGTGAAAGAGGCTGTCGATCTAAATGAGGATGCTGTGAAAGAAAAGATAGTATCCTTCACTCCGATGGAGAAAGCCGGCGCGCAGCTCGAGGTCTCAGACATCATAGTGTCTGGCGGAAGAGGTTTAGGAAGCGGGAAGAACTTTGGTTTGCTGGAAGACTTGGCGACTGTTCTCGGCGCCAAGGTAGGCGCGACGAGGGCCGTCGTTTACCTCGGGTGGATTCCGAAGGAAAATCAGATCGGTCAGACAGGGATTACAGTGAGAGCAAGGCTCTACTTCGCAATAGGCTTGTCAGGCGCCGTCCAGCATCTAGTGGGAATGGAAAACTCTGACACTATCGTCGCGATAAACAAAGATCCGGAAGCCCCGATATTTGGCGTTGCGCACTACGGCATCGTCGGCGATCTTTTCCAGATCGTGCCGGCGTTGATAGATGAGATCAAGGCAAGAGGGTTGGCAAGAACGTAACTTGGTAGAGAAGTATGATGCTTTGATTGTCGGGGCCGGTCCTGCGGGAGTAGCTGCAGCCATAACAACCGCAAAAGCCGGCATGAGCACTGCGATCATTGAGAGGGGAGATTTCGCTGGAAGCAAAAACATGTTCGGCGGTATCGTTTATACAAAGCCGACCGCGCAAATAGTGCCGGAATTTTGGAAGACCGCTCCGATCGAGAGGCGAGTGATTGAATATCAATACTGGCTCTTATCGCAGGATTCCCATGTGGAGGTCGCGCACAGAAATCAAAAATTTGTTAGAGACTTTAACGCCTTCACCGCTTTGAGGGCGCGATTCGACAAGTGGTTTTCGCAGCAAGCGGAGGCTGCCGGCGCCACTCTCATCACTCGGACAACCGCCACCGGCGTCCTGAAAAATAGCGACGGCCGCATCAACGGAATTTCGACCGACCGTGGAGATTTGGCGGGTGACGTTGTCATCGCGTGCGACGGCGTCAATTCTCTAATCTCAAAAGGAGCGGGGCTCCACGAGGAGTGGAAGCCCGAAGACATTGCGCTCGCCGTAAAGGAAACGTATGCTCTGCCAAAGGAAAAGATCGAAGATAGGTTCAATGTTAGGGGCGACGAAGGAGTTACGATAATGATCTACGGCGGAAGAAGTGAAGAGTATGCAGGCTTTATTTACACAAACAAAGACACGATTTCATTTGGTATGGGCGCGATAATGAGCGATTTGGCGGCGAACAAAACGAGGCCGCAGGATATTCTTGAATGGCTCAAATCTCACCCTTCAATCAAACCACTGATCGAAGGCGCGGCCCTCAGAGAGTACACGGCTCACCTGATACCTGAAGGTGGGTACGATAAGATTCCGCCGCTTTATACTGACGGGATGATGGTGGCAGGTGATGCAGCCATGCTCGTCAATGCCCTAAATTGGGAGGGGACGAATTTTGCAATGATATCAGGAAAATACGCAGGACAGACGGCGGCCGAGGCCAAGAAAGCTAACAACTACAGCGCCGAGGGATTATCAACCTACAGAAAATACCTCGAAGACTGTTTTGTCCTCAAAGATCTTAAAAAATTCAGAGACGTTCCGCACTACATTTCGACAAACAAGCAGTTCCTAACAATGTATCCAGAATTGATGAACGATGTCTTTTACAAATTTTTCGAAGTCGATGGACGGCCCAAGGAAGAACATCTGAAAGAGATAAAGGACGAGATATATTCAAAGCGTGGAAGGCTGGGCATTCTCAAAGACATTTACGGATTGTACAGAAGAGCAGCTTAAGTTGAGATCATGAGCGCTACCCAAACAACTCAGACACCCCAGTCCGAGCAGAAGGTATCGGTTGAAGAAAAGCTTTACCTCGCAAAGTACAAACTTGACGAGAGGCCACACCTCGTCGTGTTGGATCAGGATGTTTGCAAAAAGTGCGCCCAGATCAACGGTACGCCGCAACCGTGCATGTTACTCTGCCCCGCGGACGTGTACAAGTGGGAGGAAGACAAGAAAAATGTCGTATCTTACGACAACTGCGTAGAGTGCGGCGCGTGCAGGATAATCTGTCCGTACACAAATATAGAATGGAAGTATCCCAGGTGGGGCAGAGGATTGTCTCACAGATACGGCTAGATCTGTATCGAGGAAATTGCTTCCTTCACGTTAGCTACGCCCTTGTCGAATGACTGCCTTTCTTTTTCGGAAAGCTTCAATTCGACAATTCTTTCGACGCCGTCCTTTCCGAGAACCGCTGGAACGCCGATGCATAATCCTGACACTCCGTATTCGCCTTCAAGATAAGTGCAGAGCGGGAGCAGCGCTTTCTTGTCATAATGGATTGCCTCCACCATACGGGCGATACCGTTTGCAGGCGCATAAAACGTGGCGCCTTTTTTTGCTATGACTTCTGCGGCGACCTTTCGGGTTTTGTCGACTGCTTCGTCAAGCTGCTGTTCTGTTAGAAAATTCTTGATCGGTATGCCGTAGACTGAAGTGTAAGAAGGAACTGGCGTCATGGACTCGCCGTGCTCGCCGATCACCAAGGCGCTTATTGATGACCTCGATATCTGAAGGTAGTCTGCAAGGAATTCCTTGAATCTTGATACGTCAAGCATGCCCCCCATTCCGAACACCTTGCCCTTTTTGAAGCCCGTAGTCTTGAGCGCGACGTATACGAGCACATCAAGCGGGTTTGCCACCCAGAGAAGCTTCGAATCCGGGGCGTATTTCGCTACCTCGTTTGAGACGGCCTTCGCGATGCCAGTGTTCTTGGTAAGTAGATCCATTCTTGTCATGTCCGGTTTCCTCGCAAGACCGGCCGTAACTACAACGATGTCCGAACCTCTGATATCTGAATAGTCGTTAGAACCCTTGATCTTCACGTCTACGCCTAGTTCTGCGGCCATGTGACTCAAATCCAACGCTTCCCCCTCTGGCAATTTGGGTATGACATCAACAAGAGTGATATCGTCAATATTTCTCTGAACCAAGATCATCGCAAGCGTACTTCCGACACGGCCCGATCCAACGATGGAGATCATTTGATCTGTCGTTTCTTCGATTTGCATTAAAAAGCGTTATAGAGTAGCTTTGCAATTTCACTGACGGATGCGATCTGAAACTGTTTCAGGGATTACAATTTCAAAATTTTAGTCGCTATTGATTGGGTGACACCAAGTGCCAGGCAATACTTCTGCAAGGAAAAGGGCTTATGGAGAAAATCACAAAATGGATTTCGAACGAGATGAGGTCGCGCTTGTCGAGACCAATGTAGATGACGTAACCGGAGAGGTACTCTCTAGGGCTGTCGAGAGACTGATGGACGAAGGAGCACTTGATGCTACTATCACGCCGTATTTTGGTAAGAAGGGTAGAGCTGGCTTTGCTGTAAGGGTCACTTGCGAAAGGAATTCGGAAGATAAATTCGCCTCGATCCTAGTTGAGGAGACGGGGACTTTGGGTGTTAGGGTTACGCGGTCGATTAGACTGATCGTTCCGCGAAAGGTCCGCTCTGCTTCAATTAGCATAGGGCGAAAGAGTCGGAAAGTGAGAGTTAAAGTTGCGAAAATCGGCAAATCCCTGAGGATAAAGGGTGAATTTGAGGACGCAAAAAAAATTGCGCGCGAAGAGAAGATTCCGCTAAGAGATGTCCTTGAGCTCGTTTCCGATCAAGCTCGAAAAGAACTCGGATAGAGTGCAGACAAGAATGAAAACAATTGAAAGGAGTGATGAACTTGATCGGATTCTGGGCTGGTTCAAAACATACGAATCATGCCTAGTCGCCTTTTCGGCAGGTGTAGATTCATCTCTCTTGGCTTACTGTGCGAAGAGGGCTTTGGGGGATAGAGCTTTCGCGGTGACTTCGCTATCCCCATCTTTTGCAGAAGAAGAGAAACGTGTCGCAAGAGACATCGCGGCCGAAATCGGAATCAAGTTATTCACGGTCGAACAGAAAGATCTTCAGAGCGAAGGATACGTGTCGAACGGCGTCAGGAGATGTTATTATTGCAGGGGAAACCTTGCAAATGCGATTCAGCCTTTGGCAAAAAGTCTTGCAATAAGCGTCTGCGTGGACGGAACCCATCTCGACGACATGAATGAACCGAGACCAGGAATCAAGGCGCTTAGGCAAGCAGGTTTTCGTGCGCCTTATGTCGAGCTCGGGTTGAGAAAGGAAATTGTACGGAATGTTGCCCGCCGCGTTGGTCTTTCTAACTGGAATCATCCGAGCGAGGCGTGCCTATCCAGCAGGATAGCCTTCGGACAGCGTATCGATCTCGAGACTCTTCGGAGAATTGAAGTCGCAGAGAACGCTGTCAAATTCTTGACAGGCGCGAAAATAGTCAGAGTGCGAACCAAGGGAAAGAACGCAAGCGTCGAAGTTGACAAGCAATCATTAGACGCCGCCTTCGCCAAGAAGGATGCTATTGTCACGAGATTAAGAAATCTTGGTTATCACGGTGTGGAAATAGATCCGACCGGATATGCTTCAGGAAAAATGTTGGAACTTTATGTCAAGGACAATTCTTGAAGTGTTACATCTATGAATGACGATGCAATTATACAATACGTCAAAAACCTGAACCGACTGGTTAAGGATCACGAAGAATGGCGAAATGAAAAAACCCTTAACCTGATGGCTTCGGAGAATTTTGCGAGCCCAGCAACACGGAATTTCTTATCGACGGATCTTTCAAACAGATACTCCGCAAGAGATCATTTCTACCGGGGCACGAAGTACAGTGATGAAATCGAATCGCTTGCAGTTGAATTGGCAAAGAAGCTTTTCGGCGCGAAATACGCGGACGTCCGGCCGATTTCAGGCCACACATGCTCTCTGATTTTATTCTTGTCTTTTTTGAAGCCCGGAAACAGCGTGGTTACATGCCCTCCGAAGCACGGTGGTTATCCCGGATCTTCTGAACTGGGTCTAGGGAGACTACTTTCCTTGGAAAATATGTACTTTCCTTATGATGCGGACGCGATGAACATAATTCCTCACGAGACCAAAAGTCTTCTGAGCGAACGAAAACCCGAGATGGTGGTATTCGGCTCGAGTTTCATACCCTTTCCTTACGACATTGCGGGTTCCCTTCCATCGGACTATGAAGGAGTGACTGCTTACGACGGTTCGCACGTCATGGGGCTGATTGCGGGCGGGGAGTTCCAGCATCCTCTCAAGGAAGGTTGCAGCATTCTCATGGGCTCGACGCATAAATCGTTCTTTGGTCCCCAAGGGGGACTGATACTTTCAAACGACGAGAATGTGTTTTCTGTCATAGACAGAAGCGTTCATCCCGGCATTGTTGACAACATTCATTGGAATCGCGTCGCCGCTCTTGCTTATTCTATGCTCGAAATGAGCAAGTTCGGGAAAAAATATGCGCGGCAGATAGTGGCAAACTCTAAGGCCCTCGCCGAGTCTCTCAATGATCTTAAAATCCCGCTACGGTGTGCTCCCCAAGGTTTCACCAAATCCCATCAGGTTCTGCTGGGGTTCGACGAAAAAAAATCGGTTCAAGTTGCAGATACCCTGGAACAAATCGACATTATCACAGACATTGGCATCAGATTCGGAACATCGGAGATCACTCGTCACGGGATGAAGGAAGAGGAAATGGAACTGATTGCTTCAATAGTTGACGACGCTTTGAACGAAAGAGAAACGCAAAAACGTTTGCGCCGCAGGGTCCATAAGCTAGTGGACGAGTTCAGCGATGTAGAATTTACGCTGGATTGAGTCTTATTGCAGTGATAGGCCGCACTTTATACAGAATCTCGAACCCGCTCCATTGACGTAGCCGCAGCGAGGGCAAGCTTTCATCTGCGGCGCGGAAGTTGGGAATGCCTGAGGCATCGGTGCCTGCGCAGATCTCACGACATTCGATGTTGCTGGCTTCAAGAGGATCACATCTCCCATCGCCTGGATTTCGCCAGCGCTTACAATTACCTCAATTGACCCATCTGGGGCAGGAGCTTTGCGCGATACGTTCAAACCCATTTTGCCGTCCATGGAGACAACAACATCCTTCACAGTTCCAATCATCTCGCCGTTTCCCGAAATGACTGACTTGCCAACAAGTTCATCTCGTTTCAAGTATCCAGGGCTCGAACTGTTTGATGACATTTTTTCCAGCAATTTAATGAAATTACAGGGGTAAAAAAGCCTTCAAGAATTATGCCGAATGTTTTAATGCCAACCGAAAGACCGTTGACCACTTTCAGGGGATGAATTTTGCTCAGTTCGAGTGCAATTTCGCGAATTGACCAATCCCTCAAGCAGCTGCCCACGCTTGGCGGTATATGCGTGATGGCAGATTTCTTTGTAGACAGATTTGTTCGAGTGGGCTCCCTCGACGAGTTGGTTACCAAAATGAAGAACAAGAGCGCAAAGGGTGGGGGAGGAAGCATCAGGGGGATAAGGCAAACAGAAATCAAAGGAGGTAACGCCGTTAACCTTGGATACGCGTTGGGTCTCCTGGGCGCAAATGTAAACCTCATCGCCATAGCCGATTCTCTTCCCGCGGAAATGCTGAGATCGACATTTGCCGGAATTCCAAACGTGAATTTGCAACTTGTAAAGGGAACGTCGGGCTACACTATAGCTTTTGAGTACAAGGACAAAGGACGAGAGGTAAACGTTATGGTGAGTGATGCCGGCGATTTGAGCTCTTTTGATGGCTCGAGTTTCACTCAAGAAAATAAAGATTCCATTTCAAAATCCAAAATTGTTGCTGTCACAAATTGGTCAGCTAATACAAAGGGTAACGAACTGTGCGAAAGGGTATTCTCGTTCGCGAAACAAAACGGTGCCAGGACATTTTTCGACCCGGCCGATCCTTCAGACAGTGTACAAATGCTTCCCGGGCTCAAGAGTCGCGTATTCGATAAGGGCCTTATTGACTACGTTAGCCTGAACGAAAACGAGGCGCGAGTTATTTCCAAAGTACTTCTAAATCACGATCTGCCTCAAGGATATTCATTTGACGATCTGACCAAAACTGCCACCATACTTTCAGATTCCACCGGGACGATCGTGGACATACACACTCGTCCCATCAGCCTTTCGGCGAAAGGAAAGGATGTCATTGCAAGAAAATGCCATCTCGTAGAATCAAAGACGGTTACTGGTGCAGGCGACGTCTGGGCGGCAGCTGATCTGTCTGGTTATCTTACGATGCTGACTACCGAAGACAGACTGTCCTTTGCAAACTCCGCTGGAGGTCTGTATGTGTCGAGAGAATCGGCTGCAACCCCCTCGCTGACGGAGATACTTGAATTCATGAGAAACGACAGCAATCACTGAGGCTCGATTGTTGAAGGCGGCTTGCTGCTAATGGCGTAGGTGACCCAGGTTACACCAGGCACTTCGTTGGTAATCCTGCTGCTGATCATTTCTAGGAGCGCATAAGGAACGCGGCTCCAGTCCGCAGTCATAGCCTCGGTTGACTCGACAATGCGGACGATGGCAATGTGCCCGACGCGTCGTTCATCACCCAAAACTCCAGTTGCCTGGTCGTCTCCCACCGCTGCATAGGCCTGCCACACGCCGTCGTACAAACCTGAGAGCTCGAGTTCCTCTTCGACTATCGCGCTCGCGGCTCTGCAGATTTCGAGTTTTTCCTTCGTAACGGCTCCGATCACTCTAACGGCTAAACCCGGACCAGGAAAGGGATGAGTGTTGACTAGCTCTTTAGGCAATCCCAGCGCTGTTGCGACTTTCCTCACCTCGTCTTTGTAGAGATCTTTGAGCGGTTCCACTAACCTAAAACCAAGCTTCTTGGGAAGTCCCGCTACGTTGTGGTGGGATTTTATCCTCGATTCGTGCTTTGACTGTCCGGCCGCACTCTCTATGATGTCTGTATATAGTGTCCCCTGCGCGAGCCATTTTATGTTTCCAAGCTTTCTGCTCACCTTGGCGAAAGTTGCGATGAACTCCTTCCCGACAATCTTCCGCTTCTTTTCTGGATCTCTGACCCCTTCAAGTTTCTTTAGGAAGATTCTCGACGCATCCACGACAATCAGATTCTTACCCAGCTTTGGACGAAATGCCAATTCGATTCTTTCTCTTTCACCTTTGCGCAGTAGTCCGTGGTCAACGAAAACACAATAGAGTCTCTTCCCAATGACTCGTTGAAGCAATTCTGCTGTGGTTGCGGAATCAATTCCACCGCTCAGAGCGCAGATAACTCTGTCTTTTGGTCCAATCTTTTTTTCCAGTTCGAGCATTGCGTCTCCGATCATATCTTCGGTGGACCAGTTCTTTTCACAGTTGCAAATATCGAAGACAAAATTTGAAAGCATTTTCATTCCGTTTTCCGTGTGCGTGACCTCAGGGTGAAATTGCACAGCTATAGTCCTGCCAGAGGAAATTGCAGCGTAAGGAGAATTCTCGGTTGAGGCAATGCTTTCAAAACCATCTGGTAACGATTCGGCTGCGTCGCCATGGCTCATCCAACAGACCTCCTCTGAGCCTAGGCTCCTGAACAAAGGCGCATCGCTCTTCAAAGATAACGAGGCTTTGCCAAATTCTTGCCTCGTTGCATGCTTAACACGACCGCCCAATTGGTGCACAATTGCCTGTAAACCGTAACAAATTCCGAGGATAGGAAGGCCTGCATCGTAAACAAGCCTTTGTGGGAGCGGTGAACCTCTGGCGTAAACGCTCTTTGGACCGCCAGAAAAAATCAGTCCCTTGGCTTTCCTTTCAAATATTTCTTTCAGAGATATGTCAAATGGGACTAGTTCCGCGTAAACTCCCAGCTCTCGAATTCTTCTGCAGATCAGATGGGCGTACTGCGCTCCAAAATCCAAGACTAGAATTTTTTCCAGAGACGCGGTATCCCGCATCTAGATCTTCTCTTCGCCCGGCAGGATAATGTTGTGTGGCCTAAGCTCGTCCACGCCGGCCGCGCTCACAGCGCCGAACCTAGCCTTGGACCAAAGATCTGCAATCGAGATCGCGCCGGAGTATCCAAACGCAGCCCTCAGTCCACCGACGAATTCCTCGACTACTGTCTGCACGTCTCCCCTGTATGGAACGACACCCTCGACGCCCTCAGCGATCCCCTTCGCTGGCTGATTGTACCTATCCATGGCGAAGCGCTTTTGTCTTGAAGAAGCGCTTCCCATACCTCTGTATGGTTTGTAATACTTGCCGCCAATTTTTATGAGCCCGCCCGGAGATTCCGTGCAACCAGCGAAAACGTTCCCCATCATCACAGCAGAAGCTCCAGCAGCAAGAGCAAGCGTCGCGTCGCCAGCTGCTCTTATCCCGCCGTCTGCAACGATAGGAATACTAAGTTTTTCCTCGGCAAGAGTCGCTGCAATTTGAGCTACGGCAAATAACGTTGGAGCGCCGGCCTTCGTCACTTCAGAAGTTATGCATATCGAGCCCGAGCCCACGCCTGCCCTTATCGCCGCGAGGCGATCCTCAAGCGCAGAAATTATATCCCTCGTCGCTTCGCTGGTTCCAATGTTTCCCGCGATGAAATCTGTACCGACCTGCCTTGTAAGCTTCTTTGCAGATTCTATGATGTTCACGTTATGGAAGTGTGCCACATCTGAGACTAAAACGTCCACATATTTTTCGAGAGCCTTGGCTCGTTCAATATCGAACGGCGAGACTGACGCTCCCACGAGTAGCCTCCCTTCAGCGTCGCGTGAGGCAAGAGAATTCTTTTCGCGTGAATAAACATCTTTTATCGTGATTAGACCTAGTAGTTTCTTATCCTCATCGATAACGGGTAGCTTCTCAACTCTGTTGTGGTGCATGATTCGCTTTGCCTCGTCGATCGTGACATCGGCAGAGGCAACCTTTACGTCGCTTGTCATGACTGCTCTAACTTCCTCCTCCTTGCCAGCAAAGTTGACATCCCGTCTGGTGAGAATGCCTACGAGTCTTTCGTCGTTATCTACCACGGGAAGACCGGAGATACTTTTCTTCACCATTAGGTCGAAAGCCTCTGAAACTTTTTGGGAAGGGCTGATCGTTACTACGTCGCGAATTATGAACGACTCTGCGCGCTTCACTCTCTTCACGTTCTCAACCTGCTCTTCTATCGGCATGTTGCGATGAACGATGCCTATGCCTCCCTGGCGGGCTAAAGCGATAGCCATATCCGCCTCAGTGACAGTGTCCATAGGAGACGAAACCAGCGGTAAGTTTAGCTTCACCTTATTGGTCAAGTTCGTGGCGAGGTCTACATTGGAGGGTTCAATGTCGCTTCTGCCCGGCAAAAGCACGAAATCCCGAAAGGTATAGACTCCTCTAGCATTCACTAACTTTGAGTAAGAATCCACTGGCAAGGTGAACGACCCTAAATTCTCCCTTGCCGAAATTGTATCACTGAAAGATCTCTATAAGGCTTTAGTACGGTCGAGAGCTCATTTTTTTTCGAGCATTCGAGTCATAGCCCAATTTACGGTGCTAAGAATTTCATTTAGTCTCGACTTGTCCCGGTAGTTGTTAACGACTACCCTGCTGATCATGCCGTCCTTTTCTTCTACCGCATAAGAAAGAGCTTCGGCTTGGTTTAACTTTCCTGTAGCAACGAGCTCTTGATCTTTTGATTCGTAGCCCTTCAGAATCCGGTTCACAAAGAAAGTCTGGAAGGGAGGAATTGTTTGCGATAATTTGACATCACTCGCAGGTATCACGACAAGCTTTGCCGGAGTGATGAATGCATTTGCGATCAAAAGACCGTCCTTGGACCTGCGAAGCTGCCGAGGCTCTTCGGTAGATTTCGCTACTTGATTCGGAGAGGTTGGATTTTTCTCTGGTTCAGCGGCTCTAGAGACGTCTTGTCCTTTGAGCTCTGTGGCAGGGACAAAACTGCTCCTTCGTAGTTCAGAATCAACAACAAGCTGCATGTCTTTCAGCTTCTGAAGTTCGGTCTCAAGCTCTTCGATTTTAGACTCTAGCCATTCTCGAAGCTCTGCGGCTCGCTTCACCTGCACCTCGTTCGGAGGTTCGCTCTTCGGCATCTGAATTCGTACCTAGTCGTAGTGGATTAAACCTTTTTCTCGCACAGTATGTACGATCTTCGATGCCTCCAAAGTTGGCGCCACATCATGTGTTCGGATCAAGTGTGCTCCATTGAAAACTGCAACAGCTGTCGCCCCCAAAGACCCAATCAAACGCTGATCGGGCGTGTCTTTTCTCAGTATCTTGCCGATAAAGCTCTTACGAGAAATTCCGACGCAGATTGGTCTTGTCAACTCTCTCAGCTGTTTTAGATTTGCAATTATTGAGCAGTTCCACTCGACGTTTGAAATGGTCCGATCTCTGAAAAATCCAATACCTGGGTCTATCACCGTCTTGTGAGGATCAATCCCTTGAAAACTCGCTATCTCAAGGCTTTTTTGCAAGCAATCCATGACTCGCCTCATAGGATTCGAAAACGCGCGTGACCTCTTCTCGTGTGCTGTCGTTAGGAGAGAAAGATCTTTTGAGGCAATGAGAGATGCAAGTCTTGGTCCGTCTCTTTGTGTGAACCCGAAAACGTCGTTCAAGACTATAGCACCCTCAGCGATGGCGGATCTTGCAGGGTCGTACCGAGTCGAGTCGACTGAAATAGGAAGGTCAACTGCTCTCCCGACAATTTTGATAGCGTTGATCAATAGGCGTTTCTCAGATTCTACTGGAATGTCATAACGTCTGTAGGGAGCCGTGGATCTAGCGCCAACATCGATTATGTCTGCACCTTCATCAGCAAGCCTTTGCGCCGCCCGCGATATCTCTTGATCTGTAGTAGCAACAGATCCCGAATAAAATGAATTTCTTGTAAGGTTTAGAACTCCCATGATCCGCACGATTCGTCGATCGCCAAGTTTGACTCCGCCGATAGTTCCCGAAATCAATCCATTCGACATCGGAATTAATTCGCGTTTGGAAGTGTTAAATGTCTTTGAAGTTTTTTTTTCGTCGTGAATGAACCGCCTATCGGCACTGAATGGTTCAGGCTCTTTTACCCAAAAATATGCGCAGCACTCAATTACGACCAAGCTCTAGACGAAGCGTCAAGAGATCTTCTTTCCGGTCTTTTGAAGCAAAGAAAAACTGATCCGGAGATCCTTCGAAATTTAATCAGAGGCAGAGATGCTGTGTTGTTCGGCGCTGGCCCCTCGCTCGATTACGACCTTAATGGTCTTGAAAATTGGTTGAATAATACGGATCCATTAATTGTGGCCGCAGACGGCGCTGCTGATGCGTTATACAGGTCAGGATTAAACCCTTCAATCATCATTAGCGATCTGGACAGTTGTTCACTGCAAAGCCTGGAAAAAAATAGTCGCGAAGCGTTTGTTTTCGTGCATGCCCATGGCGACAACCAGGCCCTGATAAGAAATATAGTACCCGAGTTGGGAGAGAATATTTATGGGACAACTCAGGTTTCGTCAGTAGCGAATGTCACAAATTTTGGAGGATTGACGGATGGCGACAGGGCATGTTACGTAGTGAGCGAATTTGGTCCTTCCGGATTGATAATAGCCGGAATGGACTTTGGAAGCAATGAAGGAGAGTATTCAAAAAACAAGTACGTTTCCGGTACCAGCAGTCTAAGACCTACGAAGCTTGCATTTGGTAAAGAATCGCTTGAATTCCTAATCCAGTCAAAACCTGAAATCAAATTCGTGAACGTAACAAAATTTGGAGAAGAAATTCGCGGTGCGCCGAAAAGAGATTATGCGAAGATTACTTGAGTATCTTTCTGACTCTAGTTGCTATAGCTTTCGTCATTTCAGATGTCTTTGCCGTTCCCCCCAGATCGTAGGTGGTGACTATGCCCTCTTCGATTACTTCCCTAGTCGCCTGAAAGATCGCGTCGGATGCTTCGTGCTCACCGAGATAGCCTAACATCCAAGCGCCTGACAGAATCGTAGCAACAGGGTCAACCTTGTCCTGCCCTTTGTATTTGGGTGTGCTTCCGTGCGCGGGCTCGAACATTGCATACTTGTCGCCGATGTTCGCAGAATAGATTGTTCCGATACTCCCGATCAGCCCTGAAGCTTCCTCAGAAATGATATCCATGAACAAATTCGTACTTAGAAGCACCGACTGGTTGTATATCTGAGGGTTCTTAACAAGTTGCTGCGAGCAGTTGTCGATGAAGGATTCTTCCAATTTTACGTGGGGATGCCTTCCCGCGACTGAGTGGACCGCTTCCATGAAAAGACCGTCCGTTTCCTTCAGTATGTTCCCCTTGTTTATGGCAACGACTTTGGTCCAACCTCTCCTCTCTGCTTCCTTGAATGCGTATTCGGTCACTTTTTCGCTTGACTGACGCGTAATCTTTCGCACGCTTATTGCTACGTCGTTAGTAAGCCTGTGTTCCAGACCGCTGTACATTCCTTCCGTTGCCTCTCTGACGCAGACAAAATCAACTTCGCCCAGCGGTGAAACGTGTCCTTTGAAAGTCTTGACAGGTCTTACGTTCGCATACAAATTAAATCTCTGACGGATGCTGACAGCGACGCTCTTCGGAGACCCCGGAGTCCAAGGTGTTGTCGTCGGCCCTTTGAAACAAGCATCTACAGTATTCAGAATATTCCAAGTTTCCTCGGGAATAAGTGTCTGACCTCCATGCTGCTGCCACCACTCCTCACCTGCATCGCATTGAATAAATTCAGTCTCAGTCTCCGTAGCATGCAGAACCGTGAGCATGGCTTTAACGAGATCAGGTCCCGTTCCGTCTCCTCTAATTAGAGCAACTTTCTTCGGCAACTTTCGAGATCAACTATCGAGTTTTGAGTTCGGCCAATCAGGCTTGCTGGAACGACATTAAGCTTTTCGGCACGACCATGTCAGAGCAGCACAACGAAATACCGAGCCGTAGGTTCGACTCTTTCCTTTTTGATGACGAGGTTTTCAACGCGCGCGTTCGGAGGGCCAGAATGACACCAATCCAAGACTCTTTGGACGTTAGAATTTTTTCCTTGAATGAAAGCCTCAACGCTCCCATCCTCTACATTTCTGACCCAGCCCACGACATTACATTCTTGCGCAATTTTTTTCAACGAAGCTCGAAAGGAAACTCCCTGCACCTTGCCAGAGATTATGACCTTTACAGCTTCAAGCTCATCAGTCATGCACAGCTATTTCCAAGCACACATTATTTCTCTTTTGTTGAGCAATCTATAAATCTCAAAATGAAGGGAATTCAAAGATATTTCATTGACACTAATCGACGATCTAGGGGAAGTTCATGTAACGGGACTCGAGGGGCTTGGCGCATCATATAGAATTCGAGGATTCTTTACCCTGAAAATGACGGCCGCTAATGAAACGACCGTAAATTTTGACGCAGTAGCCTTTGGTGGTAATTACGGCGGCCATAATGTGAATGTAAAAATCTCTGACGAAATCAGAAATAAAATATTGAAAGACCGAGGCTGTTCTGATGAGGAATTAGAAGAGCTGATTTCGGAGGTTCAAAGAAAAATGCTCAATAACGATATGATTGTAGAATATGACAAGTTAGCGCCGCAGAACGAAAATTCCGATGGATTGGGAAATATCGGTGTGTAACTTTGCCGGAATTATTTTTCCTCTTCGAGTTGGCATTCAGGCGTTAGTAGGCCGAAAGCCCCAAATGCCCTTTATCTGCGCATAGAGTTTTTGCATGTAAATCAAAGGCGAAGGGGTTTTGTATCACAACTAGCGATTTGTAGTCAAAAATCCACAAAGGTTATAAGTCTGAATTCCGTCCGATTTATACCTTACGAATTCAGGTTTCTTGGTGTTTTTGCCATGAGCATAGAGAACAAGCCATCGAGTAATCTTTTCCGACTTCAAAGGTCAATCGACCGGTGTCCCAGATGTGGCAAAGGGCCGATGGTTGTAGACACTTCGGGTGGCGAGCTTTTTTGTAGCAATTGCGGTTATGTCGTAAAGGAAAAAATCGAGGAGATAGGTCCCGAGTGGAGGGCCTTTTCTAAGGAAGAAAAGGACGATCGCAGTAGGACAGGAGTTCCTTCCAGCCTTGCGATGCATGACATGGGTCTCGCAACCGTTATCGGTGTCGAAGACAGAGACGCTTCCGGTAAATCCCTGCCAGCCTCCATGAAGGCAACCATTGAGAGGCTCAGGACTTGGGATGGCAGAAGTCAAGTTCACGAACCCGTGGACAGAAACCTCAGGCAAGCCTTCAGTGAACTTGATAGGCTCGCGGACAAACTGAATGTCAGCGACGCCGTAATTGAAAAAGCCGCATATGTATACAGAAAGGCACTGGAGAGGGGTTTGGTCAGGGGCAGGTCAATTTCCGCCTTGATTGCTGCTTCGCTCTACGCGGCCTGCAGGGACACTGAAACTCCACGTACTCTTAAAGATGTTTCCGGAGTCAGCAATGTGAAGAAAAAGGACATAGCTAGATGTTACAGATTGCTCCTGAGGGAAATGGATCTCAGGATGCCGGTAGTTGACCCGACAAAATGCGTTTCCAGGATAGCTAGCAAGGCGGGTTTGACGGAAAGAACAAAAAGAAGAGCTCTTGAGATCTTGAAAAAGGCTGAGGAGACTAGAACTTCGGCCGGTAAAGATCCAATGGGACTAGCCGCGGCAGCCTTGTACGTCGCTTGTGTGATGGAAAATGAGAACAAGACTCAGAAAGACGTTGCAGAAGCCGCAGGCGTTACCGAAGTTACTATCAGGAACAGATACAAGGGTCTCAAAGCGGCGTTGAAGATCTAGTCGCACAGTTTCGATATGATCTTCTTTCTTGCCTCATAGGCATCCAGTATTTCTGCAACGCTTGTCAGTATTTCACTAGAGTTTGGCACCTCGTAGGAAGCTTTCCTGACCGAAGCTGCCAGAGTCGAGTTCAACGCGGACAGCATCCTGAAAAGATCTGTGTCCGCATCGATTGCTGTGTCCAAAATTGCCCCGCGGCTCTCGTCGTTTCCGACTTTCAAATCTAAATATCCTAGTTTTTTCTTCGAATCCAGCTCCGCGAGCCATTCGATCCAGGACTTGCAGGCCTGTTCTAGGATCTCTTTGCCCTTTCCCTTCGGAACGTGCTCCTTTAGTTGGTCAAGAAGCTGAAGAACCTTTCCGGCGTGATCCAATGTAGTAATGTAGATCTGATCATCTATTGCTTTCAGGTCGCGCTTTGAAATCTTTCCGGTGTTTACAAAATACTGAAACTTTGAAGCTAGTTTCAGAACACTTTTTGACCGACCAGACTCTTGGACCTTGTGGCGTTTGCCTGCTCTGAAAGTCAATCGAGGATAACGCGCAACCCCGATTTTAAAAGCTTGTTTGTTTATACAATTGATTTCAAGAAAATGAAAACGCTTTAGTTAAAGCTCCGAGTCTTTAAATTGAAACTATTGGATACGGATGAATTCGCGAAACTTTTGATGTCAGAAGATCGAAAGAGCTACCAGGATCCGGAAAACATCATCACTAAGCTCAACATAACAAGTGGTACGTGTGTGGCAGACTTGGGATGCGGCCCGGGCTTTTTTACGATTCCGATTTCAAACAGAATCGGAATCACTGGCAAGGTGTATGCGGTAGATTCGAATCCTGTCATGATAGACCATCTTCGGAGAAATTTAGGGCAGAATGCTCTTAATTCTACCAACGTTGTAATTCTAGGATCGGATGTTGCGAAGACACAAATTCCCTCCGAAAGCGTTGACGTAACCCTCTTTGCAAATATTCTGCACGACCTTTCGGATAAGAAACAATTCCTCGACGAAGTAAAGCGAGTTTCCAAACCCATCGCAGAGATAGTCGACATCGATTGGCAAAAGCGTGATGCAGGTGCAGGCCCGCCCATTGAAAAGAGGTTGTCGGAGCAGGAAACGCGGCATATTCTTAAAGAAAACGGCTTGGAAATTGTTCATGGATTAAACGCTGGTCCGTACCATTACGGGTTTGTCTGCAAAAAGTAGAACAAAAACGGTCAGCCTAGTAGCTTCGTTCTTACTTTCAGAGTGACCCTTTCCGCAAGAGACTCAATTGTTGGTCGCTTCGATTTGCAGATCGTTGACTTCGGGGAGGTAGTCAATTTTGATTTTGCTCACGGGACTGATAGCAGTAGATTTCATTCGCAGGTCCGAGAGTAACAAAAAGGCCCCTTGAGCAAATTTCCAATTAGGTATAGATTCTAGACGAACTATCGTTATCGTCATTACAAGTTTTCTTCAAGGCTCGCTTTAGAGCCCAACTTGGGAATCTCCGACACCGATAATTTGTCTTGGAAGAGAACTTTCACGCGTTCCAGAAATAGAAAGCCTTCCTTGGTGAGGACATACACTTTCTTTCCAGTTTCTTTCTCCAGTTCTTCTTGCAGATAGCCGGTATGCTTCAGGAATTCCGTATATTCCTTTGTCCGCTTGCGATTTAGTCTCGCATAGAATGCTATCTCGAACGGCGTCATCGGACCGCGCTTCATCAGTTCAAGTATTTCGATGTAAATCTGTGATTTCGTTCTTCTCTTTGAAGAGTCGAGCCAGAGCCCCGGAATTGCGGCAGTGACTGTGGACAAGCCAGTGCTTGAGGACTGTGTGTTGCTTCCGAATCCGTTCATCAGAGCATCCGTCTTGAGAATAGAAGGCGAAAGAAATTGCTGCGAGAAAACCATTCCATTACCAGTAACTGCAGTTGTGACAATTAGCTGGCCCCCTGGCATAACGGATACAGAGACTTGGCCGGAAGATACAATAGCACCCCCGGACGTTACGGGAGTCGCTGTTACGGACACAGATTGGCCAGAATTGGATGCTGCACTTCCAGACACCAAAACTTGTCCACTTGCTTGGGCGTCTCCCATCCCGCTGGATGGACCTGCTGTTACGGCGTACTCTACTGCAGAACGTTCTGATACTTTTGACGCTCCAGTCGCGAGTGCTAATACACTCGCCCACACAAATTGAGGCCCGGACCCGCTAGTCTCCACCGATTGAACAGATCCAGAAACGCTTGAGCTACTTGGAATAACTGGTGCTATAGACTTGGTTGGATTTGCAGATAAAGCGACGTCTGATGAAGAAGCAAACAGACTGAGAAGTGGAACTCGATATGATATGCCGTATGTTGGCGAGAGTCCCGAGTCAGAAGACGCCACCACCACTCCCGAAAGCACTAGCATTGCAATTGTAGCAATTACGGCAATGCGGTGATTGTCCCGCAAAACCCCTAGCAATAGTGTTCTTCCCATTATTTGCTCAGAGCGCTATTTGTGTATTGTGTACAAAGAGACATCGTAGCTCTCTTACTTTTAATGCATTACAAACTCTTTTCGAACTGATCTGCTCTAATTTTCTCTTGCGCCGTAGGCTAACCTCGTATAAAAATCTGGGGTACCTAAGGGACGTCCCATTGGTACACCAGAATTAAATTTACTCAGAAAGAAAACCAGAAACTGCGGACACGTCTATGAAGAAGTTACTGCTTCTCGGCGTAATCTTGGTTGTCGCAGGTCTTGGTCTGATACTAGTCAGCGATCCAGTTCTAACAAGTTCGAGCTCGACACCAAAATCTACCTCCATCCTGGAAAATTCAGGAAATTCAACGTCCATTAGTCCCCCCAGTGGTGCTGATTGCACAACCCTGTCAAGCGGCGGGGTTCAATGCGGTACCAACGCTCCTTCAAGTGGCTCTTCCGGTACAGTTGCGGTAGTGGTTACTGGTATCGGAATAGCATTTTGCGGGGCTGGTTTATTCCTCACCGCAATTGAATCGTTATCCAAACAGATCACGTCTTTTCAACCAAAGGCAGTAACTTAGGTCGCCTAAATGCTTGGTGAATATACAATGGCGGACCGCGCAGAAAAGACACTCGATGTTGAAAACCTCACTAAGATTTATGGCGCCGAGCAAAGCGGTACCATCGCTTTACATGGTGCAACTTTTTCAGTAGCTAACGGCGAATTTGCGGCGATAGTTGGGCCATCCGGCTCAGGCAAGAGTACATTGCTTAACATTATCGGCGCACTTGACAGACCCAGTTCCGGCAAAGTACTGATTGACGGCTCTGACCTATCGAATATGACTAATCAAGAGCTTGCAAGGCTACGGAACGAAAAAATTGGGTTTGTCTTCCAGTCCTTTAATCTGATTCAACGGATGACGGCCGCAGAAAATATTGCCTTACCTATGACGATTCGCGGATACAATCGGAAGGATAGGAGAGATCGCGCGGTCGCGCTCCTCGAAGACTTTGGAATAGGCTCAAAAGGAGAAAACAAACCCGGCGAATTGAGTGGCGGCGAGCAGCAAAGAGTAGCCGTTGCGAGAGCTCTCGCGAACAATCCTTCAATTCTTCTTGCTGACGAACCTACGGGAAACTTGGACACCAAAAACTCCGAATTAATGATGGAAATTTTCGAGCGACTGAATTCAGAGGCAAAGAAGACCATCGTCATGATCACACACAACATGGAGGTCGCAGCCAAAGCCAAGAAAATCATTTCGATCAAAGACGGTATGATCGCAGAGATAAAGGAGAATTGACTGAACTTGGCCGAAAGGAGCTCCGGTATATTCGCGGCACCGCGATTGAAGATTCTTTCTTTGATGATTATGAGTTTCATGCTCGCGTCAGGTCTCGTCTTGATTCCCTCCGTGAGCGCGAGCTCCAGCAACACTACAGGCTTTCAGGTGATCAACGCCGCCTGGGGGGCCGCTTCAAACAGCACGACCGCAGGTCCAGGAGATAGGAACGTTCCGCTCACCGTCACCCTCGAATACACATTCCCAAACACTGCTGAGAGCGTTCAGGGATTGCTCGATCTGCCTACCGGCTTTACTCTTTACAATGGCTCCAGCGTTGATTTCTCCACTGAGACTCAGACGATGCCGACTGGAACAATCTTCGAATTAACTTTCAACTCCATCTATCTAGCTTCAAACCTAGCTCTGGGATCGTACTCTGCAACGCTGAATCTTTCTTGGACCGCTGCCGGTTATGCGTACGTCCTGAACCAAACTTCTACGATAACTTTGGTTGTTCAGGGGACACCGCAGATCGATTTCAGCTCGCCCAGCTCCACCTTGATTTCTGGAGAGGTCAACAACATCTCAATGTCAATCCAAAACACGGGTAGCGGTAGCGCCTCAAACATTTCAATTTCTGCATCATCGCAAATAGCGGGTATTGTCAATTCCGTTCCCCAGATCCTGAGTCTCGCATCGGGGACGAGCGATACTTTTATGCTGCAAATCTATATACCAAAGAGCGCTTCCGGCTCTGTAATTTCTCTCACAGTAGCCGCCAGCTACAAAGATCCGTCCGGAAATTCCAGATCGGCTTCCCAGACGTTTGATTTCTACGGCTCGTCGCTTAGTGAGCCCAGTTTGGAATTTTCTGTAACGCCTCACTCTCTTTCCCCGGGTCAGGTGAACAACGTAACCGTGACTCTAACAAACGCTGGCAGTGGAACTGCTGACAGCATTATAACTACGATGTCTGGTTCCTCGCAAAGCGTCAGCTTGGTTTCGAATTTTCCGAATGTAGATAGCCTCGCTCCCGGCTCTTCCGATTCGGCGACTGTTAGCATCTATGTTTCCAGCTCTGCGGCATCTTCACCGCTGACGCTCACTTTTTCAGCCAGCTACTTTGATCAATACGGGGTAGCAGGCAGTACGGGCCAGAGCGAAGGCTTCCAAGTTGCGGCCACTACAATAGCGAACACTTCGCTTTCTGTAACAACCATCAGCAATTCGGTGATCAGCGGGTCTGTTAGTGAAGTTTCGTTTCTTGTGAAGAATCTCGGAAACTCTACGATTTACTCACCGACGTTTGCAATTTCCGTAGCCTCACCTCTGGTGATTTCAGGAAATTCGACATTCTCGTCGGTTGGAACAAGCATATCTCCGGGTGCCAGTCAGGTGTTTACTGCCTACCTTACTGCTTCACTAAGCTCGACAAGTGGAGTCTATTCTACGACAATCAATGTCAGTTTCACTGACCAGTATGGAATGACTCACGACCAAACTTATTCCGTCGCGGTAAATCTTTCTGGTCCGGTTGAGCTTGTGATTCAAAACGAGGCATTTTCACAGACAGCGAATACAATCACCGTAACAGGAAGCATTCTCAACGAAGGTTCGAGCTCCGCGTACTATTCCGCAGTCTCGGGAATTCTGAACGGTTCAACAACGGGGTCTCCAGATTACGTCGGTGAAATAGATCCAGACTCGCCGGTCCCGTTCACCGCAACCATTCCCCTCCAAGCAGAGGGCGGCATTGTCGCAGGTAACATCACGATCTTCATTCAATTCAAGAACAGTCTGGGTCAGACAATCAACTCTTCTTCATCAGAGACAACGCAGCTAAAGTCTATCTCACAGATACTATCTTCAAACTCAACAACTCCTAGCACAACAAGTCAGAACGGAATTTTCGGATTAACCGTGCTCGAGTTTCTAATAATTGTCATCGTGGTATTAGTGGCTCTTGGCACGGGGGTCGTCGCAACAGTCAGGCGAAGGCAGGAAAGACGACATCTAGTTGCTTCCCCCAGTGCAGGGCGAGTTTCCTGAGGACGACCCGTTATGACTATGAAAATCAGAGATATCTTCTCTTTAGCGGCTGGAGCGATGGCTGATAGAAAGGTCAGGGCAGCGCTCACCATACTTGGTATAGTTATCGGGCCCGCTACGATTGTTGCTCTGGTCGCTGCCACGCAGGGTTACAGCAACGCTTCACAGGCGCAATTCGAAAAGCTAGGCGCGACGACGATTTTTGTGTCTAGCAGTATCAACCTCACTCAGTCAGACATCAATGAGATACAGAATTTGCAGGGTGTGTCTGCGGTGGTTCCATACTACCAGCTGAGCGGGGACATTGACATCGCAGGATCACAGCAAGGGGTGAGTATTATAGCCGCGGATCTGACCGAACTAGAATCTGTACTACCGTCGTTGTCGCTTCAACTCGGTTCGATACCATCTTCCTCTGACCAGACAGCTGCAGTCGTCGGGTCTTCAGTCGCAAATCCTGACGTTTCTGGCGCGAAGAACATTACGGTCGACGAAGTAATTACAGTGTCACAGATACAAGCGCTGAGTTCATCGTTCTCAGTCGTCGGCGGTGGTGTGGAGTTCCAGCAGAGTATTGGCGGTGGTCCGCATGGTTCGAGCGCTTCGCCTGTAACGAGGTCTTTCACCGTGAGCGGGATTTACAATCCGTTTGGTCAAGGCGTTGAAATAAATCCAGATTCTACGATATTTGTTCCTCTTTCTGTTGCGCAGAGCATCACGCATATCTACACCTACACAAGTGTCCTAGTTAAAGCCTCAAGCGCCAAAGAGGTGAATCAGGTCGCTTCCGAGATCACGAACCTCTTTGGAAGTAGCAACATCCACGCAAGCACAGTGAGCTCTCTCCTTTCTGCGATAGCATCTATTTCTTCGAGTACCAGTACACTTCTGGAAGCCGTTGCGGGCATTTCTGTGGTTGTCGCTTTCATCGGCATCATGACAACAATGTACACGACCGTTCTGGAGCGGACAAGGGAAATTGGGATAATGAAGGCGCTTGGAGCTACAGGCAGGAACATCATGCTGACGTTTCTATCGGAAGCTTCTCTGACCGGTTTCATAGGTGGCTTGGTGGGAGCAGGCGCAGGATCTGGTCTCTCCTTCCTAGTCGTGATTTTGCTCCAGGGAAGTTCAGGACAGGGTCCAGCCAAATCCGGTAGTCTTTCATCCTCATCATCCGCTGGTACAATTACTCCGGCGATCACTCCCGAGCTTTTAATAGCGGTAATTGCTCTCGCAACTGCCGTGGGGATGCTAGCTGGTTTGCTTCCTTCGTGGCGTGCTTCAAAGCTCCCACCTGTTGACGCGTTACGCGCAATATAGCGAGGATGCTAATACCTTAAAAACTTGGAAGCGCTTGAATTGCGCGCCACCATCTATGATTTTGGAAAGATTATGGAATATCAATATAAGATCTTTTTTGGAGCATTGAATACCTAATGTCTAGCATGACGATGGCTTACAGAAGTCTGACGAGACGTAAGGCCAGAACCATTCTATCGATATCTGGAATCATAGTGGGAGTTACAATGATACTTGTACTTCTCTCGCTTGCGGCCGGAACTTCGAGTAGCACCACAAATCTACTGAGATCTGTGGTAACTGCGCAAATTACAGTTACAAATAGCACCACCCCGAGTTTGAGCGGATTTACTCCTCCTCCAGGTGCTACAGCTTTTCAAATTTCCAGCGGAGGTGCACCTCCAAGTGGCGGTGGGCAATACTTCATCGGAAATGGTGCTCCAGGCGGTAGTTTTGAAGCATTTATTGGTGGCAGCAGCACTACCATTCCGGAATCGGACGCTACAACGATAGCTGGCTTGAAGGGTGTCTATGCTGTGTCTCCACAGCTCTCTACTTCCGGATATGTCGATAACAATACTGTACTCCTATATGGAATCATTCCAGCTTCATTCACGGAGGCCACCACCGGCTTGGACATTGTCAACGGTTCGATGCTGACTTCCGGCAATGAGGTTGTATTGAACAATGTTCTTGCTCAGAATCTGGGTATTTCAGTTGGCTCCAACGTGACGCTTAGTTATAATGCTCTAAACTCAACAAACCCCGCTGGAACTCCATACACCGTGGTGGGGGTATATTCAGCAGGATCCACGTTCGGCCCCACCTCCAGGACAGCCTACATTCCACTTTCAAATGCACAAAATATTAGTGGGAATCAAGGGTTGGTCTCAGAAATAGATGTAAAGGCTTCTAACCCCAGCTTGGTGCACTCCGTCGCTTCGGAGGTTCAAAACTCGATATCAGGAGTTACTGCCAGTACCGGTTCTAGTGTTGCGAGTGAGGCTTCTCTATCTTCTTCCCTCGCGATCTTCTTCATAATGATGGGCATGGTAGCCTTGCTCGCGGGTGGATTCGGAGTCACAAACACAATGATAATGTCCATCAGTGAGAGAACCCGCGAGATAGGAACCCTGCGCGCTATCGGTGCGCATCAGAGGCAAGTGATGAGGATCGTCATGGGCGAATCTCTGTTGATAGGAGCAGTTGGTGCTCTTAGCGGCGCCATTATCGGAATAATAATAGCCCTCATTCTGCCCTTCTTTTCGAGTTCAATTAGCACCATCGGACTTTTCGGCGGTTTGCTTGGTGGCAGATTGTCTACGGCACTGATTCCGACCGATATACTGCTCAGTATCGCTCTCGGAGTTGTCGTGAGTGTTCTCGCGGGCATTTATCCTGCGATGCGAGCTTCTAGGATGAAACCAGAGGAGGCGCTTCGCTACGGCTAACGAACTTCTTGTTCAGTTAAAAGATGTCGAGAAAAGGTACAAACGCGGAAAGAAAAAAGTGCCTGCCCTAAACGGAATTAGTTTCGGCGTTAAGAAAGGCGAAATTTTGGGAATCGTAGGACCGTCTGGCTCGGGCAAGACAACGCTGCTCAATCTTGTTGGCGGTATGGGGCGGCCATCTAGCGGAAGCATAATTGTTGATGGAGAAGATCTTTCCGAGCTCAATGATGGAGAACTAACCGATTTCAGATTGGAAAAGATAGGCTTCATATTCCAATTCTACAATCTGATTTCCACTCTGGACGCCGAAGAAAATGTCGAACTTCCAATGAATCTAGCAAATGTCCAAGTCGAAGAACGGCAGAAGCGAGCGAGGGAGCTGCTCAGAGTCGTCGGCATGGAACACAGATTTGATCATTTGCCCAGTCAAATGAGTGGTGGAGAACAACAGAGAGTCGCCGTCGCACGTGCTCTTGCAAACAATCCACCGGTTATTCTTGGTGACGAGCCCACCGGCGACCTCGACTCCAAGTCGGCAAAGAACTTGGTAGAATTGATCAGAGCTCTGCGAAGGGATAAAAAAATTACATTTATCATAGTCACGCATGACCCCCTCGTTGTTGAGGGGTGCGACCGGGTTTATTCCGTTAGAGATGGAAAGATAATGAAAGAATTTTCTCAGACAGATATTAACCACTTCAAGCTTTCTAGGAATAGGGACTCACTGGATGAGTTGCTGATGTGATTCACAATTTTTGTTAAACTGAAGTACACAGCTACCCCAATGTCACGTTGGTTATGCTGATTTCGGTGGTTGCAAGACCCGCGGTTATGTTGGCTGTCACATAGTAAGTTATCTGATTTCCCAAAAATTCCCCTTACGGTTCCTTTACTTCCGTTGTTGCCTAGGTCTGCGTTAAATCCCAACCAGGTAGTTTCCCTCCTTTACTCCTCGGAATGTGAACATGTCAGTACTTGATTATGTATTAGGGCGGAAGAGCAGATCGTTGAAAATATCGTCAATCTCATGTTCTTGGATTCTTCGGGAATTCTAGACGACGACTCGAAGGAAGATAAGGCGCTTCAAGCCAAACTTCGGAAATTCGAGTACAAGCTACAATTCTTGAAGGAAAAGGGCTTGCTTGACTCCCAGACCTATTCAAAGATAAGGAGATTCGATGATCTCCGATCTAGCTTACTGGAGAGACCGCAAAACAGGATTGAAAGGTCAGATTCGAAAGAAGAGGTCGAGCGAGATAACAAGGCGATAATCTTGGAGAGTTTGGATGCTGTGCTCATGGCTTTCGGCAAGTTCACGAAAGAAAAACTACGCTGAGCCAGTTCATCCCACGATCGGTAAGACGACTTTGGCGAACACTGGAAAGCCTCATCCAATGCAAAGGTAACAGACCTTTACCCGAATAGTTCAAAAGTCCGGTTATTACTATTTTCAATCTGGTAAGAGTATTTCGATGAAAGATCTAAAAGAGATCATGAAGAGGTTTCAGATGACAAATGTCTTCTTTGATCCTGAGCTGAACCTCCGCATTGCACTATCCTCCCAAAATAGGCCCGGTGTGTTCAACGTGGGGTCAGTTTTAGAGGAATATGCGAAAAGTGCACTCCTCGCGCCTACGGTTATTACGAAGAAATCCCAGAGCGATTCATCGCAAGACAGTAACTAGAGTTAGCTATGGCTCAGGGCCCGGGAGTTAACAGGGAGAAATTCTAGTTCTAGGGCCCTACAAGTTAAAAGAACCCAAGGCTGCCATCCTTCTTCAACGGGGTTACCATCGGACTCCAAATGCCCTCGAGTTTGTGCTTCATTTTTTATTCACATAGAGCATAGGAAAGGTAGGATTTCTGTCTTCTTTCAAGGTCTGCCAAATCGGCATCCAATCAACTGCTTGCCGAAACCGTAAGATAGGCAGTTGTGGCTAGAGGACTAACCATCTTGTTGTGTGATCACTTGGACTCATGATGATATCCCAAGTTTGTAGAGAACTGCAGATTGACTAATGTGGAAATGACTAATGGGATCCCTAATCTCAGTTATTGGTTTCAGGTGCCGGTATGTCCTAAGCGCAGCAAGCTCATAAGCCCAAAGAAATTCGCAAGGCACAAGGCAAGGTGTGGAACAGTCTACAAATTCGGACCAAGACCTTTCAAGCAGACTACAATGTGGTAGGTTGCTCAATTCTGTATCAGAGATTAGCGCACATCAATCAAAATACAGGCGATTCGTTATGTTTGTGAAGATAGATTCTCTCGCACTCAACTATACACTTCCTTTGATATTATTCGACTTATGAGGAATCGGCGTCGATTCATCATGACAAAAAAGCTCTAGATACCACCTAATTATTCTAATAGTCGAAATATTCTTCATTTTTTTGAATCATGATTCATGCTCAAGCAACCTTGTTCGCCTTGAGGGTTTCGTTTTGAACATTGAATACATCCTATTGCACAATGAAACGTCGTCAGCAAAAGTACTCTTCAAGAGGCGAGAGGTTGCAGAACTGAAAAATCTCGGGAACAACCTCTTCAAAATCTCGGGTGGGACGCAAGATTGGCTCTTGAGTAGCCGAGTGGACGGAGAAGTACGGCCATTTTCAATGTTGGTCTATAGGTCAGATGGGAATGATTTGACTAATTCAAGAAGCACAGTTCTGAAAATCAAGGATCACGTTTTCTTAAACAATGGTTACTTCTGTGTGATGGGCGGCATACCGGAAGGAAGAGTGCCAAGACACCACTTAGTTGGCTCGAAGTACATATGCAAATTGGAGAACTTTCCGTTTTCCCATCTGGATCAGATAGACGCTGAAACGAAGAAC
Source organism: Nitrososphaerales archaeon (assembly GCA_030038075.1). Taxonomy (GTDB): domain Archaea; phylum Thermoproteota; class Nitrososphaeria; order Nitrososphaerales; family CADDZS01; genus DATLTL01. The sequence goes on along the minus strand of JASHPO010000128.1, from coordinate 24,662 downwards.
CGCTTGAAAAGGCACAGAGGGATCCCGGTCGGAGAATTTTACGGTCTCGGATCCACTGGGTTTCACGTAAAACTTGCAGACGAGTTGAAAGATGTAGGACTGCCGCTTGCTGCATCAGCCTATTTGATGTACTCCTCGATGTAATCTAATGGCGGAGTCAAAAAAAATTGAGCACAAATGTAAGTCCAAATCGCGTCGGCCCATTCCCTTTCCCAAAGTCTGATCCGGTGAAACGGATAGAGGACTTTTCAGAAGTTCAACAACCGTACACGCAGCCTGAGGTGATTGAGGAAGCAAAGAGGTGTCTCCTATGCGGGACGCCAGTGTGCATCAACGCCTGTCCAGTGCAGCTTGATGTCAGAGGAATGTGCGAAGCAGTTTCCCGAGGAGACTTTCAAACCGCTCACAAACGTGCAAGGGAGACAAACCCTCTTCTCGGGGTTACTGCGAGATGCTGTCCCCAATTGCAAACACTATGCGAGGAAGCTTGCGTCATGAGGTGGGATGGACAGCCAATCTCCATCGGCATGATCCAGAGGTTCGTAGCTGACTGGGAACAAGAACCTGCGAATCGAATGGACAATCCCGAATGCGCGAGCGATACCAGAAAGCATGTTTCGATAGTCGGAGCCGGGCCATCTGGGGTGGCAGCCGCAGCGCTGCTTAGGCGGTACGGGCACCACGTCACGCTCTACGAGGAACTTTCCACGGCAGGAGGAACTGCCTGGTACGGAATTCCTGATTATCATCTTCCAAAGGACGTGCTCTTGTACGAGATTGGCAGAATCAAGGAGCAGGGCGTCGAAATAAAGACGGGTATCAAGGTTGGTCGCGACTTAAAACTCACGGACTTGTTTTCTGAAGGCGCAGATGCTGTTCTCATCACAACTGGTTCGAAGGATGTCTTGCGGTTGGTCACTTCGGGCGCAGATCTGCCTGGCGTGCTAGACGGTTATAGTTTCCTTCTAGCTGTCTTTGGCAGCGGAGTTGAGAATTATCAGAAAAAACCGAGCTATGACTTGGGCAATGAAATATTGGTGATTGGTGGAGGTGACACGGCGTTGGATGTTGCGCGTACAGCTAAGAGGCTGACCAAAGGAAACGTCACAGTCGTATACAGAAGGACTGAAAGCGAAATGCCCGCAGATCCAATAATGGTCGAGGAGGCACGGGAAGAAGGAATACAATTCAGCTTTCTCACCGACCCCAGTGAGTTTAACGGCAACGGAAGGGTTGCATCTGCAACTATGAACACAATGCAGCTCGGAAAACCGGATTCCACCGGAAGAAGATCGCCAGAGCCTATTCCAGGAAAGGATTTTGTCATGGAATGCTCCAGTGTTCTTCTCGCAGTCGGCCGCGGACCCAATTCATTCCTGCAAATTCAAGCGGGATTGAAAATGGGAAAGAAGCAATCCATAGAAATTGATGACCACTTCAGAACCTCAATGACTGGAGTGTTTGCGGCAGGGGACGTTACTTCCGGTGAAACTCTTGTAGTCAAGGCGATGGAATCAGGTAGGAATTCAGCCCAGAGAATACACGAATTTCTCATGGGGATAGATGACTCGCAACACGTGTCACTTTATGAATGCTATTTTTCAGAAAGGTCATTCGAACAAATGATGAGCGGCGAGGAAGAAGGGGCACCACCTCTCTGAGGGCTGTTAAGAATTGCCGTAATCCATGGCCTCATTGTTTACAATCTCCTTACTGAATCTGGGCTTCCGAACCGATCTCTAGTTTTGCCTGAGAACGGGAGTCAAATTACAAACAGCAAATATCAACGAGCTAGAACCTGTACCTTTCCTGACAAAAAGTTCATTTTTTTTCCACGCCATGAAAATCCATCCACTCGCATCGCAATCAGGCTCGTACAGTGCAGGTTTGGCTGTATCAAGATCCTTTGGCAACGGCTGTATACCAGCATGAGGCGAGTAGTGGAAAAGGTTGCAATCTAGGCTGACTTCATGATACCACGATATGCGCGTCGGGGCATATTTCGTTAGCCCACGGTTGAAACTTTGCGATTCACAATCCGCTTAGCATTCGGGAATCATTAAATCAGGAGATTTGGTCAATAGGATCAAATCCTGGTGAGCGTTAGCAGTGAAAGCTGTTGTTCTTGCGGCTGGAGAAGGAACAAGGCTTCGACCACTTACTTTTGTTCGCCCTAAGCCATTGATTCCGTTGGGCCCCGAGCCGTCAATCTATTATCTCTTATCGCATCTGTCGCGAGAAGGTTTTGACGATATAGTGATAATAGTGGGAGGACCACTTAAGAGCCAGATAATTGGTTACTTGGGCGATGGATCAAAACTTGGGCTGCGAATAACCTACGAGGTCGAGCCAGAAGGACTCCGCATCGGGACTGCGGGCAGTCTGAAGCTGGCCGAACACCTGCTCGACGATACCTTTCTGGTTGCCCAAGCGGACACTTTGACCGAAATTACATTGAAAGAAGCGGTGAACTTCCATCGTGTTCATGCAGCTCACGCAACAATCGTGCTGACTAGAGTTAAGGATCCTTCGAACTTTGGAGTCGCGGTACTTGATGAAGACAGCGCAATTATAGAATTTCAGGAGAAACCTAGAACGGAAGAAATGAGAAGCAACCTTGTCAGTACCGGATTCTATATTATGGAACCTGATTCACTGGATTACATCAAAGAGGAAAAATGGGACTTCGCAAAAGATCTCTTTCCTAAATTCCTCGAGCTTCGTAAGAAACTTTCAGGATTTGCCTCAGACGCATTCTGGGTGGACATAGGAAGCCTCAATGGGTATCTCAAAGGGGTGCGGTACGTGGTGGAAAAGGCATCACGACCACATGATGGAAACTATGGGAAATTGCCATGTTCTTCAATCGACAAAGAGGCTCAGTTAGGTCGCCAAGCTCAAATTATTGGCCCCGCACTCATAGAGCATGGAGTTACAATCGAGGATGGTGCCAAGATTCGGCAATATTGTGTGCTCAAAAGAAACTCGCGTGTTTCCACTGGTACCGTACTTGATAGTAGCGTGATAATGGAAAGAGCCACCATAGGAAGTAATTGCACAATTATTGACAGTGTGATCGGTCAGTCAGCAGTACTTCAAGAAAACATTACGGTCGAGGGATCAATCATCGGACCTGGATGCGTGATTGGAGACAGAGTTGAGGTCCTCAAGGGTAGCAGAATCTGGCCCAACATAATGATAGGAGAAGACAAAATAGTCAACGGAATAGTGGCCGCACCATTGGAGAAGGCGTTTTACTTCTACACGGGATTTGGTCAGTATACCGGTCTTTTGGCCGCAACGATAGAGAATTTTGTCGAAGCGCTTCAGAAAGTCAACATCGAATCGATCGAGTTTCACTCCAAAAGGAGAGATTTTGAACGATGGACTAGAGATGTCCTTGACTCGAACGACTTAGCTGATGGAATCGAGGACCTTCGAGAGAGGGGCCTAACCGGCGAAGAGCTCCGATGTCGCTTAATCGAGGTTACAAAAAAGTGGGCTGATACGATATCGAGTCCTAGAATAGATGTCTGAGTACGCTGCAGGGAAAAGAAGGAGTGGATCCGGTCGAGGATAGAGTATCTCCAGCGTTGGTTCAATATCAATATACCCTTTCGAGTGGATGCATCTGCAAAGGAAATATGAACAAGATAGTACGTTATTTGTTAGATATTAGAGCTAACCCCACTCTGTTAGTCTGGATATGCTCCGAAGATTCTTTAACCGCCTGAGGCTCCATCCTTATGAGTTAGGCGTACTGCATTAGGAGATAAACTGACCGAAATAAGACCAAGTTTGTGCTCAAGCCCTCATACTGCGCGGGGTCTTATCTTGTTTAATTGAGAAACCAAAGTGCGGGCACATTGGGCAGAGCGGCGCTCGCTATGGGCGATCGTTTAAGAATGATGTGAAATAGTTGAGATCTCTTGCCAATACTAGGATAAAGGAAAATGCGCCGCGGGTTATCCTATTTTTCCCCTTATGTATTCACGATTAGCCTGTTCTTTTTGTGATTGCCTCTCTGGCAAGATCTATAAATGAAACACTTTGATTTAAAGATTGAATGCGGGTGCAATGAATCGAAAAAAGAGGTATTGTCAGTTCTGTTAACTTGTCGGTTGCTTCCGAGAGAAATATCCTGTTCAATCAACCGAAGACGTAACAGCACCGCTTGAGACCAAGTCGTCAGTTTCTGGGATTGATTGTCATGAGGAAATGCGAGTCGCTCTTCCAGTGGCAAGCCACTTCAGTGAGAAAATCCAGAAGAGTGAGATGAAGCTCAAGAAGATGCCATAGCCGGCGAACTGGTGGGCAATGTCCATAGTCGTGAGACCGAAGAGGTACATCAAAGACGCAAGGAAGGTGATTCTCAGCATGTTCGAGAGGTAGGCAAAGGCAACTCCCAGGATAAGAACCACAAGGAGTCTTCCCTTGGGAGCTCTTCTGCCAACGTCGGCGACCATCACGAATGAAAGAAGTCCGAAAAGGAGAGAAGAATATGCACCGCTGCACATCGGCCCTACTGAAAGTGCGTTCCCGTTCGGAAAGTACAGGATGTTTCCAGCGACCTCGATCTTGGCTCCGGTCATTGATAAGAGAAACGCGGCAAATCTTGAAGAGACAAAAGAGAGCAATGAGGAATAATACGAGTTTGCAACTGAAATCTGAATGCCCAGTGTTACAAGAATCACTGATGCGAACGCTCCGATGATGATGTACGGGAGAATCTTCGCGAATGGTTCGAGTATTCTGAACCTGTATAATTCCTTCCTGACTAGATACAGAGCACAGCTGAAGGAGAGTATGCTAATTATGGCAAGATATACTATCTGGATTTCCTGATAGACAAAATAGAACAAGATCGATGCGACGAGTAGTGTAACCGCTACCCCAAGTCTCGCAGCTTTTCCGGAGTTGTTGAAATTCAAACCGGATGCAAACCCGTGTCGCTGTCCTATCTATTGTCTAACATCTGGTTGGAGAGCGACCCGTCTTCTCACCACTAGGTACACCCCGACGCCTGCAAGGAAGAGCAGAGGGAACGCAAGTTGAAGCACCGGAAAGTCTGGAATCGACCCAATCGAAGCAGGTGTTGGTTCGAGGACAATCACGGAGTTGCCCGACAACACAACCGACGCCGAGAGCGGGGCGCCATTTATGTTAGTGCTCACGGTATACGTGTCTCCTGTTACGAGTTGACCTGCGGTAAACAGATAATTGCCTGCAGAATTAGTGGTTATAGAAGCAGGCGCGTTTGTCCCGGTGACCGTCACCTGAACAGATATTGCTGCACCTGTGTCAGTTCTCGTCTGTATCGTCAGTGTGCTTGGCGCAGTCGATGAAGCTGTGGTAGTGGAGACGCTGGTAACGGTCGAGACCGCCGTCACCGTGGAGTATTGGGTGACAGTCGAAGCCTGGGTCTGTGTCGTTGTACTAGTGACTGTGGCTGTCAAAGTAACTGAGGGTGATAAAACAAGTCCGGCTTCGGCCCAGCCTGCACCTGTCTCATAGGTGCCAGTAAGAGAGGCTGGAAAATTCGTGCTTCCAGATGAACCCGCGACGTAATATTCAGAAAAGCCAAATTCGCTAGCAGAAGTTAATGGGCTGAACGGTGATCCTGCTGTAAATGTTCCACCGTTTCCATCATTATCTGCAATAGCAGCGACTACGAAAGAGCCGCTAGAATACGTTGCATTCGAAGAGGTAGAGAAGGAGTCTGTGCAACCGATGGAGCAACTCGCTCCGCTTCCTGTCACTGTGACCGGACTTGCGACGCTCACTCCCGAGACATCATAAACGTAAATAGCTTCGCCACTCCAATTCGAGTTAAAAGTAGCTGTTATCGTGTCCGAAGAGCCTGACCAGGCTTGCGCGTAGAAGATGTCCGCATCGGAGCTGCCTACGGGGCCGTTGTCTGCAACCGCCGAAACAAAACCTGCAGATAATGTGTCGGTGACATCCACGACGGCGGGGTCAGGGACTGTGACGACTACAACTAGCACGTCTCCGAGCGAGACTGGATTTGAAAGAGTAACGGAAAGAGAAGTGCTACAAGAATTGGTGCATCCAGCCGATCCTGACTGGACTATGGTTGCGCCGCTTGAAGCTGATACAAATGAATGAGGCGAATAGGCTGGGATTGAAAAGGCGAGAATGAGTATGGTGATAGCAACCAGGCTGAATGCGCATATCGACGAGTACCTCCTCTTCCTCCATTTTAGTCCAATTCGCATGTTTTTATTGTGGAAATCATGGAATAGATAAGCGTACTGAGAAAGCGAGGGGACACCGGCTACTTTAGCATCGATGGAGCGCACTTGAACGTCTCATGTACGTGCATGTGATTGTGCCACTAGGCGAGAAGGTTGTGACGCTAATGCAGGTGTACATGTACGCATTCGCAATGATCCAATCGTCGAAGTTGCAATCTTGTACACAAGAGTCAATCTCGTCCATCCGATCAGAGTCGCTCCCTGAACGGAGATAAAAGACGTGCACAATCCAGTCTCACTGTATGCGCTCTGCAGACAACAATATTGACAAAGAGGCTGCCCAGGGAAAGATTAAGCAACCTAATTTTATGCGCGTCGGTTCAAGCAATCGTCAGAAGTGCGGACTTGTCACCCAAACAATCTGTAGGCCCCTAGCGCCTGATCACGCAACTATTGTAAAACTCTATCGCAAACGATGTTTTCCTTTGTAGAATTGGATCTGTTTAAACTCGGCGCTCTAATGAGATCGCCAGATCCCAGTTTCCAGTTAACCTTTAGCGCGGAAGAAGAGTGGGAATTTTCCGGTCTCGCCAGGTAGAGGTGGTATAACCTGGCGTGAGTCGTGCTCCCGAGCTTGCCGAGCTTGCCGTGAGTTATGAACTCTTGCTCTATTATCGGGGAGCGCGTCCGGAGTATCAACCCCGATTTCCAGGTTCTCGACAGTCCCTCGGGGGCCCGCTTGTAGCCAATAGGGCGCGCAAAGTCGCGCAGGGAACGCGGCTGTCCGTCGCTCAGGATGTCCAGTATGATTTTCCTCATGCTCAGCACCTTTCGTTTTCGTATTATTTTGTTGACTCTAGCTTCGATGGCAGCAGCTTCATTCAGAACTGAAGCTACGGTAGTTGTTGTGACAGTTTGCACTCCTTTTTTCTTACACCTTTCCTTTCCCTTTTCTCGACGCTGCGTTCTGCCTTTAAGACGCGCAAAAACAAGCACAATTCGTGAATACTAACGCCTCTCCCTCGCGCATTTCATGCGCAAAATACGAGCAGCGTGTTTCTGCCTTGTTTGCGCCTAAACGGCGTGAAAACTGCCTATTTGGGCAGAGAAATCAAGCGCCGGGGGTGAGATTTGAACTCACGAGACCATTACGGTCACAGGCTTTCCGAACAGAAGTGACTTCTGTAAAGCCAAGATTCCAGGCGTACGCAATCGTTCTGCGCCCTACCAGGTTTCCCGCGCGGCTCGCGCTCTAGGCGACCCCGGCCTAGAAAAAACACGTCGTCCGTGCTCTATTTCTGTTTTTTTTCTTATTCTCAAAAGCTAGTTTGGATTGGTAATCGAAAGAGTATCCCCGCTTCATCGTCTTTTTATGACAATCGAAGCTTAATGATTCATTGAATCTTTTGGATTTTTGGAAAAGCACGTGATTTTTTCCTTAAGGTTCCTTTAAGAACAATTTTCGAAAAATCAACGACCCTAGTACCCATTTGATAATGACCAACCACTTTCGGCCTCTTTCATAAGTTCTGCGCCTCTTCGTCCAATTTATCCAGCACTGACTGCTTTAGAAGATTCTCGGAAACTTCTTCTGTTCCAACTTCATCGCGCTTGGATTTCCACATTTTCGGGTACGTGCCCGTGCTCATTATCACTCTCTTGGTAATCGTCGCAATCCCATGATCTTGGGATTTTATCTGCGATTCGTCGAGCTGGGACTCTCCAATAGCGACCAGCTCTCCTTTTCCGGTAACGATCCTCACTAGTTCACCCTTCTCCAGTCCTCTCGATACGGATAGTATCCCCGGAATCGCTAGCTGGGCCCCCTGACAAACAGATTCGACGGCAGAGTCTCTTATTCTGATCTGTCGGAGAAAAGTTATCGCGCTCTCTATCGGCCTTACTAGCTCGCGGAGTTTTGCTTCGTTCCCTGACTCTTTGTAAATCTCGTTCGCCTCGTGAAGGTCGTGGAGCCTTACGAGATCACTTTCGTCGAGCTGGCAGACCCTGGTTCGGCGCAATTCGGCCATCGTGGCGCCGACGGATATTATTTCCCCAATGTCGTAAACCAGCTTTCGAACGTAAGTGCCAGCTTCGCACAGGATACGAAGCAAAAGCAAATTTCCGAGTTGCTCTGAGATTTCAAGCTCGTAAATTGTCCTGGTTCTTGTGACTCTCTTCACGGCCGAGCGCTGTGGGGGCTTTTGATAAATTGGGCCGATAAACTGTCTCACTGCCTCGTAGAGTAGCTCCTTTGGCACGGAATCGTGGATTCTCGCCACGCAGACGTATTCTTTCGGCCCCAGAAGTAAAGCGGAGAGCGCCTTGGTCGCGTTTCCCAGCCCGATAGGAAGCACGCCTGAGACCATCGGGTCGAGCGTTCCAGAATGACCGGCCCTTTCCTGCGCGAACATTTTCCGAACCCAAGCGACGATTTCGTGACTGGTTGGGCCCTGCGGCTTGTCGAGGGCGATGAAACCGCTCTTCAAATATTCCGCGACCGGACGCTCGCTCGGGATCCAACCGTATCTTGGATTCGTTGACTCCTCTCGCAGGTTAGTCAAATCCCTCTCTGTCATTTCGCAGGCTTCTTTCGTGAAGCGATTCAGATCAAAGTGGTAGGGAGCCGAGTCCAAGCTAACGCACTATTTCTTTAGGTCCCTTGAGTATTCGGAAACGAGTTTGCATGCAGCCTTGGCGACCTGATCGGCGGACATGTTCTCGGTGTCAATTACATAATGGAACGGAGAAAGGTCTTTTCCAAATTTGATCTTGTAGAGATCCTTGTAGATCCGTTTATTCTCAGCATCTCTTTTCTTGACTATTGCGAATGCTCTCTTTAGCGAAATGTTGTCTCTGCCCGCGAGCCTAACGGCTCTGGTTTTCTGTTTGGCATGGAACCACAGTTTCAGTCCGCTTTTGGATAGCCAAGGCATCGAATAACTCGTGATCACCACTCGACCTTTTCTCAGCTGTTCCCCGAGCCTGCGATCAACTTCTTTGTCAAAGTCGGGGTTTCGCTCTCTTTCAGCAAAAAAACGCATTCCCTCTTTGGTGTCCCACCATTCAGAACCGGAAGGCTGGTAGCCGCGGTCATACGCCATTAGCTTCAGCATGTCTCCGCCAGCTACGTGCCGGAGGTGGAATTTCTTTGCGATTGTTTCTGCAGCGGTAGTCTTGCCGACGGAGGGCATGCCTGAAATTATGACCGAAACTTGATTGTCGATTCTCTTCAATCATTAGTCGCTCTCGAATTTTTATGCTGCTTTGACGGCCAAAGTCGCAGCTACTTAGATCAATCTAAAGTTAGCCCGAACAAGCGAGAAATAACCCCGCTGAAAGTAAATGAACAGATAAAGTACCACCAGAAAAAGTTGATTTCGATCGGCGGACCAAGGTTAAAGATTTCGATGGGGAACGGACCAATTGCAAGTACAGTACTTGCCCCGACAAATAAGCGGACAAGATAATAAACACCGAAAAGAGGTATCATGAACATGAGCGTAGGCTTTAACTGATCCATGCTTATCTCAGCCTGCATCTTTTGCATCTGCTGTTGTTTTTTCTTCAGTTTCTCGACCTTTGCCTTGTCGCCGGATTTTGTTGCCTCCGACATCTCCGAGCGGAAAGCCTTCATTTCGGCGTTGTAGCGGCGCATCCTTTCGATGTTAGTAAATCTCCGTCTTCCAAAAGCGTAGAGCAAATTCACGCCAATCGCCTCGCAGACAACCAAGAACGTGTTTTCAAGCGGTATACCTGTTCCGCAATTTATGGGAACGGTCGCAGGATTTGAGCAGGAACTTAGGCTTACTAATCCGCTGAGAAGTTCAGCGATTGGCAAAAAAATTCGGCAGCACCTAGCTCGAGAATACCGAATTGATTATTGTTTCGGCTGCCTGCTCAACCTGTCCATCGGAATTGCTTACAATGAGCGCGGGGCATCCGCAGACTATACTTGAGGCGAAGAGTAGCGTCCTCGCGGCTTCGAGCTCTAGGTGCAAAGAGTCCATCGTACCCATGTCCCTTGCGCGAGTCCCGTCGCCCTCTCTCCTACGCTTAATCTCCTCGACAGTCGCGTATACGAGCACCAGGTGGGTCGGCTTTAAGGCCTGAAGGACATCCAACGGCATCCCCGGCCAAAACCCTTCTTTCGTGGCTATGAAAAGATGAGTGTCAATTATCACAAATTCCTCCTGAATCAAGGAGATTCTGGACGCGGCGTAGACCTGGAGCTTTCGCTGGACTTCGACCGGCAGTTTTCTCATGTCGTCTCGTGATCTCACGCCGTGCAGTTTTGAAGCCTCATCCATCATGACCGTGCCGTAATTCACGACGTCCGTCTTGAAATTCTGTTTCGTCATGAATTCGACTACTTTATTGACGACGGTGCTCTTTCCGACGCCCGGAATTCCGACGATGACGACCTTCCTGCGCTTTTGCTCGGCAATGCTTCTGCCGCTCGTTTGAACAATGCCCCCCGGATTCGAGCTTTCGTAGGCGACGCTAGGTTCGTCCAAGCAGAGCCCCTAGCCGCGGCATCATGTTCTCTAGCTGCTCCTTGACAAGCATCTGGTAGTACTGAATAATGATGTCGCACATTAGCAGCAAACCCACTCCCGTTCCATATACTCCCAGAATGTTCGCAAGCGAAGCTAGTAGTCCGATGAAGATTCCGCCAATAATCGTGATGACCGGTATATATTTCTGGAGTATCGCCTCAACTGAAGCTCCACTCCTTCTAAATCCAGGAACCATCACGTCGGCGCCGATGAGATTCTTTGCGGCTGCTTTCGGCGAAAGACCGCCGATTTCTACCCAGATTCTCGCGAACATTACGGAGAATATCACGGCAAAACACACGTATGTGAGCGCGCGAATATAGTCAGGGTGCGGCACGAATATCGAATTTGGCGAAGTCATGTAGTAAATCAAATTTCCCTTCAAGGACTGGTACGAGAGCGCTGATTCGGTGGGATCTGACGCGATCTGAGTAGTGTTGTATTGAGCGAACCAATTGATGTACGGATTCGTATTAGTCGGATCATAACTCTTCCAGATGTAAGCTCCGAAGAATGAGATGTTCGATGTCAGAGCGGAGAAGAGAATGACAGGTATGTTTGAAACATAAAGCAGTTTGATCGGATAGACTCCGGCAAAGCCCCTGTACTTGGTGGAAGTGATCGGAATCTCGATTCTCATGCCTTCAACGTATACAATCACGAGAATTGCGCATATCGTAAGTATTAATCCAAAAATCGAAGGAAAGTTCGGAGCGTTTTCCCGGAAGAAAGCATCGAAGGGATGGCCCGATATCGTCGCGTTGATCAGAGCGGGAATCCCCCCGTAATAGGCCGCAACGACCGGCAGGCCGGTCGTGCCTCCTCCGCTTAGAGGAACTTGGATGGGGCTGAAGATATCCCACATCATCCTCTGGGCAACTCCGGCCAGGATGAACAGACTGATCCCGCTACCAATCCCCCATCCTTTTTGCACCATTTCGTCAAGAAGCATAACTATGACTGAAGCGCAGAATAGTTCAAAGAAAATCGCGATAGACGCCGAGGGGGCGATAGAGCCGAACAAACCACCGATCAGGTACGCTGACGCCTCGACGACAATGACGATCATCGTTAGTAGTTTGGTCGCTGATGTGAAAATTGATCTGTCTTCGGGATTCTGGAAGTCAACTTTGATAATTTCCGAACCAGCGAGCAGCTGGAGAATCAGGCCAGCCGTAACAATCGGACCTATTCCCAGAGTCATCAGCGTGCCCTGCTGTGACGCGAAAATAATGTTCGAATAGGAGAACTGGCTTTGTGAGCCGATTTGAACTCCGGTTAGGGGCGTGACGGCCATGCACAGATAAACGATCAGCGCAATGCCAGTCCAGATCAGCTTCTCATTCAACGAAGGTTTTCGCGTGGGCTTCCGAATTTCGGGCAGGACAGTCGCTGCACTCTTGACGAAATTCTTAATCGCACCCAACCCTAATCACCAATATACATTCGATCTATATTCGTCGCCCTTCGGTCCCTTCATGCTTTGTGAAACTCTACCCAAAGCACGTAATTAAGTTGATTTATTTTTTCTGAGAAGGCCTTTGCTTCGCGAGGGGCGCGGAAGCAGGCTTTTTCTCCTCGGTTTCCTGTGGTTCAAGAATCTCAACGGAACCTCCTGCGGCCTTGATCTTCTCAACCGCGGAGCTTGAGGCGCGAGGCACCTTTACCTTGAGAGGGGAAAAAACGGCGCCCTGCCCGAGCAGTTTATCATATCCCAGAACTGAGAGGTCAATTTCATTCCCAGAGGCTACGAGGTTTCCGAGCTGGTTCAAATTGATCCATCGGTCCGTCACAACCCTGTTTGGCGGATGCCACTTGTTAGAGCCGAAATGATCAGGCGCGTACTTTACGGTATAGCTCCACTTGTGCTTGTGAAGACCTGCCATGCCGGAGCCTCCCTTTGCGCCAGTTCTTCTATGCTGGGCAATCTGTCCCCACCCATGAGTCCTAGAGCCTCTAAGCCTCCTAACCTTCCTCAGTCTTGAAACCAAATTCGATTCACTCTTTTACTAAAGCATCCTTTCCACTAACTTGGAAAGTTCCTCATTTTGCCCGAGCAATCCGCCAGCCGAAAACTGCCTTCTGCTAGATCTCCTGAAACCGCCTCTGGGTGGACCCAGCCTGAAAAATGGGCGCATTCCGTACAGATTTGTCAGCTTCACCTTTCCCGACTCGAGTCCTTTTGCGAGGTCTGCGAATGACTGATAGTCATTGTTTTCCTTCAGTTCAGCCTCTGAAAATTTCCTGCCGGTGGATTTTTCCGACCGAGTTTTTAGAATCTTCTCCGCGAGAGAACTTGTGAGTTTGCACCACGCGACATGCTCCTTTGACAGTCTCAGCATTCCGCGGTATACCTTGTCGTCTGGAACAATGGTCGCATTGAACCTTCTTGCGATCGAAAGCTGTTCCAAAGTGGTTCTCACCGGCGCCCTCGTATTGACGAGTCCCCTCAAGTTAACGACTAGCAGACTGCTTGTTGCGCCTTCCGTCTCGGTGTTGCTCATTTTGATTATCTGACCACGCTAATCCCGTGAATTTTCTTTAGGGCATCGTACACGGCATTTGCCATTGACGACATTGTGCTTGTCGAGCCATATGTTCTGGTCCAAGCGTCTTTGACTCCCGCGAGAGTGAGTAGATTTCTGACCGTTTCACCAGCGACTAGTCCAAGGCCTCTGGGTCCAGGAATTATATCGACGCGGACGCTTCCGCCTTTTCCGCTGCTCATGAAGGGTACCGAGTGATTTCTACCGCAACGGCACTCCCAACTTCCACATCCGAGTTTCACCGGGATGATATTGAGGTAAGCATCGCTCGTGGCTTTGTCGATTGCACTGCGCATTTGCACGGCCTTCCCTCGGCCAACGCCGAACCAGCCAGCTTCATTGCCTACCGCAACGACTGCCGCAAATTTCGTTATTTCTCCGGCGTCTGTTTGCTTTTGGACGATGCCCACGCTCACCACGTTCGACTTCAGGTCGGGAATCAATTTCTTGACGATACCTGCTTCCTTGATTCTCTGACCGCTTTCGAATATCTCCTCCATCGAAGTAATCTTTCCCGTGGCAACAAGAATTCCTAACCGTGTCTTGGGAATCCAGAGTTGCTCTCGATCCCTTCTATCTTCTCTCTGCGGCGGTGGCTTCGGAGCCGAAGGACTTTCGACTTGAGGTGTTTCTGACATTATTTAATACCTCTAGCTTACTGCCCCTTTTTGGATTGCGCCTTTTACCTGCTCAAAGAGAGCTGGATAATCAGAGGGTTTGATCCCCGAAGAAAGCGTTTTGGAAAACTGGTGATTGAATTTCTCCTTGTCCTCGGCTTCGAGCTTCTTTGCGTACTGCACAATGTGCGAGCCTTTGACTCGTGAATCTTCAGGAAGACTATCCTCGTCGATGGCTATTTTCAAACCCGCCTCCTTTGCTCCGCTTACAACTGAGGCGATCCTGGAACCGTGAATGAATCTGCCGACTCCCGAGTACATTATCGCGTTTTTGACATTACTTCCAGAGGCTAACTGTCCCAAGTAAAATCCTGTCAAATAAGCAGTGGGAATATTTTTCGAGGAGCCCTTCCAACCAAACTTTGATAGGTCCCTCGAAGAGGCAGCGCAAAGCGTAATGTCGCCCGTTGCAGTCGGCCTCAAAATCTGAGCGTAGATGTATCTGCCCGAAACTCTGACAGATAGGAACGGAGTCTTGCCCACTATGATTCCTCGTCTCTTGCGATAATCAGTCTTCCCTTCTCTCCTTCGACGGAAAATGTGAACGTAGTGATTGGTCGCCACCGACTGGTTACCTCCGCGTCACCTTTGCTAATTCCTCGTCCAAGCGCTTTCTAGTTCTTATCTGAGCTCCTTTCACCTGAAGGTACAGCGTCTTGAAATCCTGTTTTGAAATATCGCCACGATCTCTTTTCACTTTGAGAATGTGTCTAAGCATCCTTACTTGGGCAACCCAAACGCTCTTTTTGCCAACACGAGCCCCTTGTGCTCCTTTTTTCGACCCTTGACCTAATCCTCTTTGTTTTCGATTAATGTGGCGTAACCTCACTCGTCCACGTGAATTCCCCTTCTTTGGCACTACCCAAATGAAGCCTGCTGCGAGCCAGCCCCTCACGCTTTCGCGGGTAATCGCATCCTGCAATTGTTCCGAGGCTTCTGGATCTAGTCTGACTCTGGACTTGCCGACACCTAGGACTTCTGAAACCATTCTTTTCTTGTTACTCAGGTCTGGCATTGCTAAATTTTCACTCCCAAATTAAGACGATTTTTTATCTGGTTCAGGTTTTGCACTTGTAAGAAGGTTCTTCCCATTGAGTACTTTGATACCTAGCTCTTTGGCTCGCTTTGCAAGTTCAATCCTCTTCCTTTTTCCCACACCTGTTGCAAATCTCGCTGCATCTTTCGACGGCGAAAGCATTTCTAGTTCGGACATGTTGTGAACCAGAACGTCTCTCAGTCCCGAAGGATGCAGGTACCTGACCTTTTTTGGAACTCGGTAACCGATTTTAACAAGGTGTGGCCATCCCTTTACCGACAAGCGCATGTGATTGTCAACACCCTTAGGCTTCCTCCAGTTATCATGAATTCGAACATAGCGCCAAGACTCGAATCTGCGAAATCTTGGCGTTCTTGCCTTGATCTTTCTCCTAACTTCAAGGAGCTGAGTAATGTCCTGTTTGCCTTCTGTCGGCATTGATTTCTTACTTCCTGATTCGCTCATATACGTAAACCCCGTCTAGGAACACGCGCTGGTCTTTTCGCTTTACCAATGTAGCTTGCTCAAGATTTGCAGCAGTCTGGCCGACATCCTGCAGCGAAACACCGTTTAGAACAATATCTTCTCCTTGCACCTCGGCTTTCGTGTCACCGATAATCTCGGCAACGCGCGGAGAACGTTCGCCGTAGAAATTCTCGACGAGCACCTTATTGCCCTGAACCTTCACTGTAACTGGAAAGTGAGCATAAATCACCTTCAGTTTGTACTGATATCCCTTTGTCACGCCGTCGATCGCGTTGTGAATCAACGATCTAGCCGTGTTAAGGATTGATCTGTTCTTTCTCCTCGCACCGCGTGTGACGATGCGAATTTTTGTTCCAGATATTTCAATGTCTACAGGGATCTTGGAAAAATCCTGTGTCACTTTTCCAAGCGGGCCCGTAACAGTCACGGAACCTGATTGTAGTTTTGCGCTGACGCCCTTTGGCATATCCAAAGATACCTCCAAGTTTTGAGATTTCTTAGAAATCATCTCAGTAGACATATCCAACCAATCTCCCGCCTAGACCTTTTTCCTGCGCTTCATTGTGTGCCATTACTCCCTGTGGAGTCGACACGATTAGTATTCCAACACCGACAGCTGGGAGAAACTGTCTCTCCCACCGGGTATACCCATTTCGTCCAACGCTGTATCTGGGCGAAATAACTCCGCATCTGTTTATCCGACCCAAAAGTTGTATTTTGAATTTTCCCGCAATACCATCGTCGATAAACTCAAACTCGCCGATATACTTGTTTTTCTGCATCGATCTCAAAACAGCAGATGCCAGTTTGGACGCTGGAATTGCCAAGCATTCTTTCTTGTTTCTGATTTCGTTGTTATAGATAGTCGCGAACAAATTGCCTAAAACGTTGTTAGCTGCCAATCAAATTCCACTCAATTACTCGTATTTTTTGAATCCTAGCTTAACCGCAACTTCCCTGAAACACTGTCTGCATAGCATCAGATCGTATTTTTGGATCAGAGCGCCATACTGACCGCATCTTTTGCAATATCTCGACCCCTTTCCATATTTTCTAGGTTTTCCGTGGCGTTCTTTCGGCAACTAGTATACCTCCACGTTGAAATTCTGCTTAAAGTACTCCATAGCTTCTTCCCTACCTACCCTGTGACTTCTTCCAACTTTTGCGGCGGCCCTGTTCCGCCTAGAAACTCTAAAACCAGGTCTTTCGAGGACCGCAGAAACATTCAACCCAAATATGCCGATTTCAGGGGTGTATCTTACGCCCGGAATTTCGATGTGTTCTTTGATGCCGAAGGAGCAGTTCCCATAACTATCAAAGGCGCTCGAGGGTATCTTGTTCTCCCGTCCCTGAAGCAATAACCTCAAGACCTCAGGAGCTCTCTTTCCCCGTATCGTTACCATCATTCCGATGGGCTCGCCTTTGTGAACGCCAAAATCGCGGATCGACTTTTTCGCCTTTCTTGAGCTTGCCTTTTGCTTCACCAGTTCTTCAATCACTCTTCGCGCCCGTTCGATAGCTTCGCCAGACCTACCAACACCGATATTCAGTACTACCTTGGCGATTCTCACATTCCGAGATCCGGCCGCCTCTTGCCTAGGTTCTTGGATGGTAGTGGTACTGCTCATTTTCGACTTCCTCAAAATCACGAGCTTAACTTCGAGATTGTGATCTCAGGTCGTTGTTTTCCCAGAGGTAACAAGACATTGGTTGTCAGTTCGGAAACTGTTCCGTCCTCAAAGCGAATCGAAGCTATCGAACCACGCTGATATGTTCCAGACTTCAGATCCTCCACCGCAGCGACTTCTCCAGATCGCTCCCCTTTCATCAATAGCACCAACCCTCCTTTGTTCAATCTGAAACTGCTGTGAAATTCTTGCGTTGGAAGTTTTATCATACAGGCGTCTCCAGGTACAATATCCACTTCGGCTTCGGGAAAGATCATCCTTCCATCATGCAATCCATAACCGATCTTAGCGCCCCGAATGCTTCTCTTTGATTTCACCATGCAGATCTTCAGATCTTTTTCCTTGTCCTCGATCTCTACAGGAACTAGTCTGCCGAAGGAAGGCACGATTCTGTAGGACTTGCCGAGACCTGAAACTTCAAGCACATCCATCAAACCCACGGGAAATGCCTCGGTCCTGACTACCCTGCCGTCAACCTTGACCTTCCCTTGGTTCAAGACAGTGAGTATTTCCCGTCTTGTTTTAGCAAGCCGAAGGATGTCACGCAAGAGAACAAGCAGGGGATAACTGTAATTCTTTGGATGCGGACCGGGCGAAGTTCTAACAACAAACCGTTTGTCCTTTCTCGCGATCTGCCAAAAAGGTGGAACTGTTGTTCTTTTTACTTTCAGACTACCACTTTTTTTTGCCATAATCTCACCTAGAGTTTAGGATGTTCCTTCAAGTTTCAACCTGCGAAACTTGTCTTCAAGGTTGAGGCCGGTCACAATCACATTTGACGCATGGATTCTTATCGCTGTTGTTCCTCCGGCAATTTTTTCTCTAGTCACGCCTTCAAGAGTTAATCTCCCTTCCTTGGGGTAGAGTTTTTGCACCTTGCCCTCGACACCGGAATATTCCCCAGTGATCAGCTTTACACTGTCACCGATTCTCAATCGGACAGAATTTTTCCCATATTTTGACTTGAGATCGCTTGAGAAAGGCGCCCTAACTAGATCGAGACTCTTTTCACGTACAGGGCTAAGCAAAAGTCTTTTTCTGACCTTAACCGGCTTTGAGGATTCCCTACTCAACTTCAACTTTCGAATTACTCCCTAAACTATCATGGTCGCAAGATTGGCGATCCTCGGCCAGCGTTCTGCGGCTTCTGCAGCAACAGGGCCTTTGATATCGGTCCCTTTCAGATCTCCCTCAGGTGTGATAATCACAGCAGCGTTGTCTTCGAACATTATTCGCTGCCCGCTGACCCTCCGGACTGGATATTTTTGTCGAATTATGACAGCCCCGAACGTCTGTTTCCTCAGCTCGGGGGGACCCCGCTTTACCACGACCGTGATGTGATCACCGACGGATGCCGCTGGAACTCGTTTTAGCCTACCATGGTATCGAGTCACGTTTACTACCCTCAGAGTCTTAGCTCCGGTGTTGTCAGCGCAGGTTATCACTGCATTAACTGGAACAGCTCTAGTGATGTAGAGCTTGAATTCAGAAACTCCCTTTGCTGAGACCGCTCTAGACTTAGTCGACAATCTTTCTCAACTCTGCTATTTGGATAACTGGGCCTTGGAGGCTACAGCTTCCCTGCCTACAACGACAAAGGAAACAGTCTTTGATATCGGCCTGCATTCGGCAACAATCGCGATATCACCCGTATCGAGATCAAGACATGGGGACACATGAGCATGGAGCTTGTGGCGCTTTTTCAAATATCTCATGTATTTGTTGTTGTACTTGGTCGATTCCCTCTGGACGACCGCCATGTTCTTTGCAGAAACGCTGACTACCTTTCCGGTCAGCAGTTTTCCTCTCACTCGCAGCGAGCTATGGAAGGGACAGTTTACATCGTCGCATTTCCTCTCTGGAGCCTTTACTTCTAAACCGATATTCCTTGATTCTGACATTTTACCTAACCTTTGATTCTTTCGTCAGGAGTTCCCGCCAACTGCGCGCCCTCGATGATCAAGGACTTTTTATCGCGATCAGCACAAACGTTGAGAGTGATTCCGAATTTTGGAATCTTCAAGAAACTCCCGTCAATCGATTCCAGAATCAACAAGTTTTTGGTCTCATCTACAATCAGACCATTTTTCTTGATCAGACTCTTGTCCAGCGCGGACAAGACTTCGATTCTTTTACCAATCAGTATTCCATTGTACATTACAAATTCACCACAGCAAAAGAAAATGAAAAGTTGAAAATGATGCGGACATCCATAATCGGGTCTAGCTGTTTTCAGCGGGGCATCTGTTTCTGACTTTTCGGGGATTATTCTTGTTTGCTTTCCTCCACCGGAGCTTCGCTGGATTTTCTTTTCTTCGGTTTATTTTCTACTACAGAGCGCTTTCTTGAATTCACCGCGGTGAGCACCCGAGCAATGTTCCTACGAACTGATTTGATTTCGCCTAGCTGCTTCTTGAGGGTCCCCCTAGCAGCTTTTGATCTCAACGTCGAAAGCTCCGAACGCATGTCATCGAGCTTCTTGACGAGATCCTCGTCTGAAAGATTCGATAGTTCCTCAGTTTTGAGTGTTTTCATTTTCTGTCTTCGGCTCCTTCTTGCTCATCGAACTACGTCGAGAGGACTTGGGGGCACCTGCTTCCTTAGGCTGGGAAGTTGCGGTAGGTTGCTCCTTTGACGTTTCAGAGAGACCTGCTGATTGCGTCGCGACTTCGGGTTCTTTCATTTCAATCTCAGGAGCAATGGAATTTTTTATCGCAATGCTAACTTTGACGCCGTACAAGCCCATCTTCATCAAAACATCAGTGGTGGCTTTGCGCACGATTCTGTCCGCCGTTTCGCCGCTCTTTGGAACAACTCCAGCCACGTACCTTTCGAAATGAGCTCTTTCGCTCCGCAATTTTCCGGAAATTACAATCTCCACCCCGAGGGCCCCTGCATTCATCATCGAGTTCATTGCCCACAAGGCAGCACGCCTGAATGCAGTACCCCTGATTACAGTTTGCGCAATCCTCGCGCACATTATTCTTGGGTTCAGCTCTGGAACCTCCTCTTCCACAACAGAAATTTGTGGGTTCGGCAATCCAAAATTCTTTTCCAGCTTTTCAGTGAGATCACGGATGCCCATTCCCCTCCGCCCAATTACGAGGCCAGGTCTCTGCACGAAGAGGGTGATTCGCGTACCTACCGGAGACGTTGCTATATCCACTCCGCCGTAACCCGCCTCAACCAAAGCTTTTTCCAAAAATTCGTCAATGCCAGCGTTTCGAGCAAATTTGTTCATTACTTTTTTTGTGGTTGTTATGGTAGTAGCGGACGTACCGATCAAGCCTCAGTCGCAATTAACTCAATGTGCACAAGCGTGTTGAATGACGGTGACGAGCGACCTTGAGCGCGAGGTGTGTAAGATCGAATCATCCGTCCCCTAGCGGCTGCAGCGTGAATTATTTTCATTCTGTCCAAGTCTCTTCCTTTGAATTCCGCGTTGGCTTCAAGGTTACTCAAGACCTCGAGAACTTTCGTCGCAGCCTTTACAGGATAACCGCCGGCGTGAAACCCGTTTATCTCGGATCTGTGAGCGCTCCCTCTCTTGAACCTGCGAAAAGGAACTGGGGTCCGTTTTTCTTTCACAGCTTCGAGGTATTCTTTTGCGTCGTTCAGGAGCATTCCGCGGATTGCCTTACACACTTCGCGGGCAGTCTTCGGAGAGACATCTACTTCTCTTCCGCTCGCACGTATGTGCAGGAGAGGGTCGTAGCTCTGAAAGGCATACTTGAATAGCGGCAAATCCGGTCAAACACTCGTAGAGCAAACGACTCTGTTTTTCGGGATTAAATACCTTGCGTTAGGATTAGGAACTTGTCAGAAGCTTGTTTTTGCAGTGAGAACTACTTCAGCGGAACGTAAAGACTAGATCTGGACGCTCCAATACCAGGAGTTCCGTGTACTACTTTCTTGTTTGTAATGACGTATTCCCCGATGTAATGCCCTACCATTTCTGGCTTTACGTCGAGCGGCACGAATTCCTTTCCGGAGTGAACATGAATGTTCAAACCCACCATAGAGGGCAGTATGACCATGTCACGGGCATGAGTCTTTATTGGATTCTTGATCTTTCCCTCCTTTGCGAGGCGAGTCTCCTCGATCAATTTCTTCTTTTCATCGGAAATTCCACGGTTGAGCGTTCGTCTTTGCCTAGATGGCAGCAACCCTAGGAAGACTTCGAAGGACATGCCCTGTAGTTGTTCGAGTGAATATCCACGGTACTTGTACTCTCTTGGCATTTTCTACGACACCTGACTCATGTCCGATCTCGAAATTCTCTTTCTTCCAGTCTTGCGCGGTGCGATGTGTCCTACCTTTCTTCCAGGCGGCGCATTCCGAGCAGTCGAGGTTGATTTTCCAGGGTGCTGATGCCTTCCGCCGCCAAATGGATGGTAAACCGCAGCCATGGCAATTCCTCGCATTCGTGGATAAGCCTTTCCCTTCGACTTCATCAAGTGGTACTTCGCTCCAGCTCGGAGGAACGGTTTTTCTGTTCTTCCTCCTCCGCTAATCACGCCTACTGATGCCCTGCATCTGGGAGAAAGGAAAGCAGTCCTGCCCGATGGGAGTCTAATCGTCGAACCAAGTGGGGTATTTGCAAAGAGTAACGCGGATTCTCCTGCCTGTCTTACGAGCCTGCCGCCATCTCCCAAATATCTCTCGATATTGCATATTGTTGTACCCTCTGGAATATTGGCTAGTGGTAACACGTTTCCAGCCGAGACCGTAGCCTGAGCCCCGATTTGTATCTGAGAACCAACAGTCATTCCGGAAACCGCGGGAACGTAAAATCTCTTTCCAGAATAGTCCAACTGTGCCAGAGGGTAGGCTCTTCCTCTCTCATGAACGATGTCAACTATCCTTGCCTCAGCAGTCCGCCCTTCTGCGACAAACGGATACCTCACGCGAGCAAACTTTCCGATCACCGGTGAACGGTATTGAATGCCGCCCTTGCCGCGGTGGCGCTGCAGAATTCTCTTACCCAAAAATTACACCAAGCCAAGTTTGGAGGCCAGATCGCTCGCATGACTTTCCGGCGAAAATCTTACGAATGCTTTCTTTCCCGTGATTGTTATCGCGGTGTTTACCGACATCACTTTCACCTGATACAAGGTTTCTATAGCACTCTTGATTTTTTTCTTAGAAGCTTTGATGTCGACGAGAAAACATATCTTGTTCTGGCTTTCAATCAGATCGAATGTCTTTTCTGTAACGTATGGTCGTATCACTATTTTCAGAGCATCTTCAGGGTTCAAACTAGGCACCTATGTTTTGCACGTTTTTTGTTAACGAACTTAACGCTTCTTTTGTCCAAATTGTCAACCTCCCGGGAGAAGAACCGGGCGCAAGATCAAGAACAGAAAGATCAGCGCTTTTAGCCAACGACACGCCCTCCATTGACTTTACAATGTCTGAAAGTTTTGAGCCATCGGCTACTACCAACAGTGGGCCAATACCGCTCCGCCTCAATTTCGATATGTTAGAGGATAATTTCTTGGTGCGACGCGCAACACGCTCCATGTCTCTGTCAGCACCCACCGTTTGCAGGAATTTCTTTAGGTCTCTGACCTTGACAATGTTCTCAATTTCTCCGGTTACGACAATCGGCAGTTTCGCGTTGAACTTGTGTCCGCGTTCCGCCACTAGTTCAGAGTCAGCGGTCGCAGCAATTGCAGAAGCAAGCGCTAGCTGCCTCTCTTTCTTGTTCACTTTTTTTCGGATAACCTTCTCGGATCTTGGGGGATGGGGTAGCCTACCATGAACCGTACTTGCTACGGCTCCTGCCATGCCCGATTTGGAATATCGTTCGCCTTTCACTCTTGGTATTCTTGCTATTCCACGACCTGTTGGCGGATGACCAGATTCAGCAGTGGTCCTCTCTCCGGCAAGGGGATCCCTTCCTTGCGGACTACGGCCGTGTGACTCTAAGGCCAGGTAAACTCTGTTTATGAGATCTTCGCGTATTGGAGTCTTGAATACTGGCGGAAGGTCGAGCGATTCAGTTTCTTTTCCCTCCAAATCGAGAATTCTAACTTGAGTTTCCATACATTGTTCAACTATTTCGCGGGCTGTGGGGCAACCAACTGGAGTGCGTTACCTGCGACATTGATTTCTATTATCTTGGGAACCTGAATCTTTTGCCTACGCGGATACAAAGGTAATCTCAAATCGATTAGGCGCTTTATCGGACCTGGAACAGAGCCCCGAACAATAAGATATTCGCCGCGAACTTCGCCAAAATGGGGAAATCCACCTCGCGGAGTTATCGGACTCTGCTGAGCGTTTCCGACTGCAAGTATTCTCTTGTTCTTGTCCATTCTTTGATGAAAACCCATCTGTCCCGCCCTAGGAACGGTATACATCACCGTGGCTGGATGCCAAGGACTGATGACTCCTACCTCACGTACGGTCTTTCTAGATTTGTGCTGTTTTCTCTTTACGCCAAATCTGGTGATGACACCTTCGAATCCTTTGCCTTTTGTAACTGCGATGGTGTCAATATAGGAACCACTTCTAAAGTATTCAGAGGCTTTGATGGTCTTGCCGGTCACACTCTTCAGGTATTCCAGCTGAGATTTCAAGTCGCCGCCGGTGATACCAACTTCTTGGACTTGGAGATCGTGATTGGAGAGGCCGGTCTCACTGGGATTTACTCCTACCATCGCGGCAAACCTTTCGATCTTCGGGAGCAGCTCTACAACTTTTTGTATTCCGGAATTGAATGATTCTTTGTTCCCTTTCTCTACCGAGTAAGAGATTCTATCGCGAACTTCATCGGCCAAATTATCGGCGAAGACATCAGTAAACGCATAATCTATTCCATTCTGTCGACCATAAGCTCTGAATCCATAGACAGTCACCGTAGGAGCAGAAAGGATTGTGGCGGGATTGAATGTCGGTTTGCCAAAGTTGGGCGTCTTTTCCCTGTCATCAAGAGTTATGACTTGAACCATTCCTACCTTGAACGCAGGGAAAGCTGCCAAGGTTGGCTTTTCAACTCCTAGTTCGGTCCAATTCCGCACGTGCGGGATCATCGACTGATGTCTTTGTCTGGGGGCAAATGCTAGAGAACCTCTTCTAGGTGTGCTATGTTTTCTATGCCCCACAAGAAACCGCCGTACTTAGCCGAATCCGGCTGCTGCATTTTTAAAGATTAGGGAAATCATCACGGCCCCGTGTCCTTTCTTTCTGGATCTAAAGAGCCGAGCACTTGTTTCATTTACGACATTGACGGCATCGAACTCTCAAAAAAACCCGACTGGTGGGATTCTCTAGAATACGTGTCCTTGGGCGAACTGAAACCAGAACAAATTGGCATGGCGGGCGAAAGAGTTCTCAAAAGAATCATAAATTGATCAAAACCGCAGCAGTCACTTAAATAGAGCCTCCCGCCCTAACCCCGTACCTTTGTACCTACTCCGCACAAAAGACCCGAACGCGGCACTTCCGCCC
>JASHPO010000127.1 GCA_030038075.1 Nitrososphaerales archaeon | reverse complement strand
GGAATCACAGCATATGTGGAAAAATTCGAAAATCAAAAACAAAATCCTGTGCTATATTTCGCCAAGGTTAAAGGTACAAAAATTCCTGTTGTAACAAACGTTCATTCTTCATTTGACAGACTTGCTCTCGCGATGCAGACAAAGTCAAAGCCGGAAGCCGTTCTAGAATTTGCGAGGCGAGCAGATCACCCTATCCCTCCCACAACCGTAAAGACGGGCAAGGTCAAGGAAATCGTACTGAAGGACGAAAGAGCTCAAGTTTCACTTCTTCCCCAGATTATGCATAACGAGATGGATGGGGGCCCGTACGTTTGCTCGGCGGGGACGATTCTGCGCGACCCTGAAACCGGCACGCACAACGTCGGAATCTATCGCAACCAGATCAGGGGGAACAGAATAGGCTTGATGATGAATCCGACGGCGCACGGCAGCTACATGATGGGTCTATACAACGACCAGAGAAAGCCCATGGAGGTCGCAATCGTCATTGGCCATCACCCCGCGTTTCTCCTGTCCGCAGGCGGCGCGAGGCTTCCGGGAATCGGAGGAGAGTTCGAATTAACGGGAGGTCTCCTGAAGGAACCGCTCGAACTGGTAAAGGCGGAAACGATCGACATGCTCTATCCCGCAAACGCCGAGATCGTGATCGAGGGCGTGATTGACGACGTCTCGAAGCTTGAACAGGAAGGTAACTTTGGCGAATACCCGCGATATTACAGCGGCGAAAAAATGGTGCCCTTCATACGAGTGACGGCGATTTGCATGAAGCACGACGCGATTTACCAGGACGTTATGGCAGCACATGATGAGCACATTGTGATGGGCTCGCTGCCGAGGATGGCGACTTACTATCAGAGGGTGAAGGCAAACGCCCCTTACGTGACAATGCTGAGCCTCCCGAAATCGGCTTCCAGCAGGGCCGCGATGTACGTTTCGATCAGAAAGCGAAACGACGGTGAAGGAAAACACGCCGGACTAGCGGCCCTTGCCGCTGATCCAAACGTGAAGATGGTTGTAATCGTGGACGAAGATATTGATGTCTTTGATGAAGAGCAGGTGTGGTGGGCGGTCGCGTTCCGTTGCGAGATGGATAAGAGCTTGGTTCTGATACCCTACACGATAGGGGCGCACCTGAATCCGTCTGCGTACGCTAATGACAGATCCAAGCACGGCATCATGAATACGAGAGTCATTATCGACGCCACTTGGCCGATCAAATCTTTCGAGAAGGTGCCAAAGGCGAGCGGCTCCAAGGAACTTCTCGCACAGGTCTCGGCAGAAGACTGCAAGAAGGGAGCGCCCAGCGACCTTCTTTCCAGACTCGACACGGCCGCGACACAGCACGCAATGATTCACAGCACGTGAGCTATGACGTCCGCGTGCAACTGGGTTATCTGATCTTTCGGAACTTCGTTGAAATCTACAAAGCGCTTGGTCGTGACCATTTGTCAGAAAAATCACATGATTTTGCTTATTATCGTTTGGAGAAATCTTCCCAAATCGGAGAAAATTTTTGATTCAGATTATGAAATTTGCAAGGCCAAAGATCAAATTACTCACAATACCTAAATGTGTGTGTGGGATAACCGTCTAAGGTTTGATAGCCGATCTTCCAACTAATTCTATCGATCATTCGCCGTACAATTCTCGCCTCACCTACTCGGACACCAGTATAGAGCAGATGGCGAGTTCGATGGCTCGAAACGGACAGCTCGTCACTGTGAAGGTCAGGCCGAATCCGACGGCGAGAGAGAGGTATGAATTAGTTTATGGCCACCGACGCTTTCTCGCCGCAAAGAAACTCGGCTGGAAGACAATCAGGGCGGAGGTAGTGGACGCAAATGACGAAGACGTATTGAAGCAGTCGCTGGTAGAGAATTTCGAGCGAGAAGGTATCTCCGATTATGAAAAGGCGTGCATATTTTCGACGCTCAATACTAAATTCAACAAGACCTATGAGGAAATCGGAAAGAGTCTTGGAATTTCAAAGCAGCATGTCGGAAGCTACATCGCGATGCTTAGACTGTTTGACAACGCGGAGCTTTCGAACCCGGAGCTCGCTACGGCTCTTCACCGGATTACGGAGCACCACGCTAGGGTACTTTCGCGTGTCAGTGACAAAAAGACACGCGCAGATCTAACTATAATGGCGACGCGGCAAAACCTTTCCGTGCGAGATCTCGGGAACATGATCTCGCACCTGAGGAGCTGGTTTCCAACGGGTCAGAAAGGTAATGCTAAAAATTTAGAGCAACTGGGAACCTCGGAAATAGAAGAAGTCGGCTCCACATCTGATGTGGAGAATATTACTCACGTAGTGTTCGACGAGTTCAAGCTCGCTCAAAGCGGAGACTTTGAGGCGTTCAAGAAGCTGCACTTGGGCTCGGGATTTACGCTATTTCCTTCGTATCCTCCCTTCGAGCGTTCAGAGGACACGCGCGCTCTGTCCAGAGAACGGGAGTGGTTCTACGGCATACTGCCGAAATATTCGTGGAAAATCGAGGATCTGAAAATAACCGTTCTAGGCAGAACGGCATTGAGCACGCTTAAGGTAAAGTATTTTGGAAGCAAGGGAGCAAGTGACACGAAAAGACTCGTCAGGGGCACTATGGTCTTCGTAAAAAGGGGAGATTCGTGGAAGATACTCCATGAACACTGGTCGAGAGTACGAAAGACCTCAAGACAATCGAGAGCATTCGCCGCAAGGTTACCGCACCACCAGATCGACAACTGAAAAATGCACGAACAAGGTTTCAATTTTTCCTCACTTTTTCAGCCAACAATTGAAATTTTTTGATTGTTTTGTTTTCAGAATGAGACATAAATTATAGCTCTGAGAATTGAAAGACGAAAGTTTTTCGAAAAAACGAAATGGATAATAGCGAAACCACGACAATTGGGCCTCTTACTATGCAGTCTTCTGTTGCGGTCGGAATTAGAGAGATGGTTCTGACTGAATTCGACAAGATTCGCGCGTCAAACCCCGACCTTGAGGAAGCTTACGAAACATACGTGGCCCAGTATGGAAAGGAAAAGCTCACTTTCAGCGACCCGCTGAATCTGGGTGATACTATCGATCCTGCCGCATTGATTCTTGGGAGGAACTGTACTATCTTCTACTATGATTACTCGAAGACTTTGAAGGGAAGCCTCGGAAACATCAATCTGAAACTCGGCGAAGTGTATATAATAGGACGGAGGCAGCCGCAGGATTCCAAACTCGTGGTGTGGAGCACTCGAGGCGGTATTGAGCTGGAGACCTACAACGCGAGAGTCGGAACCATACTTTCGCGGGTTCACGCGGCGATCGCATTTGTGAACGAAAAGGAAGTTTTGTTTGCCGACCTGGGAAGTTCTGCGGGAAGCGTGATAGTTGGAGAATCTATCAGGAAAGGCGCGTTTGTCAGAATCTACGATCCGGGGACGGACAAATCTCCTTCGATAAAGCTGGAAAGAATACTGACTACAAAACGTACTCTTTGAAGAACTTTAGCAGAATTTTGTAGGCCCATTCAACGATAGCGTAGGCTAGGACCATCACGAACAAGAGCGCAAAGACCGGATTGATTACCAAATTCTGCCAGAACCTGAGCGAGCTGTTGCCAT
>JASHPO010000126.1 GCA_030038075.1 Nitrososphaerales archaeon | reverse complement strand
AAAGCGTTACTTGAGAGCCTCCAAAGCATTTTATCACCATCTATTATCGCACGAACCATGTCTCAAGAACCCGTGACTGTGAGCATAGTTGGAATAGGTTTCAGGCCGTTCGCCGCCTCGGAAAGGCACGCGAAAGCGATATTGAAGTCGGACAAGCTGAAGCTCTTGACCTGTTACACGAGATCGCAGGAAAAGCGCGAACGATTCACAAAAGAATACCACTGCGAACAGGAAAACAGCAAGGGTCTGATCGACGATAAAACAGCCAAGTCCAGCCTTGAAGGCGCTCTGACACTTTGCAACACTAATATCAAAATACTTGACGAAGATAGCGAAATGATTTTAGATGCTTTTGAGATGGCTGAATCTAACAACACCGCGATATACGATCTGCTATATCTTTTAGTTGCTAAGAAAAACCAAAGCGTTCTGCTCTCGAAGGACGAAAATCAAGTAAAACTGGCAAAGAAACTGGGAATCGCCATCGAGGAGATTTGAGCTCGCCAGCTAAAGCTAGAAGCTCGCCAAGATGTAGCTTAATTGGTCGCGTGCTTACTTATCAGCCGCAATCACAAACAGCGATGTGGTCTCGCCGTTCTCAAATGAGATATTCGTCCCAGTAACAATTTGTCCGTTGTTTACTTCATAGTTGGTCCACACGCCGCCGTCGTCTCCCTGCAGCTGCGACATGATGGACGTCACGTTCTTTATTTCAGGTACGTAGTTTTTTGCAAAAGCTGCTGTGTTCGGGTTTGCTTCGAGAGATTTCCAGGTGATCACGGCTAGCGCGAGTTTATAGGAGGCGTAATCACCCGGAGAAGACGCGTTGTCTTGAAAACCGTAACCGTTCCAGAAGCTGTTTGCAGTTTGAAACGCCGACTCCGCTACGGTGTAATTACCCTCGTGCAGGTTCCAGAGAGAGTAGCAAAAGTCCAGGTCCGCAAATTCCGAGAAATTAAAGCCGGGGCTCGGCGAAAACACGGTCGCCATAATGGAATAATTCACACCGCTTGAAACCGTCGAACTGATGTTTTCATCAAGCCCCTGTTCGATCGTCCAGACACTCGGATAGTCTCCCAGGACCACAAAGACGGGGTTCCAGTATTCGTAAAACCCGCCAAACGAGGAAATCGAGCTGTTGATTTCCAAAGCCTCTAAACGAACCTGCGAGCTTGCGTTTGAGATGCTCTGCAGTGCATAGTAATCCAGCGCCTGATCGTCCGAAAGGTAGATCGTATCGCTTCCCGGATAGGTTTGAAGCAGATCGCCGCCGCCTATGGGCACTGCCAGACGGGAGTAGAAGGAAAGTGCCAATGTCAGGTTGAATGAAAAAGCTGGGTCATAGGTGGGCGGTTGAGATGCCTCACTGGTGGTTGTGCTCGACGGTTGAATTGTCTCACTGGTGATCGTCTTCGTCCCGTGCGTGTTGTAGAATATCTCAAGCGAAGCCAGCACCAGTATGAGAGTGATTACGATAGCGAGAAGTCTTAACTTTCCGGGCATTCGCTCTTGACATGGCGAAGAAGCTCTACCTAGTGCCCAGTCAAATTGAGGCGATGGTGTTGTGAATCATTCTAGTCTTCTCTCAAGAGAATCTCGATTGCAATTACAATTCCAAGACGCATTTTTGAGAACATTTCGTCATTTCACTTTTTAACATGCGGAGAAACAGGTTACACGCTTGTCAGACGTCAAGGATCAAGCAGTCAAACAGCCTAACCTTACTTTTGGCGAAGCTACTCATCTGTCGCGTCTGCCGGGAGAAAAGCGCAAGATTATCTCCACGGTCCTGAAATTTTCAATAATTTATCTCATGCTTGGAGGGGTCGTTGCGTACTACGGCGTGGGATGGTATGGAAGCT
The DNA here is from genome assembly GCA_030038075.1 of Nitrososphaerales archaeon. GTDB lineage: Archaea > Thermoproteota > Nitrososphaeria > Nitrososphaerales > CADDZS01 > DATLTL01. The sequence goes on along the minus strand of JASHPO010000126.1, from coordinate 21,013 downwards.
ATTTCGTTTCCATCCCAGTAGCTCCGCTGGTATTTGGAATGATCGTATGGACCGCTCCTTTTGTCTCCGTGTACTCGATTCGGGGAAAGCGCCGCCCAACTGCTTTCAAGATATCTGGTTTTATCGTAGGTGCGGTCGCCTTCGGCTTCGCTGGCGTGGCATCATTCAACTATGTGCACTGGCAAAACTGTTTGAGGACGTATCTTTGCATCGGGCGAGGAATAGATTTTTTCAACAAGATGTCTGCTTACGCCCTTGTCACAGCTTTCGTTTTGATTTCGCTCGCTTACATCGGATATGATGGTGAGTCGACAAAGTGCCCTTTCTGCAAATCTCCCTGGGCTAGATTTCCCGACGGCGGTAAGTACAAGTGTCGCTTTTGCGGCAGTGCTTGGAGTCCAGGCCCGAAAAGAAGTTTCTTAAAATTAGTAAAGCGTCAGATCCGTTTCTCAAGACGTCTGCTTGAACGAAAGAATGTCACAAGCCAGGACTCTGCCAAGAACAGAACCGAAATAAGCGAGTGCCAAGTCCGAATGAGTGTTCCATGACATGGCGTCATTACAGATTTTGTGAAATTGAATGGCCAGCAAGAGCTCCGCTACTATTGAAGATGTAAAGGATCGGGAGACAATGTATTTGACTACAAAGGGGAGAAAGACCGGGAAACCGCATACGGTGGAAATTTGGTTTGCCTTTGCCGGCGGTAAAATTTATGCGAGCCACGAAGGCGAACACCCCGATTGGATGAAAAACTTGGAAAAGAACGGGCAGGTGAAGGTCAGGATTGACTCCGTGAATTTCGATGCAACTTCCATCATAGTCAAAGACGGTGAATCTTACGAGCTGGGCAAGAAATCTCTCTACGAAAAATACTATCGTCCCGCCTCCAAGGAAGTTATAGACGATTGGTTCTCACTTTCGACCGTGGTTGAACTGACGCGCGTAATTCGATAACTCTCGCAGACGATCTCGGATATTCTTTAAAACAATCCTACTGCCAGTTTCATGCAAATGCCAAGCTACCAGACCAACATGTACGAAGGGTTGCTCGCAGAGACAACCACTCTCCGCGGGCACGGTAACAAATTGATTAATGTCTACTTTGCGCGTCCGCTAGCGAAAAGTCCGCTGCCGGGTGTCGTCTTAATTCACCATTTCCCAGGGTGGGACGAATGGTACAAGGAAACAACTAGAAAATTTGCCTACCATGGCTACATGGCTATTTGCCCTAACCTGTACTACGATTTCGGCCACGGAACTCCCGATGACGTAGCTGCCAGAGCTCGCGCTGTTGGAGGGTCATCGGACGCGGACGTGATTGAAGACGTGCAAGGTTCCATTGATTTTCTAAAATCGCTACCTCAGAGCAACGGCAAGGTCGCGGTATTCGGGACATGCTCTGGAGGGCGCCATGTGTTTCTCGTTGCCTGCAAAGGCAGAGGAGTTGACGCGGCAATCGATTGCTGGGGCGGCGGAGTTGTGGCGGCCCAGAGTGAGCTGACGCCGAAAAGACCCGTGGCTGCAATTGACTACACAAAGGATTTGACCTGCCCTCTCCTTGGACTGTTTGGGGAAGAGGACAAAAATCCCACACTGGAGCAGGTTGCGCTGCACGAGGAGGAACTGAAGAAATACGGGAAGAACTATGAGTTTCACAGGTATCCGAAGGCGGGGCATGGCTTTTTCTATTACGACAAACCAGCGTACAGACAGGAGCAGGCAGTCGAGGGATGGAACAAAGTATTTTCCTTCCTTGAAAAGTATGAGAGTTGAAAGAGTATGTGCACCGGAATAGTCGAGACAGCCGAGGTATCTGGAAGCGGCAAGGGATCACAGGGGTGGTTTTCACTTGAAAAGGTACATGTTTCGTACGACCATCCCTTTCATGCACCGCTGGAACATGCCCTGAATATTGACTTCATGAGCAAAGACTCCAGGCTCGCGGTCGAGCTTGACGCAGAGTCTGCGGCGAGGTTGGTAGATGCGATCACAAAGGCCCTGCTTCGGGGAGGGATTGACGCCAAGGCAGAGACCGCCTTCTCTCGATGATTTTAGGGCATGGCCTACGACAGGAACTGCTGGAGCTACTGGTACCCAAAGAAAGTTGGGACAATAGAGTCAGAAATTCCCAAAGTGGAAGAGCTTCTCGCCAGAACAAGTACCGATGAAAGGCAGAGAATCCTGGACTTGGGATGCGGGACGGGAAGGCACGCAATTTATTTCGCCAGAAGGAAAAATTTCGATGTTTACGGCTTTGACGGATCGCCCAAGGCAATAGAATCTGCAAAAGAAGAGCTTCAAAGGGAGAAACTCTCGGCCCAGCTCGCTGTCCATGACATGACCGAACCGTTTGAGTACGAGGACAGATTCTTCGACGCCGTCATCTCGACCATGGTGATTGGGCACGCGTATTCGGAGCAGGTAAGAAGCATAGCGCTAGAGATTGACCGCGTTTCAAAATCCGGGGGATATCTGTATCTTCAAGTCCCTTCGCACGACTTGGAGATGCAGATAATCGCGCAAGGCGGAGGACGCGAGAAAGTAAAATTCGTGGACAATATGACGCACGTACCATTCGAGGGCGAGGAAAAATTGATTCCGCATCACCACTTTACGAAAGAGCACCTCCTGGAGTTGTTTCCTAATTACAGAATTCTCGACATGCATGAGGGAAGCGAACACTACAAGGGAATCTGCTTCATAGGACAGAAGGTCTGAATCCTTATTACTCGAAGATGGACCGTCAATAAAATTACTGTCAATTTCCCGGCGGTGTCTCGGAGCTTTTGGTAGAATTTCCCAAGAAGAAAGAACACTTTGAGCTCAGCTGCTTTGCGTGCAAGCAAAAATACGAGATCGACGACTATGGCAAATTCTACCATTGCACAAGGTGCGGAAACCTTCTTGAAATTAAAAGAGTCAAAAACTATTTCGGCGGATCAAAGACTCGCCTCGGTGTCTGGAAATACGTTGACGTAATTCCAATCTGGGACGACCGAAACATCGTCTCGCTCTCAGAAGGATGGACGAGCCTCGTGGAATGCCAAAACGTCGCAAAAATCCTGGGACTGAAATCGCTACATGTCAAGTTCGAGGGGCTCAATCCGACGGGTTCTTTCAAGGATAGAGGAATGACCGTCGGCGTGTCAAAGGCAATCGAGCAGGGCTACAAGAGCACGATGTGCGCCTCGACGGGAAATACTTCTGCGTCTCTTGGGGCGTACAGCTCAAGGGCCGGAATCAGGTGCATGGTCCTAATTCCAAAGGGCAAGATTGCGCTGGGAAAGATAGCGCAGGCGATCGCTTACGGCGCCGAAATCTATCAGGTCGAAGGAAACTTTGACGATTCGCTGCGAGTCGCGAGCGAGATATGCGAAAAAGACAACAAGATTTTACTTTTGAATTCGCTAAACCCGTTCAGGATCGAAGGGCAAAAGACCGTGGCATTTGAAATGGCAGAGCAGCTCGGCCGTGCTCCCGATTACGTCGTTTTGCCCGTGGGAAACGGCGGGAACATTTCTGCGGCCTGGAAGGGCTTTAAGGAGTTGTTCGAAGACGGCTTCGCTTCGATTCCTTCGAGGAAAAGTCTGCCCAAGATGATCGGCATTCAGGCCGAGGGCGCAGCGCCAATAGCTAGGGCGTTCATAGCGGGAAAAAGGGATTCCATAGAGCCTGTCGTAGATCCGCACACCGATGCTTCAGCGATAAATATCGGTTCTCCGGTGAGCTGGATGAAAGCCCTTGCGGCGATCTACGATTCTGGCGGCAGCGCTGATTATGTCTCGGACGAAGAGATATTCACCGCCCAGAAGCTACTTGCCTCGAAGGAAGGTCTGTTTGTAGAACCGGCGTCCGCCGCACCGATCGCTTACTTGACCAAAATTGCAAGAGCTGGAAAGAGCGACGAGTACGAACAGATGAAAGGCTCGATCGTGGTTTCGATATGCACGGGAAATGGTCTCAAAGACCCGAACGCGCTCTTGAAGGGGGTAACTCCTGACCAGCTCCAGACGATCTCGGCTGATGCTAAATCATTGCAAAAGATTCTTGCTTAAGACACCTTTCATCTGTAGGAAAAGCGTGAAAGAATCGCTTGGTAGATGAGCGTGATTTTACGATCTTATCGTAACTTTGTAAGGATCCGTTCACCGACCCGTCTTTGCACGGACGACTCGCGAAGATCGCCGTGCCTGTGCTCGTAATCTGGGGACAGTGACCGCATCGTCAATGTTGACTACGGCCGGGCTTTTGCTGCCGAGATCTCGTGGGCCAAATTCGAATTGCTTACCGCCACGGGTCACGTTCCCTAAATCGAAACTCCAGACAAACTTCTTGACGCCATTTGGAATTGGAAAAGACGAGCGAGCTTTGTCTCTTTACTTCCTACTGAAAGTTACGCCCTAGTCAAACTTATAATCAGTCGATAATCGCAAACGAAGCAGGTTGCATTACAAGAAATGGTAATCGACGTTTTCAACCACTTCAGCCCTAAAGAGTACCTCGACTTGCTTCCGAAGCGTGGAACTTCATACGATAACTCACTAAAAGGTAGACACGATCTCGAATTTCGAATCACTGAAATGGACAAAAATGGCGTGGATACCGATCTAGTTTCTCTATCGTCACCGTTTCTCGATGACATTAACGTTCCAGTTTCTGAATTGCCAAAAATTCAAAAGGCGGCGAACAACGGCCTCACCAGGGTTGTCAGAGAATCCAAAGGTCGTTTGATAGGCGTAGCCACTGTTTCGCTGCTGGACGTAGGAGCCGCTATCGACGAGCTCGAAAGGTGCATGAAAGATCTGGGAATGCTGGGAGTCCAAATCTACTCCAATACCAAAGGGAAACCTCTGGACTCTCCAGACTTTGATCCATTCTATGCCAAGCTCTATCAATTAGGTGGCGGGCTTTGGATACACCCCGCATGGATGAGAACGATCTACGACTGGATGAATGATGATTATGGTATGAACATGATGATGGGTTGGGGCATCGACACCTCTCTCGCAATGTATAGGTTAATGAGAAGCGGAATATTCGAAAAGCATCCTAACCTAATTATCATCTGTCACCACTTGGGAGCTCTCATACCTCTTCAGGCGCGACGGATTGCGGGAATGACAATGGGTCAGGGAAAGGACGGAAAGCCACCCTTTCCTTTAAAAAAGCCTGCAATGGAGGAGTTGAGAATGTTCTATGTCGACACGGCGGAAGGGCAATGGAAACCCGCCTTGATGCTGGGCGAGAGCTTCTTCGGCGCCGCACATACACTTTTCGGCACTGACTATCCATGGGGAGACACAAAAATGAACATCGAGAATATCAAAAGCTTGAACATTTCAGAGGAAGAAAAGCAGATGATCTTGGGCAGCAATGCACAAAAGCTCTTCAAAATTTGACAGCCAATGTGCTTCAAAGCGTACTAGAATTTTTGAACGTAGCCTAGCTTTAACCGCCCTAGTAGATCTTGCCTGATATTACGGGTTCGTGCACTTTCTTGCGGATACCTACTCCTGTCTTTAGCGCTCAACGGATCTAACATAAAGCTATAAGTGTTCTACGAAGCGCTCTTCTGGTCATGGAAGAGGTACAACAGCAGCAACAAAAACGCTCATGGCGCTCCGAGGCGAAGACCGCCTACGAAGAGTGGCAGGTGGAAGAAGGGATACCAAGGTACTCAGGCTCTTACATTGAAAATCTCAATACGCTCGAGTTAGGTAATTGGGCCAGAAAGGGCGTGAAGGGAGGATTCGTGAATTTGGCGGGCCAAGAGCTCGATGATGCTTACGTCGTGGAGATTCCTCCAAAAGGTCAGACCAAACCCGAACATCACATGTTTGAAGAGATGGTGTATGTTCTATCGGGGAGAGGAACAACTACAGTTACACAGGCAGACGGTGTGAGGCATATTTTCGAGTGGGGTAGGGGAAGTCTATTTGCAATTCCATTGAATTCCATTCATCAAGATTTCAACAGCGACGGTTCAAATCCGGCCAGACTTGTAGCGGTTACGGACGCTCCGCTAGTTCATAACCTGTTTCACAATACTGACTTTCTGCTAAACGACTCGTTCCAGTTCAAAGACAGATTGAATGTTGATCCGGAAAGATATAACGGCGGCGGCAAGTTCCTCGCACCAAAGAGGTGGGAGACAAACTTCGTTCCTGACGTGCTAAAGTTCAAATTATTCGACCAGAGCGAAAGGGGAGCGGGGACCAGTGTTTCGTTCGAACTAGCTGAAAACACTATGGCTGCACATATCTCCGAGTTTCCGGTAGGAACATACAAGAAAGCACATGCGCACGGACCGGGAGCCCACATCATCATTCTCTCGGGCAAAGGATATTCCCTGATGTGGAAGAAAGGCGATAAGGAAAAGGGCCGCTACGACTGGCATGTCGGAACAATGATATCTCCTTCAGACAGGTGGTATCATCAGCACTTTAACACAGGCTCCGAGCCGGTGAGGTACCTTGCGTTGCGTTTCGGGGGTAACAAGCACCCGATGGGAAGTGGATTCATCATGGAATACGGTGAAAACGGCGATCAAATCGAGTACGAGGACGAAGACCCGGAGGTCAGACGGATGTTTGAAGAGGAAGTTAGAAAGAATGGAGCTGTTTCAAAGATGGGAGCCGTTCCATCTAGAAAATTGAACAGCTAAAATCGCTGAGCTGCCCAAAGGGCGGCATCAATTATTTCTTTGTAGCCTTGTACTCTTCTTTTGAGAGGATTTTGTAGACGGTGATGCCAGTCTCCGAACTTTTTCCCGTTACCGCAAGGCGGCCGTTTTTCATCTTCACAACCTTGGGACTCTCAATCTTCACTTTCTTCTTCGCTTTGACGTCATACGCTGTGTATTCCATGGTCACGCGTGATTGTGCGGCTTATTTATTGTTATTTACTTTATAGTTACTTGTTATTAAAATGCACGTATGAAACCTATAAGATTTATTAATATTGGTCGGGACGGAAGTGGCCGTGAGTCTACGTTTTCTCGATTCCGAAGAAATGGAAGCACTAAAATTTGCGATCGGAGAAAGCGAGGGGCTCACAATCGAAGAATGCAGCGTTCAATTTCTTGTAATGAGACATTTTCTCGTCCCAGGTACGAATTTCATGATGTACGACACCGGAGAAGAATGCATTTTTGTCTGGCCTGGGTGCTTGGGAACGAAACGAGCTTTATCGAGTTCTATCTCCACGAAGAAATTCACCGCTTTGCTTCACAAGCACGTTGATCTGGAGTGCTGTTGTGCCTACGACAACATTTCAAAATATGCAGAAAGCGAAATGGCCGAAGTGCTAGTCTATACGAGATAGACTGTGAGACCCGATTCTGCGAATTATCCGCCGACGCTATCTAGGGAGATTAGCTGAGAGGTGCATTACTCAGTGGCTTGCCCTTCGAATCAGGTTCCAAAATTCGAATCAATTGGAATAACATTGAATTTCCTCTTTGGGATTACAAGACATACATAGGTCATTCCAAATCAGAGAATGACCTTTGTGTCGATATCCACGCCAGTCAAAAATCGAGGCTTTTTTCGTTATGGCGCGCTCTGCTACATTGTCGGCGTTGTTCAATTCTTCGCTGCTATGGGTGCGGCGGCGTTCTATTACGGACCTCCGGGTTATAATTTTCAGAAAAATTCGATCAGCGATCTTCAGGCAGTCCACTGCGCCACATTCGGAGGAAAGTATGTCTGTTCTCCTCTGCACGTGATCGCGAATCTCTCAGTTACCATGGTGGGCTTACTACTCATATTAGGCACTCTTTTGATTCGCGACAGATTCTCTTCCGGACGTAGACAGATGTTCGCATTTGGGCTATTAATTGTCGCTGGGGCGGGTGCAGCGGCTAACGGATTTACTCCTGAAGATGTTACTCTCAACGGTGACATTTTGAGCGCGGTCTTGGCTTTCTTGGCAGCAAACTTCGGTCTCATCCAACTCGGGAGGGCAATGTCCGATGATGTCTATTGGCACAATTTGCGAGCCTACACGAAGATTTCGGGCGCTGTCGGTTTGGGTGCGTTGATACTCGACGGTGTAAACATTACCGGCCCCCTCGGTTCCGGAATCGAATGGCTGATTGTAGCGCCCATCTCGCTCTGGATGTTTGTGGTTGGAATTCAACTGCTAAGAATCCCTTTGGGTAAGAAAGGATTAATCAAGCAGCTTTAGACTGCCTTCTAGGAAGATGAGATCGAAAGACCCTTGGGGAAAGACAGTACCGCTAATAATAGTATGTCACTGTGAGTGTGGCAGTTTCAGCTGTTGTATCGGAAGTTCCCAGAAACACTGTGACTGTGCTTGGAGCAACTGGATATGCCACAATATTCGGCGTCAAACTACTAAATGGATAGAAGTCGCCACTGCTCGGCATTATGATTCCATTGTATGAAGATATAGAGATATTCGAATAGATTTCTTCGATTTCTATTCCTTCATTTGTCTGGTCACTCGCAGACGAGACAGTTATAGAAACATAACCAGGATAAACTGCGGTGAAAGAGACTACTTCTACCAGTCCTGTCGAACCAGTAGTAAATTGCGCAGAAGAAATCTCAACTTGGGAATCACCCAAGGTAGTTATTTGTTGTAATGAAGAAACTTGCGACGTTAAGCTACTTATTTGGGTTTGCAAACTGCTAACAGTCGCATTCAGGTTAGTTATCATCGCATCCACACTCGATATTTGGCTGTTTAGTTGAGTAATCTGTGATTTCAACGAAGTGACGTTAGAGTTTGCCTCCATGAGTTGAGTTTCTAGTGAATTTCTCTGGGACGTGAGAGATGTAATATTGGCATTCAGTAGAACAATTTCTGATTGTAGATTTGAAACATTGTCATCCAAATTGGATATCTGACTTTTCAAGTTCGAAATTTGACCATTTAGATTAGTGTTGTTATTCTGAAGAGAAGTGATGCTTGTTGAGTCCGAAGAAAGATTCTGAGAATCTGTGTTTAACTTGGAATTTAGATTTGAAATGTTGGCAGATGCTGTGCTGTAGTAGTACACAAATCCTCCGGCCAAGATGACCACAATCACGATCAATGAGATCAAAATCATGTTGTTTTGTGCCATCGTTTATTCCGAATGCGGCAAAAACGTTCGAGGTTATTAAGATTTAAGATAAACAGGCCAAGCGTAACATTGCTTAGGCTAGCATAGATGCAGATAGAGCCTGTTTATTCCAGTTTTTCCTTCCGATACCTTGAGGGCTAGTCTGAATATTGCGACGAGTTTGACACTACGAAAAATTCAGTCGTGAGTAGGTTCGGTGCTTCCTAGAAATCGGCGGTTCATTGGTCGTGCTCTAACAGAAACTCGCAATATTTCCGACTGCAGTGGCTCTCGGTGATCTTGTACGGTCTGTTGAAGATTGCTTCAGCAACTTGATGGAACGACTGGTCGAGCATTGCGGCGGGAAAAATCAACAAACGTTCTCCAACATATGGCACGATGCAGGATATAATTTCGGAATGTACTTGCAGATATGCTTTCCAACGATTGAAAATGTTGTGGATCTGATGGATCGGCTCAAAAGATCTTTCAATATCGGGCGAGTTGAATTTTCTGAAACAAAATCCGATGACGAATCTCTTTATTCTCTAAAGATCGTTGCTCCACTTTCCGGCGAGCTGCTGAAGTATCTGGGAGATTATCGGCGTGGTCTTCTTTTTGCTTATGGACTAGAAAATGTTGAAAGCAGTTTCGGCTCAGGAGCGGCGACGATGTGCAGGTTCGCAAGTCACGGAAAGCTAACAAAAGTTGAGCCCCCGATATTGAGATGAATTTTCGTGGACTTTTTCGAAGGTAACCCAGCAAAGCTAGGGCAACTAGTGTACTTCCTTTAACACGAACTCTTCGTGGAGTGCCGCGACAGCGTTGTGTCGATCCTTATCCTTGATTACGAACGAAATATTGATCTCGGAAGATCCTTGTGCTATCATTCGGATATTGATCCCTTGCTTAGCAACGGTGCTGAAAACTCTGCCAGCGATCCCCGGAGTCCCGATCATTCCCCTGCCGAGAACAGCTACGATAGTGACATCGTCTTCGTAATCAAGAAAATTGAATTTTGTAGCTCGCCCGTCGGGCTGAAGCTTGACCTGAGAGTCGGGATCCTCGAGCAACAATTCTCTCTTGAACGCTCTTACGACCTTGTGCATCGCCTCACGCCGCACGACCAGAGACACGTTGTTCTCTGATACAGACTGGCACATCATCAGAATAGGAACGCCCAGGTCCTTCAATATCTCGAAGATTTTTGCGGCGGTGCCGGGACTGCCGACGATGCTGGTACCGCTGATCGTGATGGCTCCGACGTTGGTGATCGAGCCGACCGCCTTAACTCCGGATCCCGCGCCGTTTGCAATTTTACTTGGTGCAACGATGAGAGTGCCTTCGCAGTCGGGATTGAAGGTGTTCTTGATTCTTACCGCAATTCCTTTTTTCGCCGCGGGTTCCAGCGCCCTCGGTTGCATGGACTTTGCGCCGAAGGCGCTCATCTCCATCGCCTCAAGGTACGTGATCTGGGACAGTATCTTCGCATCTTTGATTATTCTTGGATCTGCGGAAAGGATTCCATCAACATCGGTCCATAGCACTATTTCGTCCGCATCCAAAGCAGCCGCGATCAGAGTCGCGCTGTAATCGGAACCACCGCGACCCAGAGTTATGATTTCATGTGTCTCCAAGGTTTCCGCAATGTAACCAGTCACCACAGGTATTATCCCGTCTGCGATCAGCGGAAGCAGCGTGCCCCTGATCTTTTCATTTGTGACTTTCAGGATGGGCTCCGCGGCGCCAAAACTCTGATCTGTCAGGATTCCCGCTTCCCCTCCCGAAAGGTACTTCGTCTGAAGTCCCATGCTAGCGAGTGCGTTGGAGACTATGTAAGTGGCGAGCCTCTCCCCGAAGGAAAGCACGTAATCGAGCGATCTAGGGCTGAGATCCTTCAAGAGCGAAATTCCCAAAAGAACTTTGTCTATCTCGTCGAATAGCTCCGCTAGCCAGTCGCGGCAAATGTCCTGGTACTTTGGATCAGTGATAGCCTCACTGACGGCCTTCATATGAGAAATGTGCATCTCGGAGACTACCTTCCTTGCAGGATTTGTCTCTCCCTTCTTTGCGTGCTCGACAGCTTTCAGGAGATGGTCTGTCGTGTCGCCCATCGCCGAGCAGACGATGACCAGATTGGAATCGGAAGCATATTTTTTTACGATTGAAGCGCTCTGGAGGATCTCTTTTGGTCCCGATAGAGAGGAGCCTCCGAACTTCATCACGTACGTCTTGTGCTCTTTCTGGCTCAATCGAAATCACTATACTTGGCGCCTGTAAGAACCGAGAATCTTCAGTTCCTCGACCTTTCCCCGAAGCTCTTCTACGGCATTCCTAATCTTTTCGTCTTTAATGTGACCTGAGAAATCGACGTAGAAATAATATTCCCACGGCCTTCCCCTGAACGGTCGCGACTCGATCCTGTTGAGGTTTATTCCCTTCGAGGAGAGAACGCTCAGCGCGTTGACGAGACACCCCGGCTCGTGTTTTGTCGCGAAGATCGCGGATGTCTTGTCGTCGCCAGTTGGCTCGCTTGAAATCGACTTGTTTTTCCCTGCCTCATCTTCGATGACGACGAAGCGCGTTGTATTCGTCGGGTCGTCCTCGATTCCCTTCTTGAGGAGTTTCATTCCGTAGATCTCGGCTGCGAGTTCGCTCGCGATTCCCGCGGTGTCCATCAGCTTCTGCTCCTTGATCATTTTCACGGAACCCGCGGTGTCGTACATGGAGACCTGCTCCCAATTCTTGCAGTTTCTGTCCAGATACTCCCTGCACTGGGCGAGTGCCTGCGGATGAGACATCACCCTTCTGATTTTGCCGCGAGTCGTATTACTGTGAATTATCAAACAGTGCCGTATCGGAATGCTCGTCTCTCCTACCACGCGAACGCTCTTGCTGATCAGAAGATCTATTGTTTCGCCTACGCTCCCGGCAAGACTGTTCTCGATTGGGACGACGGCAAAATCGGGAGAATTTCTCTGAGACAGCAGTGAAAAGACCCGCTGGAGGGTTGGCAACGGCACGACTTGCTTGACGTTCTCCCTACAGAAGAACGAGTAAACAGCCTGCTGACTGTAAGCACCGAGCTCTCCTTGAATCGCCGCAGTTATTTTCTTTTCAAGATGGAGTTTTTCCGCGCCCTGCCTCAAGTAGCCGTAAGCAACCTCTGTCTCAGCCTCTCTTTTACCTGCCCTAAACGGCCGCCCGCAACCAAGAGGTCACGTTCCTCATCGTTCATCAGAATCTTCTCTTGGGAGCCGTTTCGCCTCACCACCAGCTTGTCGAGATCAATTTCCACCTTGTCTCCCAGTTTGAAATCCTTCGTGCTAGCAACCCTCACGACGCAGAAGGAGTTGTTTATCGAGTTTCGGAAAAATATGTCCGGGTAAGATTCCGCGATCACGGCTTTCACGTCGTTGTACTGAATGGCATAAACAGCTTGCTCCCTGCTAGAGCCGCAGCCAAAGTTCATCCCAGCGACGACTATATTGTCCCTGTTTGTATTGACGCGGCAAATTTTTGGGAAATCAGGGTAGTACCTCTCAAACGCGTAATCCGCGAAAAAGCGCTTGTCCCAGGCCTCTTGAAGGAGATATGCCGGTATGATATAATCGGTATTGATGTCGTCGCCGAACTTTACAGTTACGGTGCCGTTGATATTCATCCATAATACCTCCTCGGATCTGCGATCTTGCCTTCTATTGCACTCGCGGCCGCGGTGGCTGGCGATGAAAGATAGATGAACGCCTCAGGCGAACCCATTCTTCCCTTGTAGTTCCTGTTCGACGTGCTCAGGCAGCAGTCGCCCGGCGAGAGCACTCCCATATGCTTTCCAAAACACGGGCCGCAGTTTGATGATTCGATGTTCGCGCCGGCATCGGCGAATATCTTCAGTATTCCTTCGGACATTGCCCAGTTGTAAGTTAGCCTCGATGCCGGGATGACCAGAAGGTTGACGCTACTGTGAACCTTCCTCCCCTTTATCACGCGCGCGGCTTCCATGAGGTCTGAAGGGCGGGCGTTTGTGCACGAGCCAATGAAGACCTGATTTATCTCGTCGTTCACTTCGCTGGCGGGTTTCACGTTTGCCGGTGAGTGCGGCAGGGCAACTTGTGGAACGGCCTCTTGGGCTTTGAGCTTCATGATCTCAGAGTACTCGGCATCTGGATCGCTCTGCATCGCCTTCACGTTTCTCATACTCTCGTTGAGTTCGCTGGACAGTTCGGGATGCCTTTTGACTATATCTTGCATGAAATCAAGAGTGATTTGATCCGGGTTCACCACGGCAGTCCTAGCACTCATCTCGACCGACATGTTACACATCGTAAAGCGCCCGTCCATTCCCATTTTCTGCATGGTGTCTCCCATGTATTCAGCTATGCGCTTTGAGCAACCTCCCTCTTTGAGTGTGCCCAGAATCTGGAGTATCAGGTCTTTAGCTGACACGCCTTGCTGGAAATCACCGGAGATTTCAAACTTGTACGTCTCCGGCACGAAGAAATCGTAAATCTCGCCTAAAGCTAGGGCATACTCCGCTTCGGTTGTACCAATTCCAAAGCCCAGCGCCCCAATTGCTCCCACAGTATCAGTATGGCTGTCTGTCGCCACCACGATCTCTCCGGGCCTCACAAACCCTTCTTCCGTGACAACGGTGTGCTCGATGCCGTCTCCTTCCTTGTACATCTTGATACCCTGCTCCGAGGCAAAATCTTTCATCAGGTTAACCCCCTGCGCCACCTTCACGGAGCATGAAGGCACGGTGTGGTCTGGAATGAAACAGACCCGTTTGGGATCGAACACCCTCATCTTCGACTTTGTGCCCTGACTCTGGACGACTATCTCCTTCTGCGAGCTAGAGCCTACTTCGTGAAACACGGGCCCGAAATCGTCCCTGAAATTCAGTATCGCGGGCGGTGCGATCACCTCGTTGAAGTAGAGTTTGTCAACGGGTAGAACCTGCACCAGGTCGCCTGCCCTAACTCTCTTGCTGGTCGCCCGAGAGACTATCTTCTCTACTATCGTTTGTCCGCCTGACACGTGACTCGCACTATCGCTTTTTCTGTTTCTTTGCCTTTTTCGATTTAGGCGTTGCTACTCTTTTGCTCAGCTTGGACCAGCTCTGAAACTTGCCAGTCTTTAGATCGTCTGGCCACATCATCTGCCTGAGTCTCCTTCCCACCTGCTCTATCGGGTGAGCTTCGAGCTCGTCCATGTACTTGTCAAAAGCTCGCGCCTTTTCGTTTCGGTAGCTTGTAACCCATCGGTCGGCGAACGCGCCTGACTGAATGTCGCGAAGAGCTTGCCTCATCCTTTCCTTCGTCTCCTGATTGATCACGTTTCCTCCTACGGTCAGCCCTCCGAATCTGGCTGTCTCGCTGACTCCCCGATACATCCCGGCAATTCCGTACCGCTGGATTAGATCGACAATTAGTTTTAGCTCGTGCAGGCATTCAAAGTACGCGATTTCCGGCTGGTAACCGTTCTCGACGAGCACTTCGAATGCGGTTCTGATCATTCGATCGGCTCCGCCGCAGAGATCTACCTGCTCGCCAAACCAGTCGCTTTCGGTCTCTTCCTTGAATGTAGTTTTGATAACACCAGCCCTTGTGCTGCCGATCCCTTTTGCAAACTCCAGAGTTCTTTCCCACGCACGTCCCGTCGCGTCCTGATGAACTGCAATTATCGATGGCGTACCAAATCCTTGAAGGTAGACCTCGCGGACTCTCTGCCCCGGCGCCTTTGGAGCGACCATGAATACGTCAACGCCAGTCGGGGGCTTGATCCACCCCCAGTGTATCGACGCGCCATGAGAGAAACTCAAGGCTTTTCCAATAGTAACATATGGCTCGATTTCCCTATACACGTCTCCCTGAACCATGTCGGGAACGAGCATGTGGATAATGTCCGCAGCCTTCGCCGCGTCTCTGACCTCCATCACTTTGTGGCCGTCTGCCTTTGCAAGATCCCATGATTTGCCTTCTTTGCGCAGTCCAACGATTACTTTGAACCCAGAGTCGCTCAGGTTTCCCGATTGAGCCCTTCCCTGGATTCCGTACCCGAGTACGGCGATTGTCTCGTTTTTCTTTACTTGCGTCGTAGTTACGTCCTTGTCGTAGATAGCTGTTGCTGTCACTCCTACACTCATTCTATTTTTCACCATTTGAGAAGTACGTTTTCCTTTATCATCTCGCCGTCTTGGTTGACTCCGCTCTTTTGCCGAACTATTTCCTCGGATATGGCTCGCGATACTTGATCGGTTTTTGATTTCCCGCCGATGTCCGGAGTCTTGATGTTAGAGCTCGTAACGGAGGAAACTGCAGATTCCAAGAGCTTTGCCGCATCTATGCAGTGCGGGTCATCATTCTGCGAACCCAGCCACTCCAGCATTGCCTTCACGGTAAACAACATCGAAAGCGGGTTCGCTATACCTTTTCCCGCGATGTCGGGGGCGCATCCGTGCACGGGTTCGAACAGAGCAAAATCATCGCTCAGGTTCGCCGAAGAGGCGATACCAAGCCCGCCGACTACTTGCGAAGCTTCGTCTGAGAGAATGTCGCCGTACATGTTGGGTGTAAGCATGACATCAAACGAATCTGGGTTTCTGACTAGATTCATTGCAGCAGTATCAACCAGCATCTGCGAAAATGCTACATTTGGATAATCCTTGGAAACTTCGGTGCAGGATTTCAGGAACAGCCCGTCGGTAACGGGTAATACGTTCGCTTTGTGGACGCATACGACGCTGGCCTGTTTTGCGGATCTTTCCTTCGAATTTCTGGAAGCCTCGCGCTGCAGCGCAATCTCGAATGCCGCCTTTGCGATCCTCTTGCTCGCCTTTTGAGTTATGATCTTGAAAGCTGTCGCTTTTTTGCCGTCGTCCTCAAGAAACTCGCGGCACACGTAAAGATCCTCAGTGTTCTCACGCACGATGACCATATCCACATTGGAGAACCTGCTCTCGATGAACGAATAATTCTTGGCTGGACGAATGTTTGCGTACAGGTCAAGCGCCTGCCTGAGATACACTATGGTATCCTTCGCAGTCTCCCCCACAGGAGCTTTGAGACAGAGATCTGACTCTCTAATTGCGTTGAAGCTAGTCTTCGGCAGCGCTTCTCCGAAATCTTTCAGCGCCTTGTCGCCTGCAGGCGTAGATACAAAATCAAAGGGAATCTTGTAGCAATCACTCAGAGTTCCAAGTACGGTTCTCGCCGACTTAAAGATCTCGGGGCCAATTCCATCTCCTTCGATGCATGAGACTCTGTACGAACGCGGCAAAGCAAATGTTCACTTCAAGGAGTGGGTATTTCGGGTTTTTGCGTAGCTCTGGACTTGCGGAGCATTACCTCGTTTATTCCGCTGATCATCGCGTCAACGCTCGTCATTATGATGTCCGAACCGGTCGAGGAAGCCGTGCTTATGTTGCCGTTCTCGTCCTCGATCTTCACGAGGACTTCGGCATCCGCATTTGTTCCACCGGTTATTGCCTCTAGCTTGTATTCCTTCAGCTTGATTTTCGTGAATTTGTCAGTAACCTTTTGAATGGCTCTCAGAACTGCGTCAACAGGACCATTCCCGGTCTCGGCAACCGTCATTGTCTGCTCGTCACCGATAGTAAGGCGCACGGATGCTGTTGGAACAGTATTGATTCCAGTAATGACGGCGAGATCTTTGACCTTGAGGAAGGGGTTTCCTCTTTCCAGTCCTATCACCTCTCTTGCAATCCTGTCGAGATCCACGTCTGTTACGGTCCTGCCTGTATCACCGATGACTTTGACCTTGTGCAGTATCTTTTTCAGTTCCTCTCTTGTCGGTTCTATGCCCAAGTTTTTCAGCTCAAACGCAATTCCATGCGACCCTGAGTGCTTACCCGCATGGATTTTTCTTGTCGCGCCAACCAGTTCCGGCTCCATCGGCTCGTAGGTCGCCGGAAGTGTTAGTACGCCGTGGGTGTGAATTCCCGATTCGTGCCCGAACGCATTTTCGCCAACGATTGCCTTGTTTGGCTGAACAAACACGCCGGTCGCTTTGGTCACAAGCCTCGAAGTGGAGTAGAGCAGCTTCGTGTTAACGCCGGTTCTATAATCGTACAATCTCTGCGCGCCCATCACAAATTCCTCTAAAGACGCATTGCCCGCTCTTTCGCCCAGTCCGTTGATGGTCACGTGCGACTGATCGCAGCCTGCCACAATACCCGCAAGGCTGTTTGCGACCGCGAGTCCGTAGTCATCGTGACAGTGAGTGCTCAGCGCGGTCTTTACCTGCGAGCGCGCAAACCGAACAAGGTCTGCATATCTCTCGGGAGTGCTTGTTCCGACAGTGTCGGGAAGGTCAATCCGCTCTATTCCTAATTCGGAGACCGCGCGGAGCATCCGCCCCAAAAATTCCCTGTCCGTTCTGGTCGAATCCTCTGCGGAAAATTCGACCTTGATGCCGTGAGCCATCGCATACTCGATTCCGGAGACTGCCTTTTCCAGAGCCTGTTCTCTGGTAATGTTCAGTTTGTACTTGAGGTGAATGTCTGAAGTAGCGATGAAAAGGTGTCCGTATGGTACGTCGCAGGAAATCAGCGCTTCCACGTCTGACTTGTCCACGCGAGACAGCGCTGCCACCGTTGATTTCAGGCCGAGCTTTGAAATCGCCTTCACAGCGGCAAGCTCACCGTCCGAAACTATCGGGAATCCGGCCTCTATTACATCGACTCCCAGCGCGTCCAGCGCTCTCGCAATTTCCAGTTTTTCCTCTATGGTGAGAGAGACTCCGGGAGTTTGCTCGCCGTCTCGAAGGGTGGTATCAAGCACCCTGATTCTCTTTCCCTTTTCTGACATTTCACTGGAGGCCTCGCTTTAGGGCCGTCAGTCCCGTGCGAACTATCTCGCTAACCGCTCCAGACTTGCTCGCTTGCGCAACGAAGGCGTCGATCTGCTCCGGCGTGGCGGAATATTCAACGACAAGCGAGTCCTTTGCAATGTCAACCGTCTTCGCGCCAAGATTGTTTGAGAGTTCGACTATCGCGTTCCTGCTCTTGTTGTCATGCGTCTCGAATTTCACGAGAGCAAGCTCTCTTGCAATGGCCTCTCCGTGAGTCATCACGCCAACCTCGATCACGTCGATCATCTTCTCAAGCTGCTTTACCAGAAGCTTGAGCGAAGCTTCGTCTCCCTTTGGTGTGAGGGTCATCCTCGCCATATCTGGCGCGAGCGTTCCCCCAATCGAAATGCTGGTGATGTTGAACCCCTTTGCTCTGAACATTCCAGAGATCTTGTGAAGAACTCCCCTCTGATTTTCGACGATGGCGTAGACGATCTGAGTCGCTGCCTTCCTCTCTTCATTATTGATCACTTCCTCGCCGCTCGTGTTCGTGGGAATGTGCGCAGTTGCGGCAGTCGGTTGTTGAGACATTATGCGACCACCATGTCCTTGAGTGCCGTACCGGGCACGACAAACGGGAAGACATCTTCCTCGGGCGAAATAGGAACGTCGATTACCGTCGTTACGTCGCTCCGCAGACCGAGTTTGACCGCCTTGGCAAACTCATCAATTGACTGCGCCCGTAGCCCCTGAGCCCGGTATGCTTCCGCGAGCTTGACGAAATCAGGTATGCCGTAGAGCTTTACCCCCATGTAGTGCCTCTGGTAAAAGAGTCTCTGCCACTGCGCGACCATGCCCAGCATTGTGTTATTCAATACTACTACTATAACGGGTATGTTATCGAGGACTGATGTCGCTAATGCCGCCTCGGTCATGTTGAGACTGCCGTCGCCGGCAATATCAACCACTGGTCTCGTCGGAGCCGCAACCTTTGCTCCCACTGCTGCCGGGAATCCGAATCCCATCGTGCCCAGACCTGTAGAAGAGTAGAAAGTACCTGGTTCGATCACGTCAAAGTGGAGCGATGTCCACATCTGGCACTGCCCTACCTCGGTAGTTACAAGAGCGTTCGCAGGAAGGATCTCCCTCAGAGTTTTCAGTACGCTGAGCGCTGAGATCTTCGTCATGTCAATCTTCCACTCATTCTTGCAGTTTTCCTTGACCTCGTTGAACCTCTTCTCCCATTTCTCGATTTTGTGCTGGCGCGCTCTCTTTTGAAGAGAGGCGTTGATCGCCCTAAGCGAGACCTTGACATCTCCCACAATTCCGAGGTCTGCCTTTTTGTTCTTGTCAATCTCAGAAGGATCGATATCGATGTGAATGACAGTAGTCTTTGGAACGAAATCACTCACTTTTCCGGTCGAGCGATCCGAAAACCTCGTCCCGACGGCGAGCAGGACGTCAGCCTCCAATATCAAGCGGTTTGCTTCGAGGTGCCCGTGCATGCCTATGGGCCCGAGAGCGAGAGGATGGGTCTCGTTGAATACGCCTTTCCCCTTGAAGGTGGTCGCGACGGGGCACATCAGCATCTCGGCGAGCGCCTGCAGTTCCGTGAAAGCTCCGGCAATTGCGACGCCTCCGCCCGCTAAAATCATAGGCCTCTCCGCGGTCAGCATCAACTCGACCGCCTTCTCGATCATCGTTATGTCCGGGTCCATCGCGGGCGCGTAGCCACGTATTCTGATTGCTTCGGGGAACTCCATCTCGGCCTCGCCCGTCTGGATGTCCTTGGGAATGTCGATGAGCACTGGGCCCGGCCTCCCGGAGCCAGCTATGTAGAATGCTTTCTTTACCGTCGCGGGAATTTCTCTGGGGTCGAGCGGCTGGAAAGCGTATTTCGTAACTGGTGTGGCAACTCCCATAATGTCGCATTCTTGGAAAGCGTCTTTTCCGATAGAGCTTGTTGCTACTTGCCCTGTGATTGCAACCATGGGGATCGAATCCATGTACGCAGTCGCAATCCCTGTCACTAAGTTTGTCGCACCGGGCCCAGAAGTGCCCATGCATACTCCTGGCCTTCTTGATACACGCGCAAAGCCGTCGGCCATGTGTGCCCCTAACTGCTCGTGCCTTACCAGTATGTGCCTGATCTCGGAGTTGTACAACTCCTCGTAGATGGGGAGGTTTGCTCCCCCAGGCATCCCAAACAGGACGGTTGCTCCCTCGTCCTTGAGTCCTTCAATCAGTGCTTTCGATCCACTTATTTTTGACAATGGTTTCTCTCTACTTCTCCGGTGCAGAATCCCCCAGCTGCGCGTAGTTTTGAAAACTAGGCTGGGGCCTATGCCACGCTAAACGGCAAGCTCAACAACACCCCGAGAAATACGCTACCGTAGGAGTGTACTTGTGAAATGACGCCAGATTGCTTGCCGGGCATTTCAGAGCAAAGTTGCTTGGATTATTATTTAAGAATAGCGTGCTAGAATTGAGATGAATTCAGTTGGGGTTTGGATCAGTACAATGTAGTTTCATTTTCATCTCTCCCTCCGACTCCTTTTTTGATAAAGACCGCACTTGATTTCTGGTGGTAGTTTGCCACAAGTATTTCGGGCAAGGACAACTAATTGTCCTTTTAACCGAGGGCCTGAGGTGCTTTATATGCAAAATAGGGGCACGTTTAAATTATCTCTTTGCAATATACAAAGCGCAAAAGCGATCAGACGGGTGGCTAGAGAGGAATCTTGCTAACTCATCATCTTAGGTTTGCAAGACCCAATCTGACCCTTTATCATCATTCTCCCGCCAAATTGATGCGTTCTCGCTCGGCTCTGTATCTCTTTCGCGTTCAATATTCGACTCGTTCGTAGTGCTTGGGAAAATTATTCTCCAGTCGGCAGATGGAACGGCATCGACTGGATCGCGAGCCTATCCGTCCGGAAAATCTGTTCATCATGAAAGTGAATCCTCCGAATAGTCCACTTTTGAGCCCCATGCTGTTTGTCGACATCTGAACCGAAGCGTCATTGTACAGGAAACCTCAGGGCTCCACTTCCAGAGTTTCTCCGCCAGCAAGGTTTCTGGCAAAGACGTTGCCGTAGCCGTGTAGTGCAAGCAGTCCCGAGCCTTCAAAAG
>JASHPO010000016.1 GCA_030038075.1 Nitrososphaerales archaeon | reverse complement strand
TCAAACATCCCGTCGGCTAAACTTGCAAAGAACTTCGATGAGGGCTGGTATGAGTCTTACTGGAACCCGATGAAGGAGCATTTCAAGAAGGGTAACGGCAAAAAGCGAACTTCGAATTAGCTTAGCCATGCTCACCAGTTAGATATCAATCAACTTCGCGTCGATATCATTGATTTTCGCAAGTTCTGCATCGGTGGTTAGTATCGTTGCATTCAAACTTCTCGCAGCAGCGAGGGCAGAACAATCAACCAGCGACAGGCGGCCGTTGTGGTGACACTTTTCTCGCCCGGCTGAGAGCGACAATTCGAAATTTGTTTCAAGAGTCTGTAAGAGTTCTCTTAGCTGGTAAAAGTGCAGTTTTGCAGTATCTTCTACGAGCGTTGCGCAGGTCTTGTAATAGAACTCGGAAAGGTTCACTAAAGTAACGTAGCCGTTTCTCCTGTTTGTTTCAACATCGTGAAAATAGGGTCCTGACTCTTTCGTCTCCGCCGAAGAAAAGAGTAAGGACACCGGTGTCAATGACCAAGTTTCTTTTTGTCAAAAAGTGCCTCACGCCTGTGCTCATTCTCCAGATCCCTCACGGGGCAAGAAGAATGTCCTTGTATTCACGGTCAATTCCAAAGAGCTCCGAAAGCGGAGGCACCGGTATCATCTCAAGACCTCCCCTTTCGTTCTCGACGAACACAATCCTTGTACCCGCTTTAATCGAATATTTCTTCCTGATCTTGGCAGGGATGTTGATCATGCTTTTGCTGGTTACTGTGGCTGTCCCTGAGATCATTCCATGATAATTAATTGTCACCATGTATTATAGAATTCACATGGACTGGGGCGCTACGAAAGCGCATTTATTCCATCACTTCGAGAGAAATTCGGAAAGGTACTTGTTGAACTCTTCCGGATTCTCAAGGTTCGACAGATGAGCGGCGTTTTTCAGGATATGGATCTCCGATCCCGAGATCTTGGAGTCCATTAGCTCCGAGAGTTTTGGTGGAGTCACCTTGTCCTCTTCGCCAACCATTATCAGCGTCGGGATTCTAATGAGATCGAGAGAATCCGTTGTATCGGTCCTGCATGCGAGCGCGAGCAAGGTTCCGCATATGCCGATTTCAGAGTTTGACTCGATAATGCGTCTGATAGCTTCGACCTCGTTCGGTCTTTTGCCGAAGCTTTCGGGAGCGAAGACAGCCTTCACAAAACCTTCGGCGAAAGTCTTGACGCCGTTTGCCTTTACGGATTTCATGTTTCCGGCGCGGCGGATTTTTACCTCGTTCGAATCTGCCTGCGGTCCCGTGTCGCACAGTACAAGGGATGCGACGCGTTCAGGATTTCTTTCCATGGCTCGTAGCGCGATGTAGCCTCCCATCGAAAGACCGCAAAGCGTGGCTTTTGCTATCTTCAAGTAATCTAAAAGCGCGATAAGGTCGTCGACGAAGAACTCTACAGTATATTGTCCATCGCCGTCGTCGCTATTGCCGTGCCCGCGGACATCATATGCGATGACGCGATAATCTGATTTCAAAAGTTCTATCTGAGGGTTCCACATTTCCATGCTGAACGGGAATCCATGAATCAATACCACGGGAGGCTTCTGACTCGTGCCCACGTCTATGTAGTGAAGTCTAATTCCGTTAAGGAGTGCTTCCAAGAGTTTTCGAGAAAGTGAATCGGGAACGAGCGCTTAACCTTTCTTGTCTGCTACGTTTCTAAAAAGCATAAGTAATCAATTCGAGCGTGGCAGTCGATGACAACTTCGGTCCAAGCTCTTATCATCGTGACGGCAATCATTGTGATCGCCGTTCCGTTCCTGTTCTACTGGATCAAGAGTTTCAAGCACAGATAGAGTTTGAAATACTGTTATCAAGGCCTCAAAAGCGATTTTTAAGGCCAGTACTTTGCTAGTCGCGGGTCATTTCATCGCCGATCTCTCGGGCTATCTCGCGCTTGTATTCATCATCGCAACGTCTGTGTTGATGTTTGCAAAAAAGCGAATCATGAGCCACACGACAAGACAGAAATTGTTCAACAACGTTCACATTGCAATCGCTGTCCTCGGCGGCATCTTCCTCTTGATCCACGGGGATTATTTCATCCACGCACCCCTGACAAACTTTGGAGTGCTTTTGGGCTACATTTCGACCGGGGTCGCCCTGATAGTTTGGTTTACGGGTTTCTCCTTTCTTGAGAGGCTCCGCTATTCTCTCCTCTATCACGGATCGCTTTCTCTTTTTGCGATCGCCCTCATGATACTACACTCGGTAAACCTCGGATTCGGCATCCCACTGTATCTGTCTGAGATTCTTCTGGGCGTGACCGCGATAGTTCTTTTTGTCCGAGCGTCACAGCAAATCATCAAGATTTTGAAGTGAAGTGGAAATTGCAGAGAGGCGAATTGATCTGGCGGGTGGTTTCTTCATCAGCTTTCGTGATAGCCGGAATAATTACGGTATACCTATTATTCAAAATGATAGCTGCCTGAAAAGTATTCTAACCGTGTTCTAATTATCAGAACAGACTTGCTATTGCGTATTCTCAAATAATACTAATGTTATTTTTGATACAGTTGTCTAGTAATGGCAAAGGCACGAAAGGCAATTTCGTTAGGAGTTGCCGCACTAATTGTCATTGTACTGATCCTGATAGTTGGCTTCGGGGTGTTCATCAATGCTACTTTCGATACGACAAGGACGACAACCACAACCAACGTAGGTACTCGCGCGACATCTTTCAACACAACAGGCATAACAACTAGTCCTACGAGCGCTTCGACTTTTGCCAACAGTAGTTCGAGCAGTTCATTCGCGACTCTTTCCATCACTGCTAAGATTAATGGCTCAACTGTTCAGAATTATGGCTCTGCGCTCATGGTGACAGTGACTGTCCTGAATAATGGTAGTGCAACCATTAACATTCCACCACTCTATCGAATTGTGCAGGATGTAGTCGTCGTAAACTCTGCGGGTGCTAGCATTGGTGGATCACCCACGGTGCCTTCGAGCCAAACAGGTTCGTCAGAACAAACCATGTCTCTAAATGCAAGTAGTTCGCTGATTGCCTACTTTACAATTGTCTTTCTTTCCGCGGAAAATCCAGTCGCCCCAAACGTACCCGTGAGCGTATTTAGCCCGACGAGTATTAACGCCTATGGAGCTGCTTACCTCCAAGGCATCCAATCCTATACAATCAAAGTGAACGCATTCTATCCAAACGGGGAGGCTGTGCCACTCACTTTTCCACTGATCGATGAGCTGGCAACATCAAACACTTCGACTGCAACAACAACGACTTTAAGCATGGTGTGCACTCCTGCAATCACCCAAAATCTGACCTCGACAACGGAAGTAACCACACTTTGCCGCGTGCAATCATCTTCCTCAGCAAATTCTACAAGCAGTGGTTAGCAAGTTGCCAATTTCAAAAGCCATCAGCCAAGCCCTCTCTATCAGAGAAGTTCCGCTGTTGTGCGCTCTTTAATATCGGAGTGCAGCACACCAACTCCTCTCTCCCTCTCGCTTTGTTCCTGCTACCGAATTTGTTCTATATTCAATAAGGTGGAAAAATTTCCCACGACAAGTCTGTCGGTATAACACACATACAAATTTTGCATAGTGTAACGAAGGAAAACAATCAGAGAACCATCGGCATTCATGGTTACTTGAATCTTAAGACAGGATTTCTGGGTAACAATTTATTGCGTCTAATCGGAAATCTAGCATCTTTGCCAATCGTAAAAGAGCACTGAGCTTCGAATTATCGAGTTAAATATCAAGCGAAATAATTTCAATACTCAAGAAATGCCAAAGCTAGTTACGCTCGGACTCATCCAGATGTCGATGAGCGTGGATCGTCAGGAAAATCTCTCTAAATCTCTGAGGATGATTCAAGAGGCTGCGAGGAAAGGGGCAGACATTGTCTGCCTTCCCGAGCTCTTCGCGACTCAATACTTTCCACAGACAAAGAAATCAACGATAAAGCCGGAAAGGATTCCCGGACCGACGAGTAACCTCCTCTCAAAAGCGGCGAAGAAAAACAAAGTAGTGATCGTGGGCGGCTCGATCTTTGAGCAGGAGGGCAAAAAAGCATACAATACCAGCATAGTCCTCGATCAAAAAGGATCGCTCCTCGGAAGATACAGGAAGGTGCATATCCCGGAAGACGAATCTTACTACGAGCAGGACTATTTTTCTCACGGCAACTCGTATCGCGTTTTCAAGACAACTTTCGCAAACATCGGGGTCCTGATATGCTTCGACCAGTGGTATCCGGAACCAGCGAGGATCATGAGGCTCTCGGGCGCCGACATTATCTTCTATCCCACGGCGATAGGAACCTCATTGAAAATAGAGCAAACCGAGGGAGATTGGCACGAAGCGTGGGAGAGCGTGCAAAAGGGTCACGCGATAGCAAACAGCGTTCTCGTAGCCGCAGTTAACCGGGTCGGAAAGGAGAGCGACGTGAGGTTCTGGGGCGGATCGTTTGTCTACGATCAATTCGGGAAATTATTGGCTCGTGGCGACAGTGCAAAGGAAGAAGTGATCATCGTTGAATGCGATCTGAATCTTGGAAAGCAGGTCGAAGATGGATGGGGCTTTTTGCGAAACCGAAAACCCAAGACTTACTCAAAGCTCGTAGAAAACAGATGAACGAAAAGACGCCGTTCGAGCTTGGCTTTCGCATGCCGGCCGAATGGGAAAAACACGCAGCAACATGGCTCTCCTGGCCGAAAGATCCGCTAACTTTTCCGGAGAAAATCATCGACCGCGTCGAGGAGATTTATGTCGAAATGATCGAGGCCCTCCAAAAAGGGGAACGAGTAGAATTACTCGTAGACGACGAAAAGACTGAGGGCCGAGTTGTTGGTCTCCTTTCTAAAAATAACGTTCGCTTCCACAAGATCAGGTCGGCCGACGTGTGGATGCGTGACTATGGCCCGATATTTGTAAAAAACTCCGAAGAAGTTGCCGCGACAAAGTGGATCTTCAACGCATGGGGAGACAAGTACGACGAGCTCTTAAGGGACAACGGGACCGGCATGGAGATCTGCAACGAAGTGAGGTGCAGACTATTTGAGGCTGGTGTTGTGCTAGAGGGCGGCTCGGTAGACGTGAACGGAAGCGGTTCTATTCTGACGACGAGGCAGTGCCTTCTGAACAAGAACAGGAACCCGAAATTGGATGCGCGAAAGATCGAAGAATATCTTCACGATTACCTCGGCGTCACGAATACAATCTGGCTCGATCGTGGAATTGCAGGTGATGACACTGACGGACACGTTGACGATGTGGCGCGGTTTGTGAGTGAAACCAGAGTCGTCTGCATGCTGGAAGAGAGCAAGGCCGACGAGAATTATTCCGCGCTGAGAGAGAATCATGAAACGTTGAAGAAGTGCAAGGATAGAGACGGCAGACCGCTTGAGATAACAACGATCAGGATGCCGGATAAACTGGATGTCGGCGATGGACGGCTACCAGCGAGTTATGCTAATTTCTACATCGCGAACAGCGCGGTGCTAGTTCCAATTTTTGGTTCCGAAAAAAAGGATGATGAAGCTCTTGCAAAATTGGCCGATATCTTTCCGGGCAGACGCATTGTTGGGATAAATTGCAGGGAGCTGGTTTATGGATTCGGCGCGATTCACTGCGTTACGCAGCAGCAACCAATTGTCGAATCCTCAAACTGAAAGCGCGATAGCGATTCAAGTAATAATCATACTTAGTACTAGTCAAGTAAATTCCGAGGGTCTCATTATATAATTTCTTTACGATTTCCTTCTTAATGCGAAAAAAATCCGCGGCCAGTGCAATTACCATTTTACTAGTTCTCCTGATCGCAATAATTGCCGGCGCGGCCGGATACGTCGTCGTTATGGCGACCAACTCCCTGACGAGTTCTACAGCTTCCACGTCCTCATTTTCAACTACGAGTACATACGGTTCTTCCGGTGTGCCCAATAACTCGAATTCGAGCCAGATCACGACATCCGCTTCAGCATCAGTCGTCGTTGCGTCTCCACCTTTTACTAACAATACCACTCAGACGACAACTAGCACACCGCCAAATACCTCCCAGCTCAGCGTCGCGACAGCGGTGAACGGTGGTGGACCTAAAAATGGCTTTTACACCGTGCTGTATCAAAATGGGAACATCGTAGCTTCAGGTTACTCGCCCGTTCAATTTACTGTAAGCAATGGACAGCTGTATACGGTTCAAGTCCAGAATTCAGGATCGTATTACTTTCAGTATTGGCAGGACACCGGTTCAGTGAATATCAATAGAAATGTGACGACGAGTTCAAACCTCTCGCTGGAAGCAGTGATGTGCGACGGCCCGCCCGGAACCTGCCCGAATCCGACCCCCGACGGAATTACGGTTTACGCGAACAGAATTCCGGCTTCCTATTGGGCTCCCTGTTTTGCGCTTGCCTGCAGCGCGGGAACCGGCCCTGATGCTTCGATGTACTTTGCATTGTACGATTCATCCGGGAATCAGATCCAGGGCGGATATGCCAGCGAGCAGGGGTACACCTTCACGGGTTTGAATCCGAACACCATATACTACGTATTGCCCGAGAACTGCAACGTGTGTCACGGCTCTACTCATGACGTGGTTTTCCAGTATTGGGGAGACAACAGCAGCACGACCACACCGATAGCGGCCACTGTGGGAACAAATCTTGAAGCGTGGTTCTCGTGCACGAACAATTGCTCGGGTGGTTAGACATCTCGCGCCTAAATAGGACCAATCATTCAGGGTGGCAAACCGGAACGAAATCTAAAACTTAAACGCGGATTAAAAATAATCCAGGACAGTTTGCAAAAAGGATCAAACAGGGCCGTCTTACTCGACCGGGACGGCGTCCTAAATGAACTCGTATTTTACAGGGGCGGCCGCGTCGGAAGTCCAGTTAGTGCAAGGCAGCTCGTTGTATATCCAAGAGCCGCGGAGAGTATCAACAAAATTCACAGGGCGGGCTACAAGGCGATTGTAATCTCAAACCAGCCTGGCGTTGCAAAAAAACAATTCAGCTACGCGGAGCTTGAGCGTATGAACGAGAAAATTAGGCGGGCTCTCAGAAAGGGAGAGGCTTTCCTTGACGCGGAGTACTACTGCCTTCACCATCCGAGGGCGCTCATTGCTAAATACAGAGTGGACTGCGACTGCAGAAAGCCCAAGCCGGGGCTTTTGCTCAAGGCTGCAAGAGAGAATGATCTAGACCTCAAGAAATCATTTTTTGTAGGCGATTCTCTCACGGACGTGCAGGCAGGCAAAGCGGCCGGCTGTAAGACCGTGCTCATAGGGCAGATGACAGACATGCTGAACAGGATGATGAAAAAACATAACGCGGTTCCGGATTTCTTAATAACGAGCTTACTCGAGATCGACGAAGTGCTGTAGTGACGGGTCTTCTTGACTGGCTGTCAAAATGCAGCTGAGCCGAAAGGCACATGATAGGCAGATACGCACGGGACCTGGTTGACAACTGTGTCGCGGAGAAAAATACGCCCAGATCTGACTAGAAAAGACACTTCTCTCGGGCGAGCAGGAACGCAAGGAGGTGAGTCGAAGAAGAGTTTGTGGTCAAAAGCCTTCGCGCGGTATTTGGAGCAACAAATTTTACGGACAATTCCTCGGTATCGTCCAGCTCCTGCTCCAGCTCTCTTCCGACATAACCGGTAAAGATGTGTGCCCTCTGGTTTGTCCTTGGTGCAGAAGTGTACGCCGAACAGACAAGTTTCGGCTTTAAAAGCTCGAACCCGACCTCCTCTCGAAACTCCCTTTTTGCGCATGCTGCGAGCTTTTCGTTGGGCTCGATGTGTCCAGCCGGGAACTCCCAAGTCATTTTACCTGAACCGTGACGGTATTGATTGACCAGCGGTATCTTTCCGTCAGAGCTCCTGACTGCAACCGCCATGACGAAATCAGGAATTAACCACCGCGGCGTACGCTGCGTTCCGCCAGAAGACAATTCTAGAGTGTCCTCAAAGAATTCGATCTTCCACGAAGTTGCAAGAAGCCTGCTGTCGAGTACCTTTACCAAATCCGCCGCACACTTCTACCAGTCCAAGATCCAATTTCTTGATTTCCTTCGCGGCGAGATTATACTCAACTCTTTTCCGGCATGGGTTAGCTTTCCAAGCGACAAGAGTTTCTCGCCAAGCAAAACCAATTCGCGCACATTTTCAGAAAGTAAAAAGCATGCTGAGATAAGGGAATCTCTTCCTCCCAGAGAATGCGCTGGGGCAAGTACTACCCCTGGAAGATCTTGTGCCGGGGCTGTCCCTCTATGATCGTCTTGCCGTACTCGACGGTCTTCGCGTATTCTTTGCTCTCCATGAATTTCCTGAACGAGTCGAGTCCCACCCATTCCGTGTACAGCATGTACTCGCTCGAATCTCCAATTTCTCTGTACAACTTGCCGCCCAAGAAACCGAAATCGGATTTCTTTAGCAGCGTGACCACGCCCAAGAATGTGTTCTCGAATTGCTTTTCTTGACCGGCCTTGACCTTGTAGTAAAGACCAATGTTGATCATGATCGCTGTACAACTCGACGCATTATCAAAAACGTTTAAGATTTTGCATCGAGGATAAATGTCGTTAGGAAATTTTAGAGCCTTCGAGATTTAGCGGTGTTCCTTCGGACGCCCTCTTGATTCGTTGCAGCGCATCTATGGTTCCCTTTCTGACATGTCCGGTCAGATAAAAAGTTATGATCTTGTAGATACCGGTAAATTTGACATTCCAAATCGCCGTCAGCTTCTGCTTGCTTTCGTTCATAGTCTCAAGTTTCAGGAATTTCGATCCTTCGGTCAGTCCCTTGAGGTACTGTACCTCAATTTTCTCTTTAGGACTGAGAATCACTTTCTGCAAGATCTTGTGGTTCCTGAAATTCTGCGTAATTTCGCGGTTCACGACATTGCCTTCTTTTGAAATGTTTCTGACTTCTTTTGTTCCCCACCAGAAATCTGGTTCATGATCCAAATCTGAAATTACATTCCACACGGCGTCCCTGCTTGCATCTATCTCGACGAATTGCTCGATTCTCGGCAATTACTGCGACACCTTATTTTGCGTCGAATATTCAGTGAAGCTTCACGCTTCGATCGTATTCCTTGAGGCCCATCGCAACTATTTCACTCATCAGTTTTGAGACATCGGCACTCTTGCCCGCCTCCTTTGCGATTACGTCCTCAAGTCTCGCGTACACGTCGTCATTCAGCTGTATTGTCACTGTCCGCATCTTTGCTTTTACCGCAGCGCCTCGACCGAGAATCCTTTCGTTAGAAATTTCAGCGCCGTCTAGCGCCAGGTACTTTCCGCACTGGGCACACTTTTGCAGGGTCATGAATTGAGCCTTGCCGTGCATATCGACGGAATACGTTCCGAACTCGCTTATCTCAAGGTGCTGACAGGACAACACTCTTTGAGGGAGAGGACTCTCTTATAAGATTGACCCGAAATTTCCAGTCTGGGAAGGTCGAGATCATTTCCATACTACGGTGATTCTCCTTTATGATCGAAACCAAATACTGCCCTATCTGCCACATGGAAGTGCAGGTGGAACATGTCACAAAACCGGACGTAGATCTAAAGGTCTGCAAAAAATGTGGTGCGGCGGTCTCGATACGGTACAAAGACTTTAGCTGAGGTTTATTTTCTGTTCACACCAAGGTTAATATCTCAATTATCGAGTTTCGAGTTTTTACTGGGAATTTCTTCATTTTGTGGAACGGACTGGAAGCTTGGCACTAACAAATCTGGAATCCTCGCCCGAGTTCAAAAGATATCTTGTCTCGTCGTTCAATGCCGACCTGATTCTCCCTCTCTATTCTGTCTTCGTTCCGTTGCTCGCCTACACACTAAAGGCAAGCATATTCGAGATCGGAGTCGTCGGCGGAGCCGCGAATGCCGTATATTGCTTCATGCCCTTCGTCATGGGGCGTTTCTCAGATCGCCACGAAGTGAGGCAATTTTTCGTAGCTTCGTCGTTCGTCGTACTTCTGCTGGTTTCGATTTCGTATGTCTTCGTGGAGAATCCTGTTACGCTGATATTAATTCGAGTAGTCGAGGGAATTGGCTGGGCGATGCTGTGGCCGGCAGTTGAATCAGCGGTCAGAGATTCGACCTCGGACGCAAAAAAAGCGCTCAGCCTTTTCAACTTCACGTGGTCCGGGGCTGCGGCCCTGGGACCCCTTCTCGGGTCTGCCATCGTATTCTTCACGACCATAAGGGACGCGTTCGTTGTCACCTCGGCTGTCATGCTGGTAACTCTAGCCTTGAACGCGATTCCCTTGGTCCAAAGAAGAAGGGACGCTTTGCCAATACACATTCGCCAACCAATCCAACCCAATCCCGCTCGTGCTCCCGAAGACAGATTGGGGGCCGCGTTTTACCTTCCCTCAATGGTTCTCGCCGCAGTTTCATCCGGCGTTCTGTATACCTTCCTTACATCATACGCAAAGTCAATCCACTTGTCGGTACTTCTGGTCGGGCTTGCGACGTTCATGTTCGGATTAGCAAGGTTCATCGTGTATGTCTTGACTGTGAAGGAAAGGTTCAGATCTCTAGTACTGGACCCGGGGAAAAGGGCAAGGAACGTCGTCATTTCGCTCGTGGTATGCTCTCTTTCCAGCCTGCTCATACTGGTTCATGATCCATCGGGAGTAATTTACGTGGTCGCCTATGGAATCGCTGGCGCTGGTTACTCGGTCGTTTACGCCGTCTCGCAGGCGGTTCTGATAGCGGAGGCCGATCCGACGAAGGTCGGGCGGAGTGCAGGAAAGTTCGAGAGCTCGATAGGGATAGGTCAGTTCCTCGGACCCGTCGCCGCCGGCGCGATCTCCGGCGGTTCTTACTCGATGCCTTTTATCACGCCGACGCTGAGCCTCATCATTTTCCTTGTCGCGTTGCCGGCTATTACCAGAAAGCGAAGATAACATCTTTTTAGTAACCTCCCTCGCGCTACTATCAAATTCCTTGTTTCATTCCGATCCGGCGAGAGAAAAGACTCGCGAAGCGGTGCTCGTCCAGATCTCGAAGGGACAGCTTATCGCCATAATCTCCTTTTTCGTAAACTTGGGCGTAGGATTCCTTGAGCTCGGTTTTGGAACCTACTATGGGAGCCTCGCTCTCGTGGCTGACGGCGTGCACTCTTTCGTCGATGCCGTGGTATCGCTCACGGTCTGGCTCGGTATTAGGTACTCGCAAAAGAAGGCGGATGGACGCTTCCACTACGGATATTACAAATTCGACGCGATATTCTCGCTATTCGCCGCGATGATAATGGTCGGCTCGGGACTCGTAATCGCCTACACTGGCTTGGATGAGTACGTCCATCCCGCGCTGCAACATGCGATATCAATCAACGCGGCTTACATCGCGCTGGTATCGATAGCGACTGCGGTCGTCCTTGCAAGATCGAAGCTCCTGTACTCAAAAAAGAGCGGACTCGTTTCGCTGAAGACCGACTCCTACAATTCGGTAAAAGACGCTTCCGCCTCAATTATCGCGCTCGTCGGAATCCTGCTCGCTTCCGCAGGGTTTTACGCGTTCGATTCACTCGCCGGCTTGATCATTGGGGTGTTCGTCATGGTCGCAGGTTACTTTGCCGTCAAAGAGTCCTCGCTCGTCCTAGCGGACGCATACGGAAATCCAGCAATGGTCGAAGAAATCAAAGAGATCACGACCGCTGTGCCGGGAATCTACGCGATAGACGAGCTGAGAATAAGGCGGAACGGGCCGTTCCTCAGTGTAGAGATGCACGTCAAGGTAGACGGAAACATTTCCGTATTCGCTGCCGACAAGATTTCACAGGAAGTTGCCACAAGGATGCGCAAGGACATCGTGTCGCTAGGGCGGATCACGATAAAGCCTGAGCCGATTCAGGAGCAAACCAAAAAGAACGTCTAGTTCATACTTTTCGAGAGAGCCTGCCTGACTTCCTTGCGGGCGTTCTCCGGGCTAGACTTTCTCCTCAATTCAATTATCTCAGCTAATATCGAGATCGCGATCTCTTCCAACATTATGGAGTTTATCTCGAGCCCCGCCGGCGCGTGGACGCGCTCTATGAATTCTTTTGCGACGCCCATTTTTTCCAGTTCCTGTCTCGTCGCACTCCAGCGATTTTTGCTCGCAACCATTCCGACGTAGTTTAATTTGAATTTTGAAATATGTTTCAAGAGCGGCGAGTCGTTCACTCCGCGAGTCACGAGTATCACGTAGGCTCCCTCCGGGATTTTTATCGAGTCGATGTCCAGCGAAGAGCTGACGAGGTCTGGATTCCCGCATGCTCCTAGAGGATTGTGTTCTATGGTCTTGAACCCGATTTCCTTTCCGACATTTACGAGCGTTCTTTCAAGAGGACTGTTGAAGGTGTCTCCGAAGACCAT